>JBGOUJ010000025.1:0-27335 GCA_041477005.1 Terriglobia bacterium | reverse complement strand
TTCTGGTTCAGGCCGTACTCGCGGCCGCGGCCGGCCACGAACTGCCACATGCCGGAGGCCCTCTTCGGCGAACGGGCCTGCGGGCGGAAGCCCGACTCCGCCTGGACCAGGTAAATCAGGTCCTGCGGGACGCCCTCTTCGGCCAGAATGCGGGAGATCATCGGGCGGTAGCTGCCGGCCCGGCGGAGACTCTGGCGCAGCGTGTTGCGTCCCCGGCCCAGGAAATAATTCACGTAGCGCAGGACCTGCTCATTGACAGCCAGCGGCAGGTCGGATTTGGTGGTCCACAAGAGCCGCTGCATCTCGGGGGAGAGCCGGGAGTCCTCTGGAATGTTGAGGCGCAAGAGCTCTTCGAGAAGGAGTGGCTCGTTTTGCCCGGAAGCGGCGGAGGGCGTTTGCTTCCAGGATTCCACTTCCTGGGCGTGGAACTCATCCAGGAGCTGGTCGGGGTTCTGCCAGGAGCGGTCGCGGCGCACAGTCGCGAGCAGCCGGCGTCGCTCACTCTGTTCGATGAGCAGAACGGGCTGATCCCGCTCGACGGGACTCGGCTGGGCTTCAATCGCCGGCGGAGCCTCGAGCAACGGCGTCGCCGCCGGCCGGAATGCTGGGGGCGCCGACCAAGGCCGCAGCGGCGTGGCAGCCATCCACTCGGTACGCCGGAGGGCGGCACTATTACAGGAAAGCTGGACCGTAGTCGCGGCCAGCACTAGTATTCCGAAGATAGTAAGTCTAGAGCTCGCTCTCATCCTTGAGGAATTCCATTCCACGGACAGACAAAAGGGGCATCCTACCAAATCCTGTAGAGGCTGTCTAGAGGGAACTTTTATCCCCCGTCTAATCTATGACTTGCAATGCGCCCGGCAAGATGCTACAAACGGCTCAAGTTATGCTTTTGAACCGCAGAATGCCGGGAGGAGCCGGGTGGCCATGGTGGGGGCTTCGCCCCTGGTCGAGGTGGCGGCTAGCCGTAGGCGCCGCTTCTACCTCGGCCAACGCCGGCCGCGATCCGGTGCTCGAACCGGCAGATGTGATAGACTTCGAGCCGCCGGCCAAAGCGAAACCTCGACAAGCCGGCATATGACAATGTGGCAGGTCGAGTCTAGCGCTGGTTGCGTCCAATCTTCAATCGTCAATCAACCAATCGTCAAATTCCAGGGAGGGGATTATGGAACGTAGAGAGTTTCTTGGAGCGATGCTTGTGACGGCCGCGACGGCTTCGGCTCGGCCTACCGAGGTTCCTAGCCGCGCGGCGAAGGTCGTGAAGTTGTTCAAGTCGCCGGATGGGCATCCCAACGGGCTGGAGACGGTCAAGGAGGGGTTCTGGATCGGGGAGCAGGTGACCGACCGGGCCCACTTGATGAGCTTCGATGGGAAGCTGATTCGGAGCGTGCCCACCGAGTCGTCGAACACGAGCGGGATCGCCTTTGGCGGCGGCTATCTTTGGATGGCGGCCAACGGCAAGGCGGTGGGCCGGCCGCCGCAGCCGACTGATGCGACCACGGGGGAAGTGGTCAAGGCCGATCCGGCAACGGGTAAGACCGTGGCGCGGTATCCGGTGCCGGGCGGGGGCGGCGTTCATGGCCTGGAATTCACCAAAGAGGGGCTGTGGATGACGGCGCTCAAGCTGCAGAAGTTGTCGCTGGTGGACCCCCAGGATTTCCATGTGATCCGGCAGATTCCGGTGCACTTCGGGCGGGCCCACGGGCTGGGCTGGGACAGCTCGGCGATCTGGGTGATGCACTCGACCGACCACCTGATCCAGAAACTCGACACCCACGACGGGCGGATACTGGAACAGATCACCCTGTCGAAGGACGACCCGGACCCGCACGGGATGAGCCTGTACAAGGGACATCTATACTACTGCGACGCAGGGATCGCTCCGGGCGGGCAGGACACCGGGAGCCCGGCGTCCGGCTACGTCTGCCGCATCGACTGAGAGCCCCGGGCTGCGGGATGAGGGGTTTGGAGCTGGCGTCAGTGGTTGGTGGCGTTGGCGAGGTCGCGCTTGCGCTTGATCTCGATGTTGAGGCGCTTGATCTTTTGATTGAGGGTCGAAAGGGGGATGCGGAAGCTTTCGGCGGCGTCGGTCTGGCTCCAGTTGTACTTTTCGAGCTGCTCGATGATCATGCGGCGCTCGAACTCGTCCATGATGTCGAATAGAGACGCTTCGGGCGGGCGCTCGAAGGTGGGGAGCTTGCGGCGGATGTGGATGCCGCTCGCGGTGAGAAGCGTGTCGGGGAGCAGGTCGACCGGGACGGTAAGGTCGGTGGCCAGCACGACGGCGCGCTCGACTACGTTTTCGAGCTCGCGGACGTTGCCGGGCCACTGGTAGTCCATCAACATGCGCATGGCTTCGGGGGCGAAGCGAAGCCGGGAGCGGCCTTCGGCGTCGAGGAACTTTTCGTTCTCCCGGCAATACTTGGTGAAGAAGTGCTCGACCAACAGAGGAATGTCCTCGCGGCGGTCGCGCAGCGGGGGCAGGTCGATCTGGATGACGTTCAGACGGTAGTAGAGATCTTCGCGGAACCGGCCCTCCTCGACCTGCTTGCGCAAGTCGATGTTGGTGGCGGCGACAATGCGGACGTCGACCTTGACGGTTTCGACGCCGCCCACGGGGACAAATTCCTTCTCCTGGATAACGCGCAGGAGCTTGGCTTGCATCTCCAGGCTGATGGTCGAGATCTCGTCGAGGAAGATCGTGCCCTGGTCGGCGATCTCGAAGTAGCCTTTCTTGGTGTGGACGGCGCTGGTGAAGGAACCCTTGAGGTGGCCGAAGAGCGTCGATTCGAGCAGGTCGGAAGGGAACGAGCCGCTGTTGACGGCGACAAAGGCGCGCTCGGCGCGCGGCGAATTGGTGTGGATGGCCTTGGCCATCAGCTCTTTTCCCGTGCCGCTCTCGCCGTGGAGCAGGACCGTGGAGCGGCTCTGGGCTACCTGGCCGACCAGGTCGAGCACCTTGCGCATCACCTCGCTCTTGCCGATGATGTTGGAGAAGTTGTAGCGCTGCTTCAGCGCGCGCTTGAGGTGGACGTTCTCGCGCTTGAGCTTCTTTTCCGAGATCTCGCGGTCGATGTCGATGAGCAGCTTGTCGTTGTCCCAGGGCTTGGTGATGAAGTCCTGAGCGCCGCTCTTCAGGGCCGCCTTGGCGTTCTCGATCGAGCCGTAGGCGGTGACGACGAACACCGGCGTTTCGGTGTCGCGGCGGCGCAACTCTTCGAGGACCTGTAGTCCCGAGCGGTCGGGCAGCATCAGGTCGAGCAGGACCAGATCGTACGGCTTGGCTTCCAGGCGAGCGAGGCCCCTGCCGCCGTCCTCGGCTGTGTCAACCTCGTAGCCTTCATAGACGAGCAAGGTCTCCAGGCTCTCCCGGATCTCAGCCTCGTCGTCGATGACCAGGATCTTTCCCTTGAGGTCAGGCATGGACCTTCCTTTGGGGACCAGGGGTCCACGGCCGCGGGTCAGGGGCCAGGGACCTGCGGGCGGGGTGATTTTCAGGCATGGACTTCTTTCCGAACCGGCGCCTCTTTCCGGGCGGGCGGGAACTCCAGCCGGAAATAGGTGCCGCGGCCAGGCTGGCTCTCGACCGATATGGCGCCGGCGTGCTCCTTGATGATGCCGTAAGTGACGGCCAAGCCGAGGCCTGTGCCTTTCTGGCCGCCCTTGGTGGTGAAGAACGGATCATAGATGCGGTTCAGGTGCTCGGGGGCGATGCCTTCGCCGGTGTCGCTGACTTCGACGCGGACCGTGCCGCCCGGGTTTCCATCCGGCCCGGCGCTTAGCAGCGTCAGGACGCCGCCATGCGGCATGGCGTCGCGGGCGTTCAAGAAAAGGTTGAGGAACACCTGCTGGAGCTTGCCGGTGTTGCCCTCGATCTCGGGCAGGGTCTGGTCGAGCCGGGCTTCGAGCTGGATGCCCACCATCTTGAACTTGTGCTCGACCAGGGTCCAGGTTTCGCGGATCACGCGGTTAAGATCCACGCGGGAGAAGTCGGTGGCGGAGGTGCGCGAGAAGTTCAGCAGAGAGTTGACGATCTCGCTCGCGCGGAAGGTTTGCGAGGCGATCTTGTCGAGCAGCCGGGCCTTCTGCTCGTCCTGCGAGACTTGCTTGGCGAGCATCTGGGCGTAGGTGGAGATCACCGCGAGCGGCGTGTTCACCTCGTGGGCGACGCCGGCGGCGAGCAGGCCGATGGAGCTCAGTTTCTCGGCCTGCAGCAACTGCTGCTCCAGCTCGATGCGGTCGGTCACATCGTCGAAGATGATGAGCCGGCCGATGCGGTCGAAGTTTTTGGCCACCAGCGGCGCGACGGCGATGTTCAGCACGCGGTCGGTGGAGGGCTCGGCGGGCGCGGCGCCCTCCGGACGCGGCAGCGTGTCGGGCTTCAGGTGGTACTTGTAGATATTGTGAATGCCGGTTTCCTCGCGGACGCGCACGAACTCCCGGACCAGATCGTCGGGGAACAGGGCGCCGAGCGGCTGGCCCACGGCCTGGTCGCGCGAGACCCCGTACATCAGCTCGAGCTGCGTGTTCCAGCTCTCGACCCGGTCTTCCAGATCCACCGCCAGAATCCCGACGTGGATCGACTCGACGATGTTCTCGCTGAAGTCTTTCAGCCTCTCGTACTGCTCGACCTTCTGCTCGAGCGACTGGTAGAGCCGGGCGTTCTCTATGGCGATGCCCAGGTAGCCGGCCAGGGTCTGGAGCAGCTCGAGGTCTTCCCCGGAGAGGTAGTCGCGGTTGAAGGTCCGGCCCAGACCGAGGAAGGCGACCGTGCCGCCCCGCGCGAGGCAGGGCAGGTAGTAGGTGAGATCGAGGTCGGCGATGGTGCTGCGAACCGCGGCGCTGCCGTCGAGGCGCCAGCGGGTGCTTTCCAGGAACAGGTAAGGCTTGGCTTGGGAGCTCGACTCGGGCCGGGCGGGATCGAGGAAGCTCAGGTCGAGAAAATCGCCGGGCTGGATGGGATGGCCCTGGCGGTCGCGCAGGCCGAGTCCTTTGGAGAGCTCCCAGTGGGCGGCGGCATCCTGGGCCGCCGCATCGCGCCGGCAGAACACGGCCGCACGCTCGATGCCGAGGGTCTGGGAGATCCGCTCAGCCACCGAAGTCAGCATGGCGTCGAGGTTGGTTTCCGCGTTCAGCTCGCGGGCAAACTCGATCAACGTGCGGCGGTAGTCGTACCGCTCGCGATAGAAGAAGCGGTCGAGCCGCTCCTGGATCCAGCTTCGCAGCGGCTGGAACAGGAAAGCGGCGACGAGCATGGCCACGATCCAGCCGGTCTGGCCGAGCAGGTCCTTGAAGTTTTTCTGGATCAGATCGCCCAGGGTGAACAGAAGCGCGTAGAAGGCGCCCACTACGGTCATGGTGGCCAGCGAGTAGGCGAAGCCGCGGCGGAAGATCACGTCCACGTCCATCAGCCGGTAACGGACGATGGCATAGGCGAAGGTTAGCGGGATCAGGCCGAGCGACAGCACGGCCAAACCCATCCACGACTTGGGAACCACGCCGGCCAGGTAGGGGATGGCGTAGAAGGCCACGAACGGCGCCGCGCCCCAGAAGGTTCCCCGCTTGAGCCACTTCATCTGCTGCCGGACGAGCGAATCTTCGGCTTCCGCGACCCGGCGATAGGCCATCTCGAGGGCCAGGGCGGAGAGCAGAAGATAGGCCGTCAGCAGGCCGTACGAGATCCGGTCGAGCAACTCGCGGAGATCGACCGGGCCCAGGGAGGTCTGGAGCACCCCCATGGCCGCCGCAACATGGATCGCCCCCAGAACCGCCGCCGGCGCATAGCAGAGGGCGTCGACCAGCCTCCGGCGCCGCGGCGAAAAGCCGGCTTGGGAAAACGTCAGGCAGAAGTGCAGCAGCAGGGCCGGGGCCAGCAGCGTGGCCGCCACGTTGCCCCAGTAGATGACGCGATCGAAGACGTTCAGCTTGCCGGTGTAGTGGAACGAATAGAGCAGGAACGAGGCCAGACAGTAAAGATAGAAGTGCTGGGACTTGGAGGCCCCTTCGCGGCGGTAGAACACAAATAGCCCGATCAGCAGATGCAACAGCCCCAGTGCATAAAGGTAATAAAGGACCGGGCTGCGCTCCACCGGCTGAATGATCAGCGTAGGCCGCAGCTCCACGCCCAGGCGCAGGATGGTGTATTCCGCCTTTCGCCAAGTGCCGATGCCCAGCAGGATCTGGGGGACGCGGAGGGACTGCTTGACTTCGACGCCGTTGATGGCCCGCAGGACATCGCCGGCGCGGAGCCCGCTGCGGAAAGCGGGGCCGTCCGCTGCGACGCGCTTGGCCTCGACCCCAAAGTGGGTGTCGACCCAGGTCACGCCGTCCTCGGGCAGCTCGAATCGTTTCTGCTGCTGGAAGTTCAGCAGGGCAGCCAAGGCGGCCGCCACCGTCAGGACGGTCAGCAGCGTTCTCGAGAATCGGAACTGCAAGTCGCGAAACATGGACCCAGGCTCGGAAACACCTCGACGCGGAGGTTTCCTTCCACCCCCACCTAGATCGCCTCGGGCGTGCACGTCAGGGGCCATCTTTCCCAGCCGAACCGAGTCAGTAACTATTTGCATCCAAACCACTTACACCATTGTACCGAATCCGCGGCGCAGCTCTACGTTTTCTGGAAGATTTTGTACAAAAAAAAGTACCGGTAGCGTCTCCCAGCCTGTAAGTTTACTTGACCTTGCATTCGTCCCGGCCTACAATCATTGTGTAACTTTGTGTGCCTGGCACTCTCTAACCTGGAAGAGGGGGTGAGGTGTATGCTCCGAAGAGTAGCGTGCCTTTCCGGCGTACTCGTTCTCGCGCTGACTGCTGCTGATACCAAACCTGCCGACAAGAACGCCAAACCTCCGGAGACTACGGCCAAGCCGCTCACAGCCAAGCAGCAGAGGGCGCGGCAAAAGAAGCTGGAGAAGGAGCTGGCCGGGCCTTACAAAAAGTGGCTGAACGAGGATGTCGTCTACATCATCACCGACGAGGAGCGCCAGGCGTTCCATCGCTTGAACACGGACGACGAGCGGGAGCAGTTTCTCGAGAACTTCTGGCTGCGGCGCGACCCAACCCCGGACACGGTCGAGAACGAATTCAAAGAAGAGCACTACCGGCGCATCGCCTACGCTAACGAGCGTTACGCTTCGGGCATTCCGGGCTGGAGGGCCGATCGCGGGCGGATCTACATTACGTTCGGGCCACCCGACGAGATCGAGTCGCATCCCTCCGGCGGGACCTACGAGCGGCCGCCCGAAGAGGGTGGCGGCACCACTTCGACATACCCGTTCGAGCAATGGCGCTACCGCTGGATCGAGGGCATCGGCACCAATATCATTCTCGAATTTGTGGATCCGACCATGACGGGCGAGTACCGCCTCACGATGGACCCGTCGGAGAAGGACGCCCTGCTGATGGTTCCGAACGCCGGTCTCACCTTGATGGAGCAGATGGGCCTGGCAAGCAAGACCGACCGCTTCAACCGCACCGACGGGACGCGCCTGGGACAGGCCCTCGGGGGCCAGCCCGCCAGCATGAACGAGTTCGAGCGGCTGGAACTCTACGCCAAGGTGCAGAAGCCGCCGGCGGTAAAGTTCAGGGACCTGGAGTCGGCGGTCGAGAGCCACATCCGGTACAACACGCTGCCGTTCCAGATCCGGACCGACTACGTGAAAATCACCGACAGCTCGGTGCTGACCGCCATAACCATCCAGCTCCAGCGGAAGGATTTGATGTTCAAGGAGAAGGAAGGCTTGCAGCACGCGGTGGTCAACATCTTCGGCCGCGTCACGACGGTTTCCCGCCGTGTGGCCAACACCTTTGAAAATGTGGTGACGGTGGACACTCCGACCGATCTGCTGCAGCAGGCTGTGCAGGGCGCCTCGATTTATCAGACGGCCATTCCGCTGGCGCCCGGGATGTACCGGCTCAACGTGGTTTTGAAAGACGTGATCGGCGAGACCATGAGCACGTACGAAACGGCGCTGCGCGTGCCTCGCTACGAAGACGAGAAGCTGGCCACCAGCTCGCTGATCCTGGCCGACGTGATCGAGAAGGTTCCCACCAAGGCGATCGGCACCGGGCAGTTCGTGGTGGGCAGCACCAAGATCCGCCCGCGGATCAATGAGACCTTCGACCGCAAGGAGAAGCTGGGCATTTACCTGCAGGCTTATAACTTCGGCATCGACGAGGGGACGAACCGGCCGAGCGGCACGATTGAATACCACGTTTCCCGGGCGGGCAAGAACGAGAAGCTGCTGGATTTCACCGAGGACCTCAACAGCATCAAAGGGGCGTCGGCCCAGCAGGTGACCATTGAAAAGCTCCTGCCCCTGACCAGTCTGGAGCCGGGGCAGTACAAGCTGGAGATGAAGGTGACCGATAACATCTCCAAGCAGACGGTGACTCCGACGGCCAACTTCACGGTGAAGTAGCGGGGGAGCCCGGCGTGCCGCCGGTTCGAGAAGCGGGGCGCAGAGGAGGTGCATGGTTAAGGCGAAACGAGCAGTTCTGCTGGCTGCCACTCTGTTGGCTGCCTTCCCTCTGCCCGGCGCGGTGGTGGGCTCGATCGCCGGACTGGTTCGCACCGAGCACGGTTTGCCCCGGATGGGCGCCACGGTGATTCTGCTGAGCGGTGACGGCCGCGCGCTGCGGCGGGTTTACACCAACGACCGCGGCGGCTTCGTCATCGACGATCTGTTCCCGGGTTTCTACGGCGTCCGGGTCAGCGTTCCGAGTTTCCTGCCGGCGATCAAAGAGAAGATCCTGATACAGCCCGGGGTCCGGAGCTACCTGGAAGTGGAATTGGCGAACCTGCTGACTTCGATCCATCTGATCTATCCCAGCGCCGGTGACTGGCGCGACATGAGCGACGACTGGAAGTGGGCCCTGCGGACGGCCTCCTCCACGCGGCCGGTGCTGCGCCTGAACCCCTTGCAAGACAAAGAAACACAGTCGGTGCTGCGGAAATTCAGCGGGGCGTTCGGCGACGTGCAGGGGATGGTGAAGGTAAGCGCGGGCGATGGCGGAGGGTTTTCGAGCTTGGGCAGCGAGAGCGATCTGGGCACCGCTTTTGCGGTGGCGGCGTCGCTGTTCGGCAACAACAACCTGCTGGTGAGCGGCAACCTGGGATTCGACGCGAACGGCGGCTCCCCCTCGGCCGGCTTCCACACCAGCTATAGCCGGGAGATGCCCTACGGAGCGCAGCCGGAGGTTTCGCTGACCGTCCGGCAACTGTTCCGGCCGGTGGAGGCGGGCCAGGCTCTGTTCGGTCCGGTCACCCGCAACGCACCGCTGCTCCAGACCTTCACCTTCGCCTTCCAGGATCATGTCCCGATCGGCGATCTGGCCGAGCTGGAATACGGGCTGCAGTATGATTCCATCAGCTTCCTGGATCGGATGAACTATCTGAGCCCGTTCGGGAAGCTCACCTATCATTGGAACGACGGGACGCGGGTGATTCTGCGGTACACCAGCGGGGTTCCCCGGCTCGATTCGAGCCTGACGGGCGACGATGCGCTGGGGCGGAACCTTTCGGCTCTGGCGGTGTACCCGCGGCTCTCGATGCGGAACGGGCATGCGGCCTTGCAGCGCGGCCAGCACATGGAAATCGGCGTCCAGCGGCAAGTAGGCGCGGGGATGGTAGAGGCGGCCGCTTACCGGGACAGCTTCTCGAATGCCGCCATCACCGCCATGCTTCCCGGAGGCCTTTATAGCGACGGCAATGTCCTGCCGGACCTGTTTAACAACACCTCGACCTTCAATGGCGGCTCCTACCAGGTTTCCGGTTATCGCGTCTCCTATTCCCGCAAGTGGAACGAGCACGTGCAGATGGGTGTGATCTACGGGCTGGGCGGGGTGCTGGTGGCGGATCGGGACGCCTTGGCGACGGATAGCGCCGGCGAGCTGCGCTCCGCGCTGAGGCCCGTTCGCGAGCAAGCGGTGACCACGCAGTTGATGGCGCGGCTGCCGCAGACCCACACGCAGGTGGCGTCTTCTTACCAGTGGGCGAGCCGCACCTCGGTGACCGCGCCGGATGTCTTCAACGCCTCCGACATGCGGGCCCTGCCGGGGGTGAACATAACCGTACGACAGCCTCTGCCGCAGACGACTTACCTGCCCGGCAAGTTCGAGGCGACAGCCGAGTTTCGCAACCTGCTGGCCCAGGGCTACGTGCCGCTGCAGACACTGGACGGCCGAAGGATGTTCCTGATTCAGGCCGCCCGCAGCTTCCGAGGCGGCGTCAATTTTGTGTTCTAGAGTGTCGTTACACTTCAACCACCGCTCCCTTACGGTCGCGGCTCTGCTTCTCCTCTTCCTGGCGCCGGTGGCGCAGGCCAAGAGCAATCAGACGCAGATTACCGTCAAGGTGGTAAACCAGAACAACGAGCCGGTGGATCGGGCGTCGGTGATCGTGAAGACCATGAGGGGCAAGCACGTCAAGCGCTCCTACGAGCTGCGCACCACCCAACAAGGCACGGCGCCCATGCCTCCGCTGAACAAGGGCACCTTCCTCATCCAGGTGATCGCCACCGGGTATCAGACGTTTGGCGAGAAGTACACCGTCAGCGATCCGCAAAAGACCATCGAGATCCAGCTGAAACCGCCCCAAGACCAGTTCTCGGCGCACAAGTAGGCCCGCTAGACCAATTTCATCTGCGTGGACCACCACTGGGCGTAGTGGCCGCCCAGGGCCATCAGGTCCTGGTGGCGGCCGGATTCGATGATGCGACCTTGCTGGAGGACGTGGATCGTGTCGGCGTGCATGGCGGTGGTGAAGCGGTGGGTGATGATCAGGGCCGTGCGGCCGGCGCTGAGGCGGCGAAAGCGGGCGAGCCAGTCGGCTTCGGCCCAGGGGTCCATGGCGCTGGTGGGCTCATCGAGAATGAGGATCGGAGCGCGGCGAAGGAAGGCGCGGGCCAGGGCGAGGCGCTGCCACTCGCCGACGCTGAGCTCGGCGCCGCTGGAAAACGATCTTCCCAGCAGATTGTTGTAGCCCTGCGGGAGCCGGGCGATGGGCTCGTCCGCCCCGGCATCGCGGGCGGCGGCTTCAATTTCGGCACGGCCCGGGGATGCCGCGAGGTCGCCCAGGGCGATGTTCTCGGCGGCGGTGGCGTTGTAATGGACCGGCTCCTGGAACAGGATCGTGATTAGGCGGCGGAGGTCGGCGATGGGAAGGCCCCGCAGGTCGATCCCGTCCAGCTCGATGCGGCCGGAGTCGGGGTCGTAGAAGCGGCAGAGGAGTTTGATCAAGGTGCTCTTCCCCGCCCCGTTGGGGCCTACCAGGGCGACAATCTGGCCGGCCGGAACGGTGAGACTGAAGTCTTCGAGGGCCGGCCGGTCGCTGCCCGGGTAGCGAAACGTGACGCCGGAAAAACGGATGCCCTGCTTCACAGCAGCCGGGGCGGCGACAGGAGACGGGCTGTCCACTACCTGCGGCTGGAGGGCCAGAAACTCGAACAGGTTGCCGAGGAACAAGACGTTGGCGTAGAGCTGGCCCACGCTTTCCAGCAACGACCGCATCAGCCCCAGGCCTTGATTGAAAGCCTGGTAGAAGAGCGCGAGATCGCCGAGAGTGCCCCGACCGTGGACCGTTCGCCAGATCATCCAGCCCAGAGCCAGACCGGCAAGGAGCAGCGCCGCGGCGCCGGCCGCGATCTCAGCCAGGCTCTGGCTGCGGGCCAGGGCCACGCGCTCGTCGCGGAGCCGGCGGCGCAGAGATTGATAGAGCGACTGGAAATGACCGCCCAACCGGAACAGGCGCACCTCGGCGGCCGTTTCGCGGGTGGTCAGCACCCAATCGTAATACCAGGTGCGGCGCTCCTCGGCCGTGGTGCGCCGGCGCCAATGGTACTGGCGCAGGGCGTGGCTGAATACGACATAGCAGGCGGGCAGGGTGCTGCCGAGGAGGGCCACCGGCATCCACAGGCCGAAGGGGATCAGAACGGTGAGCATCGCCGCCAAAGTGATGCCGTTCTGCAGCAAACTGCCCAGGGTCTCGACCAGGGCGACCGAACGGTAGGGAGCGTCGCTGCGGGCGCGGTGGAGGTGGTCGTAGAAGTCGGGCGAGTCGTAGAAGGCGAGGTCGGCGGCCACGGACTTCTGGTGGATCACGCCGCTGATGTGGTCCTGAACCAGCTCGGCCTGGGCCGTGCGGATCCAGACCGTGACGCTCCGCAGGACGTCGGTGAGGGCCAGGACGCCGGCCATGAGGGCCACCAGGACCAGAGCCGGGCGGACCTGGTCCCATGCGCCGCCGCTGCGGATGGCCGCCACGAGGCTGTTGACCAGAGGCCGGGTCAGGTAGACCGTGGCCACCGGAAGCAGGCCCTTGGCCACCAGAAGAATCGCCCAGGCCGTAGTCCAGCCGCGGGCGGCATGCCAGACCAGAGCGACGGCCTTCGGCAGATAGGGCAGCTCGGCCAGGGCCCGGCGCAGCTTCGACGCGACGATGCGGAGGTTCTCGGTCAAGCGACTATCATCGCATCACGGGTGGGAGCGCGTTAACAGGAAGCGGAGCGGGGAAGACGGCCCGACAGTAAGGCTCAGGTGTCGATTTGGGCGCGCTGGAGCCGGTTGCTGTAATCCACGTAAATCGATTTCCACTCGGAAAAGTGATCGAGAGCGGTGAGGCCGCTTTCGCGGTGGCCGTTGCCGGTTTGCTTGGTGCCGCCGAAGGGCAGGTGGACCTCGGCGCCGATGGTCGGGGCGTTGACGTAGAAGATGCCGGTGTACATCTCGCGCATGGCGCGGAAGGCGCGGTTGATGTCGCGGGTGTAAATGGAAGAAGAGAGGCCATAGGCGACGCCGTTGCCGATCTCGATCGCGTGATCGAGGCTCTTGCAGGGAACGACCGATACCACCGGGCCGAAGATTTCTTCCTGGGCGATGCGCATGCGAGGATCCACGTCGGCGAAGATCGTGGGCTCGTAGAACCAGCCGGAGGCGAACGCTCCATCCGTGCGGGCGTGGCCGCCGCAGACCAGACGCGCGCCCTCGGCTTTGCCGATCTGCACGTATTCCTCCACCCTGCGAAGCTGTGTCTGGTTGATGAGCGGGCCCATCTGGACTGACGGATCGAGGCCGTTGCCGATGCGCAGGGAGCGGGCGCGTTCGGCGAAGCGATCGAGAAAAGCGCGGTAGACCTCTTCGTGGACCACGACGCGGCTGGCGGCGGTGCAGCGCTGGCCGGTGGTGCCGAAGCCGCCCCACAGGCAACCGTCCACGGCCAGGTCGAGGTTTGCGTCCTCCAGAATCAGGACCACGTTCTTACCACCCATTTCGAGGTGGCACTTCTTGAAGGCGGTCGCGCAGGCTTCCGAGACGCGGCGGCCGACGGCGGTCGAGCCGGTGAAGGAAACGATGCGCACCGCCGGGTCGGCCAGCAAGGCTTCGCCCGCTGCGGCGCCGCCGGTGACGAGATTGAGCACGCCGGGCGGCAAGCCGGCCTCGTGGAGAACCTGGACAAAGTTCCAGCAGCTCAGCGGCGCGTCGTTGGAGGGCTTAATCACAGCCGTGTCGCCGCACACGAGCGCGGGAAAGATTTTCCACGACGGGATGGCCATCGGGAAATTCCAGGGAGTGATTAAGGCGCAGACGCCGGCGGGCATCCGCACCGTCATGCAGAACTTGTCGGGCAGCTCGGAGGGAGTGGTCTGGCCGTAGAGACGGCGGCCTTCGCCGGCCATGAAGAAGCCTATGTCGATGGCTTCCTGGACGTCGCCGCGGGTTTCCTCGAGCACCTTGCCCATCTCGCGGGTCATATCGCGGGCAAGCTGCTCTTTACGCTCGACCAGGAGTCGGGCGGCGCGGTAGAGGATTTCGGCGCGTCGAGGAGCGGGGACGTCGCGCCAGGAGCGGAAGGCCTCGGCTGCCCCGGCCACGGCGCTGCGGGCATCTTCCGAACCGGAGTCCTGAAAGAGGCCGATTAGGTCGCTCTTGTCGGCGGGATTGCGGTTTTCAAAGGTGCGGCCGGTCGAAGAGGATGTCTCCCGGCCGTTGATGAGGTTGTGGAAGACGGGGGCGGGCATGGCTGGTGCTCCTTAGGACTTCGGCTTAGGGCTGGGCCTGCGGCTGCGGCTGGGACCCCAGGCCGAGCTGAGTCAGCGAAAGCGCGTCCAGCCTGCCGGTCGGCGGGAGTTGGTGGTCGGCCTGGAAACTTCGCAAGGCCTCAACCGAGTTGGGGCCCCACTTTCCAGTCGCCTCTTCGTGGAGGTAGCCGCGGGCGGCCAGTGCTTCCTCGATCTGTTTATACCGCTCGGGCGTCGGCCGCTGCTGGCCGCGCGGGGCGACGACGGTTTTTTTGGACTTGCTGGACTTGGAAGCCGGGTGCTGGGAGGCGGAGGCCGACTTATGAGCGGGCGCCGGGTCGCTCGTGGAGCTCTTCTTTTTGGCCGCGCTCTTGGCGCTGGTGGAGCTCTTCTTTTTCGCCGGCGCCTGGGCATCGGCGGAGCTCTTCTTGGCGGATCTCTTCTTCTTGGCCGGCGACGATTTCTTGGTCTGGACCGTGCTCTCCTGCGCCGGCTCCGTTTGGCCAGCCAGCAGACCCACGGCCGCGGCCACGGCGGCCGCTAAGCGCGCTCGGATCAAATCGATGGCCCTCCGGCGCCGGCAACCGTTCCCTCACGGTCGCGGCTCGGAACTTTCTACCTGCTCTCAGTAGGCAGGACGCCCGCCAGGAGCACGCTGCGCCACTGTCCTTGCCCCTGCCGGCCTGCGCCCGGGAGCCGGCGCATGACGCGGAAGGCCACATCGGCGCCGGGCTTCAGGTCGCGCTGGATCAGCTTCACGTCCTGCACGCTGAGCACCGGGCGCCGGTTGATGGCCACGATGATGTCGCCTTTGGCCAGGCCGATGTCATCGGCGAACGAGGACGGCTCGACGTTGGTAACCAACACGCCGCCCTGCTCGCTGAATTCCCACTGCTTCCGCTGCTCTTGGCTGATGATGGCCACCGAGATCCCGAACATCACCTCGGTGCCTTGCTTGGGCTCCTCGGATTCGCCCTTGGCTTCGGTGAGCCGGTCCTTGAACACCTCGCTGCGATCGCCAACCGTGACGGGGACATCCATGGCCTTGCCGGCCCGCAGGATCTTGAGATTCAGCTTGCGGCCGATGGGGCTCGAAGCGACGACCGCCACCAGTTCCTCGCCGGTCTTGATCGGCTTGCCGTCGATGCCGACGATCACGTCCTCGGTCTTGAGGCCGGCCCTCTCGGACGGACCGCCCGGCTGGACTTCCTCGACCACCACGCCGCCATCCTTGGCGCCGTAGACGCGCAGCAACGCGTCGTTCTCATTGCGGAAAGAAACACCGATCGAGCCGCGCACAACTTTGCCGCTCTTGATGACCTGGTTGTAGACCTCGGCGGCCACATTGGAAGGCATGGCGAAGCCCAGGCCTTCGTAGCCGCCGCTGCGGGAGATTATGGCGGTGTTGATGCCGATGACCTCGCCGTTGATGTTCAGCAACGGGCCGCCGCTGTTGCCCTGGTTGATGGCGGCGTCGGTCTGGATAAACCGCTGGAACTGGCGGCGGAGGCTGCCGCCGGGAATCTCGCGACCTTTGGCGCTGATGATGCCCGCGGTCACGGTCTCTTCAAAGCCGAAAGGAGAGCCGATGGCGATGGCCCAGTCGCCGACCTGCACGGCCTCGGAGTTGCCCATTTTGGCGTAAATGAGGGGCTTCTTGGCGTCCACCTTGACCACGGCCAGATCGGTCTCGGTGTCGTAGCCGATGAGCTTGGCGCTGTAAAGCTCGGTGTCGTCCATCACCTTGACGCGGATGCGGTCGGCCTTCTCGACCACGTGATAGTTGGTCAGAATGTAACCTTTGGGATCGACGACAATGCCCGAACCCAGGCTGCGGACGCGCTGATCGCCCTGCGGAGAATCGAGGCCGAAGTCAAACGGGTTGCCGAAGAAGCGCCGGAAGAAGTCTTCGCGGGGGTCCTCCTCATCGTTGTTATTGTTGGAGGGCGCCCGGCGGCGCTGAGCGGTGGGGACCTTGATGACGGATTCAGTGTTGATATTCACAACTGCCGGGCGGATGCGCTTGGCGATTCCCGAAAAACTATTGGCCGCTTCGGTTGGATTGGGGATGGTGAGCGGTGTCGCGTCGGAGGCGCCGCCGGTTTGGCGCGCCGCCTTCACGCCGCCGGAAATCAGCGTCCCGAGCAGGATGCCGATCGCCAGGGTAAACAGAATCAGCGTTGTGGAGAGTAGTTTCTTCTCCCTCAGTTTGTAGCCTACAGATTGCAGTGTCGTTGCCATTGCTCACCTTCCCTCAAGTGCCACAAGTACTATTGTAATACAGGGTGTGGGTGGCGTCTCGGGACGCCTACCAGAATAGACGCTCGAACTCTCCATTGGTCACAGGCCGTGCGCCTTTCCTATGTAAGGGATGCACGATCCCGGAGCCAGGTTTCGCATTCCTGGGAACTATGTGGCGGCGGGCGGGAGCGGGGGCGCCGCGCCGCGCAGCAGTAGGGCCAGCAACAGAAAGATGCGTTTCAGGCCGAGATCGCGGCCTTCCGGATTGAACCACTCGGAGGGCGTGTGGGCGCCGCCGCCCTGACCCCCGGCGCCGATGGTGACGGCCTCCCGGCCCAGGGAAAGGGGGATGTTGGCATCGGTGGAGGCGCGGTCAAAATGGGCGCGAATGCCGAGGTGGGCGTCGACGGCGCGCAGGCAACCGAGCAGGCGGGAGTCGGGCGGCAGCTCGGCGGCCGGGCGCGAGCCGATTTCCCGGACCTTGGCCACGGCGTTGCCGGCGCCCACTCCGTTGCCGGCGGCGCGGCGGTTCTCCTCCTCGACTGCCAGCCGCACCGTTTCCTCGAGGGCGGCAACGATCTGTTCGATGGCCTGGTTCGATTCGGAGCGAATATCGACCTTGGCCCGGGCCTGAGCCGGGATGGAGTTGATGCTGGCGCCGCCCTCGATGGTACCCACGCTGATCGTGGAGCGGGCGCCGGCGGGAAGCGGCGTATCGGAAAGCGCGGCCACGGCTCGGGCCAGGGCGTGAACCGGATTGACCATGCCAAAGTCGTTCCAACTGTGGCCGCCGGGGCCGGTGATGAGGATTTCAAAGCGGCGGCTGCCGAGGGCCTGGGTCGTGATGTGGTCGGTGGCGGCGCCGTCGAGGACGAGGAAAGCGGCAATGCGTCGGGCCCAGGAGGACTGCTGGCACAGGAAGCGCATGCCGTAGAGATTGCCTTCGCCCTCCTCGCCGACGTTGGCCACCAGCAGCAGATTGCTGGTGCAGTCGGCCAGAGACGGACTCGATTTGAGCGCCTTGGCGACGGCCAGCAGGGCGGCGAGGCCGGCCCCGTTATCGGCCACGCCCGGGCCGGCCAGGATGCCGTTGGGGCGTAAGGCGATCTCGGCGGGGTTCCGCGGGGCGATGACGGTGTCCATGTGGGCGGTCAGGGCCACAAACGGGGCGTTGCGCTCGTAGATCACCGGGACTGCGACGTTGCCCGCGCGATCGATCTGGGCCTCGAGACCCATCTCGGCGAGGATTCGAGCCAGATGGGCGGCCCGCTCCTGCTCCTGGAAGGTGAGGGCCGGAACGCGGCACAACTCGAGGTGGCGCTCGTTGATCCAGCGCTTCTCGCGGGTGAAGAACTGGAGGCATTCGCGGATGCCCTCCGACTCGGCCAGCACCGAGAGCGGCGGGGCGAGGTCGGGAGGAAGACCGGCCGCGGCAGCGAGCGCTGTGGGCGAATGAGCCACGCATGTTATCTTAGCATTCCGAGCCGCGAAGGTTAGGGAGCGGCTGGCCGGCACGCGAAAAACTGTTCCCTTACGGCCGCGGAAAAAGAGAACAGGGAAGGAGACCAATGGACAAGGTTCGCATCGGACTTATCGGGTCGGGGTTTTCCGCTGAGCTGCACGCCGACGCCAACGCGCGCAATACGCGGGTGGAGATGGTCGCCTGCGCTTCCCCCAACCAGGAGACGCGGGAAAAATTCGCCGCCAAGTGGAGGATCCCGCGCACGTTCAGCGATCACCGGGCGCTGCTGGAGCTGCAGGAGATTGACCTGGTGACGATCGGCGTGCCGAATTTCCTGCACGCCCGGATCGTGCTCGATGCGGCTGCCGCGGGCAAGCACGTGGTCATCGAGAAGCCGCTCGCGATGAACCTGGAGGAGGCGGATCAGATGATCGCGGCGTGCAAGAAAGCAGGCGTGAAATTGATGTACGCCGAAGATCTGTGCTTCGCGCCGAAGTACGTCCGGGCCAAGCGGATCGTGGACGAAGGGGGCATCGGGAAGGTCTTCCACATCCGGCAACTGGAGAAGCACTTCGGCCCGCACTCCGACTGGTTCTGGGACATGGAGCGCTCCGGCGGCGGGGCGCTGTTTGACATGGGCTGTCACGGGACCGAATGCGCCCGCTGGCTGCTCAACAAGCCCAAGGTGAAGAGCGTCATGGCCTCGATGAATACCTACGTCCACACCAACCGGACCGCCGGCGAAGACGATTCGACCGGCATCATCGAGTTCGCAGGCGGGGCGATTGCGGTGATCGAGAATAGCTGGGCCAAGCGGGGCGGCATCGAAGACGCCCTCGAGATCCACGGCTCCGACGGGGTGATCTACTGCGACCTGGTGCGCGGCAGCTCCATGCTCACCTACAGCGAGCACGGCCACGGCTACGCGGTGGAAAAGGCGCCCGACACCAAGGGCTGGACCATGCCGCTGTTCGACGAGTGGTGGCAATACGGGTATCCGGACGAGATGGCCCACTTCGTCGATTGCGTCCTCAACGACAGCCAGCCGCTCGAGACGGGCGAGGATGGGCGGGCGGTGCTGGAAGTGATGTTCGCCTGCTACGAATCGGCCGCCACGGGCCGGCGAATCGATTTCCCCTACAAGCCCCAGTACCCGAACAGCCCAGTCGAGTCGTGGCTGCGTTCGCGAGGACAGCGATAGTTTTACAGTGATGAACGGATGGTGCGCGCTAACCTAAAGGTTATGCGCCGAGCCGCCGCCCTCTTTGCTCTTTTCGCTCTACCTGCTCTCTGCCAGGCTGCCGTTCTGGAGGCTTACGGCCAACTGCCAATCGCGTTTGAAGAGAATCGGGGGCAGACCGATTCGCGAGTCCGGTACTTCGCCCACAGCGGCGAGAATGCCCTGTTTCTAACCTCGAGTGCCATCGTGCTGCGGCTGGCTGGGGCGGCTGTCTACCTCAGGCTGCGCGGGGCGAACCCCCAAGCGCGCGTGGAGGGCCTCGATCCTCTTCCAGGCGTGACCAACTATTTCCTCGGGAGTGATCCCGCGCGCTGGCGCACGGGGGCGCCGAACTATGCGCGCGTGCGGTATCACGACGTCTATCCCGGGATCGACCTGGTCTTCTACGGCGACGCCGGGCGCCTGGAGTACGACTTCGTAGTGACGCCCGACGGCGCGGCCGACCCGCGCGTCATCGAGTTGGAGATCGCGGGAGTGGACCGGCTGCGTCTCGCCGACGACGGGGACTTGGTGCTCGAAACCGCGGCCGGGGAGATCTGCCAGCACCGGCCCCGGGTCTACCAGGAGTTCGAGGGAGTTCGCCGGGAACTGGCGGGCCGCTACCGGCTGCAAGAAGGGCGGCGCTTCCGGTTCGAGGTGGGTGAGTACGACCGGACGCGGCCGCTGATCATCGACCCGGTGCTGAGCTACAACACGCGGATCGGGCCGCGACCCTTCACGAGCGGGACGCAATTGGCCGGCTTCGAGCGCGGGGTGGCGGGGATCGCGGTGGACGCGGCCGGCAACGCCTACCTGGTCGGCTCGACGACCACGGCCGATTTTCCCATCACGCCCGGCGCCTTTCAGACCGCCTTCGGAAAGCTCCTTCGCGACACCGTCTATGTCGCCAAGCTGAACCCGGCGGGCACGGCGTTGCTCTATTCAACTTTTCTGGGCGGCAGCGGCGACGACGTGGGCGCCGGCATCGCCATCGACGGCGCCGGCAACGCCTACGTAACCGGCTACACCGAGTCATCGAACTTCCCGGTCACCGCCGGCGCGTCTCAGACGAACTTCCCGGTTTTTTCCAGGACTGGTTTCGTCGCCAAGTTGAACCCGAGCGGCAGCGGCCTGGTTTACTCCACCTTTCTCGGCGGCAGCCTGGCCACAATGAGCCGCGGCATAGCTGTTGACGCGGCCGGCGACGCCTACGTGACCGGGACCACCGGCTCGGCCGACTTCCCCACCACTCCCGGCGCGTTTCGGAGCGTTGTGCCGTCGACCTTCAGCGCCAACCCCGCCGCATTTGTGACCAAGATCAACCCCGCCGGGAGCGGCCTGGTTTATTCCACCTACCTTGGCCCCGCCAGGGCGGACGTGTATTTCCTGCCCGCGCTCGCGCCCAACGCGATCGCCGTCGACAGCGCCGGCAACGCCTACGTGGGCGGCACGACCGCGTTCCGGGACTTCCCGGTAACCGACGGCGCGATGCGGAGCACCGACCAAACGGGCCTCAACGGCTTCGTCACCAAGCTCAACGCCGCCGGAAGCGATTTGGTCTATTCGGCGCTGATCGGCGGCTCCGCGCTGGACGGTGTGAGCAGCATCGCGGTCGATGCCGCCGGCAGCGCCTACGTCGTCGGGTTCACCGACTCGCCGGATTTTCCCACCACGCCGGGTTCGTTCCAGCCGAACTCGACGCCGGAAATCCCGGTGCCGTTTCCCTTGGGGCTGCGCCTATATCCGCGGTATGGATTCGCCATGAAGCTAAAGGCCGATGGGACCGCCCCGATCTACTCGACGTATCTGGGCGGGGCCGGCAATATCGTTGTAAGCAGCGTGGCGATCGATGCAGCGGGCCATGCCTTTATCGCCGGATCGACCGACGCGCCGAACTTCACGACAACGCCGGACGCCCTGCAGCCGTGTATCGGCGACGAGTTCTCCTTCGCCAATGCGTTTCTGCTGGAGCTGGACCCGGCCGGGAGCAAGCCTTTGTATTCGACGTATCTGGGGGGGAACGTGCGCGACGACGGCGCGGCGGTGGCTCTCGACCGGGCCGGGAACGTCTACCTCGCCGGCCGCAGCGACTCCAGCAACTTCGCGCCGACGCCGGGAGCTCTCGGGAACGCGAGTGGCCCCAACTTCGTCAGCCGGATCGACTTCTCGATTCCCTCTCCCTCTTTCGCGCTCGCCTGCATGGCCAATGCGGCGAGCCTGGCCGCCGGACCGGTGGCGCCGGGGGAGATCGTGAGCCTGTTTGGGACCGGCATCGGGCCGGCGAAGGCGACCACCTACCGCGTGACCGCCGCCGGCCTGATCGACACCACGCTCGCCGAGACGCGGGTTCTGTTTGATGGGGCGCCGGCGCCGCTGCTGTTCGTTTCCGCCAACCAGATCAATGCCGTCGTTCCCTACGCCGTGACGCCCAGAACCAGCACCCAGGTCCAGGTGGAGTTTCACGGTAAGCAGACCAACTCCCTGACCGTAGCGGTGCGGGACGCGTCTCCCGGCATCTTCACGGCGAACAGCTCGGGTATCGGCCAGGGGGCGATCCTGAATCAGGACGGAACTCTGAATTCCCCCAACAATCCGGCGGACCGAGGCTCCATCATTACCCTGTTCGCCACGAGAGGAAGCCTGCAAGCCGCCGTCACGCTCGACGGCGCGATCGCCACGGAAGCCAAGCCGGGTGGCTTCCCGGGGCTCACTATCGGCTTGCGGACGGCGGGGATCCCTTACTCTGGCACGTCGCCCGGCCAGGTGGCGGCCCTGGTGCAGGTGAACGCCTTCGTCCCGCGCGATGCGCCCACGGGCGGCGCCGTCCCGATCGCCATTGTGTCCGGGGCATCGTCCATCCAACAACGAGTGACGGTTGCGATCCGGTGAGCGGTTTGTCGACGGCTTTTGCTCACTCATACCGAAGGGCGATGATGGGATCTACCTTGGTGGCGCGGCGTGCGGGGACATACGTGGCGACCAGGGCGACCACGGTTAGGATTGCGGCCACGCCAGCGAAGGTGGCCGGGTCCGTCGATGTGACGCCAAAAAGGAGCCTGCCGAGCAGGCGGGTCAGACCGAAGGCGGCGGCGAGGCCGATGACGACGCCGAGGGCGGCCAGCCGGGCGCCCTGTGCGATGAACAGGCGCAGGACATGGGAGCGGCCGGCGCCGAGGGCCAGGCGGATGCCGATCTCGTGGGAGCGCTGCTCGACGGCGTAGGCCATCAGCCCGTAGATGCCGATTGCGGCGAGCAGCAGGGCGATCGCGGCGAAGATGGTCAGGAGCAGCATGTTGAAGTTCTCGCGCGCGGTTGCTTTGACGATCACCCGCTCCATGGTGAGGACGCTGGACACGGGCAGCTGCGCATCGACGGCGAAGAACTCGCGCTGGATCACGGCGGACAGGGAGAGCGGGTCGGCGGCCGTGCGGATCGACCAGGCGGTGGGGATGACGCTGTTGCCGAAGCGGGTGAGGCCGTCGGAGACCTGGGCGGCGGGGATGTACATGACGGGCCGGGGCGGGCGGCCGAGGCCGTTCTCGCGCACGTCGCCGACGATGCCGACGATCTGGCGGGTGGGGTCTTCGAATTCGGGGCCGAGGCCTTTGCCGATGGTCAGGCGGGCGCCGATGGGGTCCTCTTTGGGCCAGTATTTCCTGGCGAAAGACTCATTGATAATTACTACCGGGGCCGAGTTGCCGAGGTCGCGCTGGTTGAAGACGCGGCCGCGGACCAGGGGGATGCGGTAGACGTCGAAGTAGTGCGGGCCGATGAAGCGCCAGAACTCGTCGCCGTTGTAGCGGTCGCCGCCCTTGGGCGGCTTGCCTTCGATGAGGAACGGCAGATCGATGCCGAAGTTCTGCACGGGCAGGCAGACGGACGGGGCGGCGGCCAGCACTCCGGGCAGCGCTTCGATGCGCTCGACGGCCCGGCGGTCGAAGGTGTCGACCTGGGCGGTGGTGTTGTAGCGCGAGCCGGCCATCGAGATTTGCACGGTGAGGACGTTGTGGGGGTTGAAGCCGGGCTTGACGTTGCGCAGGCCGACGAACGAGCGAATCAGCAGGGCCGCGCCGATCAGCAGGACGAGGGCGAGAGCCATCTCGGTGACGACGAGCAGGCCGCGGGTGCGGCTCTGGCGGAATCCGGAGGCGGAGCGGCCGCCGGCGTCCTTGAGGGTGGAGTTCAGGTCGGGCTTCGAAAGCTGCAGCGCCGGGAAGAGGCCGAAGAGGATGCCGGTGAAAAGGGCGAGGCCACCGGTGAAGGCGAGGACACGCCAGTCGAGCAGCGCGAAAGTGGAGGCAGCGTGTGGGCTGCCGAGGCGGGGCAGGTCGCCGGGGCTGAAGGCGAGGAGCACGCGTAGGCCCCAGGCGCCGAGCAGCAGTCCGAGGGCGCCGCCGAGCGAGGCGAGCAGCACGCTCTCGGTGAGCAACTGGCGGACGAGCCGGAAGCGGCCGGCCCCAATGGCCGAGCGGATGGCGATTTCCTTTTGCCGGCCGGCGGCGCGGGCCAGCAGGAGGTTGGCGACGTTCGCGCAGGCGATGAGCAGCACGAAGCCGACGGCGCCGGTGAGGATCAGCAGGGCCGGGCGGACGTCGCCGACCATGTCCTGCTGCATGGGCGCGAGTGTCACGCTTTCCGTTTTGTCCATCACCTTCGGGTAGAGGCGGCGGTACTCCTCACCGGCGAGCTTCATCTCGGCCCGCCCGGCGTCGAGGGAGATGGCGGGCCGGAGGCGCGCGGCGCATCGCAGATAGTGTGCCTGGTTGGTGCTCGCGGGATCGGCTTGCAGGGGAATCCAGAGGTCGGCGGCGGGCTCGGGCTGGAAGTCCGGCGACAGAACGCCCACGACGGTGTAGGGCTGGCCGCTGAGGACGAGGGCCTTGCCGATGAGCGTGGGGTCGGCGCCGAAGCGGCGCTGGAACACGCCATAGTTGAGCACGGCGACGCGCGTGCCGCCGGGGCGGTCTTCCTCGGCGAGAAATGTGCGGCCCATGACGGGCGACACGCCGAAGACGCGGAAAAAATCGAGCGAGGCGTGAACCGCCTTGAGCTGCTCGGGCGCGCCGCCGGACCCCGGGGAGGCGAGGTTTAGGCCGACGCTGACAAAATCGTAGGCCGTCATGGCGTCAAGGCTTTTGTTGTATTGATTCCAGATGCTGAACTTGGGGACGGAGGTGGAGTTGCTGGAGCCATCCGGATATTTGCGCTTGACGAAGACGAGGCGGTCGGGGTTGGGATACGGGAGGGGGCGGAGCAGGACGGCGTTGACGACGGAGAAGATGGCGGTGTTGGCGCCGATGCCGAGGGCCAGGGCGGCGACGGCGATGATGGTGAAGGCGCGGTTCTTGCGGAGGAGGCGGAGGGCGTGGCGGAGGTCGGAGGCGAGGGCTTCCATGACTCCTCATACGAAGAGCGCCAGGCGAGGTTCCGTGAAAAAGTGGTATGGGTAGGGACGGGAGTGCGTTTATGAATCCATTCCAGGTGGTACGCCAGAACTGGTCGCCTGGAGACAGACGCGAGGTCGAAGCGCGTAAGCTCGACTTGCAGATCGGCGTCGAGTACGACTCCTACCGCAAGGTGTACCTCGTCGATGGCCGGGAGTGGACGATCGCCGGCCGGATCGCCAAAGAAGACGGCAAGAAGTATTACATCCTCGAATGCGTCGGCTAATCGACTGGCTGCCGCTCGGGGCGATCATCGCCGCCTATCAGCTCGCCGGATGGGCGGGGCGCCGGCTGGCCCGGCCGCTCGCCGACCGGCTGCTGCTCTCTTGGGACCTCGGACTTTTCGGCGCCGTCCCCGGCGTGTGGCTCGAGCACCACCTGCCGCAAGCGGCCCTCGCCGGACTGGAACTCTTCTACCTCTCTTACTACTTGTTCGTTCCAGTCGCTCCGTGGGTGATGCTCGAGCGCAACGGCCGCCGGGCTCTGTGGCGGCTGTGGATCAGCGCGGGCTTGGCCTACCTGATCTGCGACCTGATTTCCCCGTGGTTCCCCTCGACTCCGCCGCGGCTGCTCTGGCCCGATTTCGCGGCGGGCGGCGCCGGCCGGGCGATGAATCGGTTCGTCCTCGACCGCTTCAGCATCGGCGCTAACGTGTTCCCCAGCAGTCACGTCGCCGGCACCATGGCCTTCGCGCTCTGCCATCGGCGCTATGGCCGCTGGTGGTTCTTGCCGTGGGCGGTGGGCGTGGCCGTCTCGACCGTCTCCGGCGGCTATCACTACGGCGTGGACGCCGTGGCGGGGATCGTGGTCGGAGTCGCAGCCGAGTGGCTCGGCTCGCGCTTCGTCCGATAGGCTTCCGGGGCCGTCAAGCGAGAACCACTTCCGCCGGTTCCTTCGGAAAACCCTCGCGCAGGATTCTCTCCAGCGTGACTCTCGGGCAGAGGTTCTGCTCGATATAGTGCATCAGGTTCGTCGCCACGCTCCGAATGTGTCTCTCGACGCCGGCATCCAAGGGCTTACCGTCTTTGTCGAACACGCCCGCCACGTTGGCCACCGAAACCGGCAGAGGCAGCGCGACCGCACCCACGTGAGACACCACACTGCGCAGATGCTCGAGCGACTTGATCGCCCCGATCGACCCGGCGGCGACTCCGAGCAGAGCGACCGGCTTGCCCGCCAGCACCGACGGATAGCCCAGGTTTTCGATCACCAGCTTCATCACGCTGCTGAAGCTGCCGTGATACTCCGGCGTCGCCAGAATCACGCCGGTCGCCTCGGTGACCTTCTGCTGCAGCAGCTTGGTCCCGGGAGCGTTCGGGTTGGTGCCGGGCAGGGGTAGGTTCAGCGCGCCGGGATCGATCAGCTCCACCGCCACCTTAGGATTCTTGTGGAGTTCGTCCACAACCAGCGCCGAGGCCATGCTCGTATAATTCCCCGGCCGCACGCTCCCATTGATGACGACGATGTGGATCTTCTTGGATGAGTCTTCCATGAGTCGCTCCGCTCGATTGGATGACCGGTCGCACACCCCGGTCGCAGCGGCCACAAAGAAACCGTTCCCGATGCTTGTGCCTCTGTGTCCCTGTGGCTAGCCCCACCAAGTTTCATCCGGCGCGAGGTGGGCCCTGGCGACGTCGGGGTTGAGCTCGATGCCGTAGCCGGGCTTGTCCTGGATGGTCACGTAGCCGTCCTGGAAAATCGGCCCTTCGTGGATCACCAGGTCCTGCCACCAATCGATGTAGCGCGCGAGCTCGTGAACGCGGAAATCGCGCATCGAGGAGGCGGCGTGACAGGAGGCGATGCTGCCGACCGGGCTGGCCGGGTTGTGCGCCGCGGTCCAGATGTAATACATGTCGGCGTGGTCGGCGATACGCTTCGATTCGAGCAGGCCGCCCGACTTGGGTATGTCGATGTGGACGCCGTGGCAGGCCTGCAGCTCGATCAGGCGGCGGAAGCCCTGCCGCGTGTACAGATTTTCGCCCGTGCAGACCGGAACGTTGACCGAGTGGGTGACCAGGGCCATGGCCTCGATGTTGTCGGGCGGCACCGGGTCTTCGAGCCACATGGGCTTGATCGGCTCGAGCGCCCGGGCAAGCTGAATCACGTCGCGCGTGTCGTAACGCCAATGGCACTCGATGGCGAAATCGACGTCCGGGCCGAGCTCCTCGCGCACGATCTCCATGCCGTGCACGATGCGGCGAATGTCCTTGGCGGTGAGGTTGCGCGTGTAAGGGTCGTGGCCGGGCTCGCGGAACTCGGGATCGGCCCTGGGCGGCACGCCGTCGCCCTGGAACTTGAAGGCGGTCCAGCCGGCCTTTTCCGCACGCGCCTGGCGCACCTTGTCACGCCAGGAGGCGGGATCTTCGACACGATCGACCACGTCCATGGTGCGGTAGAAGCGGACCCGGTTGCGAAAACGGCCGCCCAGCAGGTTGCAGACGGGCGTCTCCAGAATCTTGCCGGCCAAGTCCCACAGCGCGATCTCGATGCCGCTCGCCGCGGTCACCGTTACGCCGGCGATGGCGCCGGCGCCCGCCGAGCGCATCAGCATCTTGGTGTAGAGCTTGTCGACGTTCAGCGGATCCTCGCCGACCACCAGCGGCTTCATTTGCTTGAGGATCAGGTCCTTGACGCCGGGCCCCCAGTAGGCCTCCCCGAGACCGTAAAGGCCGGCGTCGGTCGAGACCTTAACCAGGTTCCAGTCCCAGGTGCCGCGCACGATCATGCACTGTACGTCGGTGATCTTGACTTTTTTGCGAAGCGCCGCCGCGAGGCGCTCATAGGGCGCGGGAAACAGTGCGACAGCGGCGGTCGAGGCCGCTTGACGCAGAAATTCTCTCCGGTGCAGGCTCATACAAATACCTCGCCGGAGAGAATCTTACCACGCGGGGCGGAGGCTACTGGTATTGCGGCCGGCCGAAGGAATCGCGCTGGCGAGGCGGGGATCCGCCACT
>JBGOUJ010000024.1:0-28251 GCA_041477005.1 Terriglobia bacterium | reverse complement strand
AGCCTCGGGGGGCCGAACTTCGGCCGCATGTTCGCGCACCTGAAGCCGCGGTCCGAGCGCCAGTTGGGGGTGGAGGAACTCATTCAAAAGCTGCGGCCGCAGGTCAACCAACTCCCGGGCATGCGGGCTTTCCTGCAGAATCCGCCTTCGATCCGGATCGGTGGCACCCTGACCAAGAGCCTGTATCAGTTCACCCTCCAGGGAACAAGCATTGACGAGCTCTACCGGAGCGCGCAGGAGTTCGAGGGCGAGATGGCCAAGCTGCCCGGCCTGCTCGACGTGACCAGCGACCTGCAGATCAAGGCCCCGGAAGTCCACATGGTGATCGACCGCAATCAGGCCGCCGCTCTGCAGGTGAGCCCGGAACAGATCGAGAACGCGCTCTTCGACGCGTACGGCCCGCGATGGATCTCCACGATCTACGCCGACAACAACCAGTACCGGGTGTTGCTGGAGGTACAGCGGGAATACCAATCCGACCCCTCTTTGCTCTCGCTGCTCTATATTCGGTCGGCGGACGGCAAGCTGGTGCCGATCGAGAGCGTCGGACGGGTTGAACAACACGTCGGGCCGCAATCCATCAACCACTACGGGCAGCTCCCGGCCGTGACGCTTTCCTTCAACCTGGCTCCGAACGTCTCGCTGGGTGACGCAGTCAACTCCATCCAGGAGGCGGCGCGGAAGCTGCCGGCCGGCATCACGACTATGTTTCAGGGCACCGCGCAGGCTTTCCGGCAGTCCATGAGGAACTTGTGGCTGCTGCTAGCGCTCGCTATCCTGGTTATCTACATCGTGCTGGGAATCCTGTATGAAAGTTTCATCCACCCCCTGACCATTCTCTCGGGCCTCCCATCGGCCGGCTTTGGAGCCCTGCTGACGCTGAACTTGTTCCACCTGGAGCTGAACATTTATTCTTTTGTCGGCCTGATCCTGCTGGTCGGCATCGTGAAGAAGAACGCCATCATGCAGATCGACTTCGCGCTGGCCGCCGAGCGGAACGAGGGCAGAGCGCCGCGGGACGCGATTTATCAAGGTTGCCTGATCCGGTTCCGGCCAATCATGATGACCACCATGGCGGCCCTGCTCGGCGCGCTGCCCATCGCACTCGGCTACGGCGCCGGCGGAGAAGGCCGCCGCCCGCTGGGGTTGTGCGTGGTCGGCGGACTAATCTTCTCGCAGTTGATTACACTTTACCTGACGCCCGTGGTTTACACCTACCTGGCGCGGCTGCACGGCGCACGGCGAATCGAGGAGTCGCACGAGCACGCCTATAGCGTGGGGGATTGAGAGGCGACCGGGGCTATGATCCGCTGCAGATGGCGGCCATCTATTCCTGCCTCAGTCGCTCCGCAATCCGTTCCTGCGGTGGGTGGCTCAGCCAGTAGGCCCAAGACGCGTTTTCCGCCTGCTCCTCCGCGAACGTGGTTACGCGGACGGTCCGGGTGACAGGTTCACCGCTGCCGGCAAAGCAGGTCGTAACGCGGGTCCGCGACTGCAGGCGGCCTCCGCGAGAGAGGGAACAGCGGATGAGAAGAACCCAGCCGCCCTTTCGCGCCGATCACGTCGGCAGCCTCCTGCGCCCGGAAGCCCTCAAGGAAGCTCGCGCGAGGCGCCAGCGAGGTGAGATCACCGACGCCGCGTTGAAATTGGTCGAAGACCGCGAGATCCAAAGAGTCATCGCCAAACAAGAGGGTTTGGGATTGCAGGCGGTTACCGATGGAGAATTCCGTCGCGCCATGTGGCACTTCGATTTTCTCGAGCACCTCGACGGCGTCGAATCCTTTCAGTCCGAGCATGGCATCCGGTTCCAAGGCGGCTTGGAGACACAAGCCAAAGGCCTGAGGGTCACCGGAAAGCTGGGGTTCACTACTCATCCGATGATCGATCACTTCCGCTTTGTCCACGAGCATGCGAAGACCGTCGCCAAAATGACGATCCCGTCTCCCAGCGTCTTGCATTTTCGGGCGGGCCGTGGAGCCGTTCCTGAAGCGGTTTATCCCGACATGGAAGAGTTCTATCACGACCTCGGCGAAGCTTATTGCAAAGCCGTTCGGGCTTTCGCCGGCGCGGGCTGCCGTTACCTTCAGCTCGATGAAGTGAATCTGGCCTACTTATGCGATCCGGAACAGCGGCAGATGCTCAGAGACCGCGGTGACGAGCCGCAAAGCC
Organism: Terriglobia bacterium; assembly: GCA_041477005.1. GTDB lineage: Bacteria > Acidobacteriota > Terriglobia > Bryobacterales > JACQDG01 > JBGOUJ01. The sequence continues at coordinate 26,082 of JBGOUJ010000024.1, read as the reverse complement.
TGCCTCTCGTCTACGCCGGCATGATGAATAAGGCAATCTCGGCGCGCCCGTCTGACATGGTCATCACCACGCATCTCTGCCGCGGCAATTTCCGCTCCAGTTGGATTGCGCAAGGTGGATACGAGCCGGTGGCCGACGTTCTCTTCAACGAGATCGGGGTGGACGGGTACTTCATGGAGTACGACACAGACCGGGCTGGAGGCTTCGAGCCGCTCCGTTTCGTGCCCAAGGGCAAGACGGTTGTTCTCGGCCTTGTGAGCTCCAAGACGGGAAAACTGGAATCGAAGGACGATCTCAAGAGGCGAATCCAATTGGCCGGGAAGTATCTGGATCCGGATCAACTGTGTCTCAGCCCGCAATGCGGGTTTGCCAGCACCGAAGAGGGAAACCTGCTGAACGAAAGCGAGCAATGGGCGAAGCTCGCCCACATTCTGGAAGTCGCCCAGGAAGTTTGGGGATGACGTCAAACCGTGGACCGTCACCCAGCAGTGGAGATCAGAACTTTAATCGTAACGAAACCTGCATCCGCCGCGCCGGCAGGGCGGCCACTGAGTGGCCAAAGAAGGGCGAACTCAGGTTGCCGACGAAGCCTGCGTAGTTCACATGGTTGAGCACGTTGAAAGCGTCCAGAGCGAATGTGACAGTTGGACCCTTCTCCTTTCTGGACCTGACCAAGAAGAAGTCACGGTACCACCGCAGATCCAGACCAGCATAACCAGGTCCCTGTAAGCTGTCCCTTGCAGCTCCAGCCGGACGATCATTCGCCAGGCCATCGTGGTTGTCATCACGTCCGGTGGTGATGCTGTAAGGCACTCCGGAGTAAAGCGCAAGAGCGATCCCAAGATTGAAAAACTTGCCCGGGTTAACGGTTGCGAGCAGGTTGAAGCGGTGCCTTTGATCGAATTCTGCTCTCGCCCACTCGCCGCTCAAATCATAGCTGTTTGCAGGAAAGGTGTTGATGCCGGTCATTCGCGGCAGGTTTGGGTTACCGCCCCCCACGTTGTTATAGGCCCGGCTGAGCGTGTATTGAATCATGCCGTTAAAAAACCGTGTGACGTTGCCGCGCAGCGCGAGCTCGAAAGAATGGCTCTCCAAATCGGCCGACGCCTCGATTTGGCGGACGACACTGAAATTTGGATTCGGCCGTGCCAGGTAAAGAGGAGGTGGCGGGGCGTTTACATCCCGTGATCGGAAGAGATTCACGCCTCGAATGCCGAAATAGCTGACGGTCAGCGTTGTAGACTTTTGCAACTGTCGTTCGACCCCGATTCCGTACTGAACCGTGTAGGGAATCTTGACCGTTGGGTCCAGCCGAACCACGCTGGTCGGTTGTGCTGCGCCTGGGACTGGGACGTAAGGATAACCCGGGTTGCTGACCACGTACCGGCTCAAGCGTTGTCCGTCGTAGCGCAGTAGATCAAATATCGGCCCCGGACCGGTGCGATCGAAGAAGAGACCGGTCCCTCCCCGAAACACTGTCTTCCGGCTCTTGCCCGGTGCAAAGGCGAAGGACAGGCGCGGAGAGAAATTGTTGTTGTCGTGGAAGTAGTTCTGCCAATCGTAGCGCAGGCCGGCGGAAATGGTGAGGTTCGGCCGGAGCCGAAAATCATCCTGCATGAATCCGCCGATCACCTTTTCCAGAAAGACTAGATGCCCGTCGCCCTGCTGCCGTACGAACGAGAAGGGCCGGTTTTGCAGGTAATCCTGGATCGTGGAGAACGAATATGTGCCACCGAAATTCGTGTAGTCGTCCAGGCCGCGGCGGCTGATATCGGGGACATTGATGCCCGTTTTGATCTGGTGCTTTCCAACGCTCCAGGTAAGGACCTCGTTGAACGTGACGTGATTTTCTGTTTGAAGCCGGTCGCCTTGCGCACCGCCCCCGGTGAAAGCATCCAGCACGGCGATCTTTGGGCCGGGGTTCAAACTCTTCGTGGAGGTGTGCTGTCTTCCAAACAAGAGCATTCGGAATTCGCTCAACAGATGAGGCTTGATCAGGCCCCTATGGTTGAAAAAGAAAAGGTCCTCGCGATCCTCGAAATCTGCGCCCGCTTCCGGCAGAGTGTATCCGCCCACGCCTTGGTTCTGCATGGTGCGGTCGGTGTAAAGACCTCGGAAGGAAATGAGCTGGTTCTGGCCGATCTGGTGGCTCACGCTGGCCGAGATTTCGGTGTTTCTCTGCGGCGTGGGCACGTTTTCCTGAATGGCTCCCGAGGGGCCGACGGCATAGACCACGGCCTGGAGATCCTCTTTCTGGCGAGTGGCGGAGATCAGGAAGGAGGTTGTCTTGCTCCTCCCCACCGGCCCAGTGAGGCTCCCTTCACAAATGCGGCGCTGCTCCACGGGGCGGGTGGCGGCAAACCGGTCACGGGCATTCAGGTGATAGTCGCGGAAGAGGAAATTGATGGCGCCGTGATACTGCTGGGAGCCAGGCTTGGTGATGATCTCGATGCGGCCCCGTCCAGGGCGGGAGAACTCCGCAGAATAAGGATTCTGATTGATTTTGACCTCTTGAATTGCGCTGGCCGACACCGGCACGCGGGTGGACTCGAGCCCGTCCACGATCAGCGTAACGCCCCCAGTCGCGACAGACCCGGCATCGAGGAAGCGAGATATCGTTCCGACAAAATCCTGGTCAAAGACAGGCAGGTTCTCCAGCGCCTTGCGGTCCAGCGTCACGGTGTCGAGGTTATCGGCTGTCTCTGTGTTTACTTGTGCGACCCGGTTATCGACCGTCACCTCCTGGCGCAGTTCGGCCAGGGAGAGGACTACCTTGAGCGGCGCAGGGGCGCGCGATCCGATCCTGATGCGGGATATAGAGGGCTTGAACCCTTCTTGCTGGACCTCGACCTCGTAGTTTCCCGGCGGCACAATGTCGAAGCGGAAGGCCCCCGCCTCATCGGTCGTTGTGGCTCGCCGTGCCGTGTCCCCGGCCCGCCTGAGGGCGACCCTTATCCCCGGAACGGCCGCACCCGACGGGTCTTGGACGACACCTGTTACAGAAACCGACCCAGGGGGTGATTGGCCAAGAGAGCCCGAAATCGCACTCAAAATCAATACGACACTGAGAAGGTGGCGCATCCTGGATCTCTGGGTTGCGATTCTACCCGGGCAATCTGTCGAGGATCAGTTTTCTTCCTCCAACCTCTTCCTGAGGAGTTCCGCCATCTTTTTCTCGTCCTCGACGATCAGAACCCGCATTGCTTAGCCCGAGCGTCCCTCCAAGAAAAGCTACCAAAGGAATCTGAAGTTTTCCTGAAAGCCGGCGTGCGTGCCCTCAGGCAGCTTGCTTATGATACAAGACAATGCTGGGTAGGCCATCGCGATTCAAGTTTCTAGCTGGCCCCGTGCGGGGCCCGCCAGCCATGCCCGTGCGAGTTCGTATCGGATCAACTGCACGCTCCGGTTCCACGAGCCCCATTTGTTTCTGAAGATTTCGTCAGGAAAACTTCAGGAACTCTTAAGTGGCGTCCGGCACTGGTAGCCTTTATAAGGGAGGAAGGCGCGTGCGCATTCTAGTCGTAGAAGACGAAAGGAAGGTGGCCAGGGCACTACAGGAAGGCCTGGAAGCCGAGCTCTATGAGGTCGCCATCGCCAACACCGGTGAGGAGGGCTTTTTTCTGGCCAACACGCAGACATTCGACTTGGTCGTTCTCGATCTGCTGCTCCCCGGACGGGATGGGCTTGAGGTTCTAGCGGCGCTTCGGAAGCGGGGGCTGCCTACTCCTGTGCTGATCCTCACGGCCAAAGATGGGGTCGAAGATCGTGTGCTCGGGTTGGACACGGGCGCTGACGACTACCTTGTCAAGCCGTTCGCCTTCTCAGAACTCCTTGCCCGGATCCGGGCGCTGCTCCGGCGGGGCAGAATCGATCCTCTGGTGCGGCTGCGGTGTGCCGATTTGGAAATGGATCTCGTTACGCGTAACGTAATGCGTGGCGGGCAGCCGCTGGATCTTACTTTCAAGGAATTTGAGCTGCTCGAGTATCTTCTTCGCAATGTAGGGCGCGTTGTGGCGCGAGAGATGATCGCACGCGATGTATGGAAGGAAACAGGTCGCCACACGCCTCTGGACAACGTGATCGATGTCCACATTGGCCGTCTGCGCCGCAAAGTTGACGACCGCTTCGAGAAGAAACTCGTTCACACGGTTCGCGGGGTTGGATTTGTGCTTCGGGAGGGAGCACCATGATCCGTATACAACCTCGGCACGTCAGGGCCCGGCTGACGCTCTGGTACGTCGCCGTCCTGGCCGGCGTGCTGATGCTTTACGTGGCCGGCAGCTCTACATTCCTTTTCTTCAACCTTCGCGAAGAACTGGACCGCAACACCATTCAAGATCTTGAGACTGTCGAAAGCCTTCTGAACTTCGCACCGGATGGCACGCTTCGATTAGGGACGGGCTACAAGGATGTGGAGGAGCACGAAGCCGAGCAAGAGCGGTTCATGGAGGTGCGTGATCTGAATGGAGCCCTGCTTTACCGAAACAGCCGATCGGGAAACTGGGTTCTGGGCGGATCGCCTGCTCCAGGCGAAGGAAAGGTCGGATACTCGGAGCGCTCCGCCCGGCTGCCGAACGGAACGCGCATCCGCCTCGTAAGTCGACTCCATACGGTCGGAGATCGCCCGACTCTGATTCGCTTGGCTCACAGCGAGGAGCCGCTCTGGCGTGAATTTCGAGAACTGCTGTCGGTCCTTTCGCTGGGTTTGCCAGCAGCTCTCGCCGTCGCTGGTTTCGGCGGATATGCGCTGGCCCGTCGGGCTCTCTCGCCTCTGGACGGCATGGCTCGCCGAGCGGAACAGATCACAGCCGAATGCCTCAGCGAACGCTTGCCGGTGGAGAATCCCGATGATGAGCTGGGGCATCTGGCGCGGGTCTTTAACGACACGTTAGCGAGGCTGGAACGGTCTTTTGACCAGCTCCGGCGTTTTACGGCGGACGCTTCTCATGAGCTGCGGACGCCGCTCACCGCGATCCGCACCGTGGGCGAGGTCGGACTTCAGAAAGAGCGCGACGCCGTGCATTACAGGGATACGATCGGCAGCATGTTGGAGGAAGTGAACCGGCTTACCAGGTTGGTGGACGACCTGTTGACCATCTCTCGCGCAGATGCCGGACACATCCAGCTTCAGCGGGCGAACGTTTCTGTTCTCGATTTAGCCCGGGAATCGGCAGCCTTGCTCGAAGTGCTGGCAGAAGAGAAAAGGCAGCACCTCATAGTCGAAGGGGACCGAGATCCAATTGTTTATGTAGATCGGCTCATCTTGCGGCAAGCTCTTGTAAACCTGATTGACAACGCGGTCAAGTACTCGCCGGTGGGCGGAAGAATCTCCATCAAAGTGGAAACTAATGGCGGCAATCAGGCCGTTGTGGAGGTGCTGGACAGCGGGCCTGGCATCGATCCACAGCACCGGTCCATGGTATTCGACAGGTTTTATCGAGTCGACAAGTCTAGGTCGCGAGATGCAGGAGGCGCAGGGATCGGCTTGTCGATCGCCAAGTGGGCGGTGGAGGCGAACGGGGGCGGAATCGAATTGGAAAGCGAACAGGACAGGGGATGCACATTTCGCATTCGGCTACCATTGGCGCGGCAGCAGGAGTTGCCGCCTGCCGTTGCATGAATCTTTCACTAAGGCATGGCAAAGGAGAGAGCAAACATGAGATCCACGCAGATCGCTTCACTTGCGGCGCTCCTGCTCACGACCCTGGGAGTGACAGCGTCCCAGACAGTTTCGTTCAACTTCGACAGTGACGCGGTGGACAAGCCGCCGGCCGGGTTCACCTCGTATGGCACAGGGGGAGGCCCGCCGGGAAAATGGCTGGTCAAAGAGATGGCCGACGCCCGGAGTGGGAAACATGTTGTCGCGCAGACCGATGCGGAGCCGACCGACACTCGCTTTCCCGTGTTGATCGCCGATAAAGGGGAATATAGCGATCTCGATGTGAGTGTCAAGGGAAAAGCGTTGTCAGGAAAGGGCGACCAAGGCATCGGATTGGTGTTCCGGTTTCGCGACCCTAAAAGTTACTACATAGTTCGAGCGAACGCGCTGGAAGACAACTTCCGGCTCTACCGCATGGTGGACGGCCGCCGCCTTCAGTTCGCAGACGCAAATGTCAAGGTCACGTCCAATCAGTGGCACACGCTGAGGGTAGTCGCCAAAGGGGATCACATCGTCTGCTATTACGACGGCAAGCCGTTGATCGACGCTCACGACCAGACCTACACGACCGGAAAGATCGGATTGTGGACCAAGGCAGACAGCGTCATCGCGTTCGATGACTTGACGGCTACGAGCCAGTGAAGTGTTGTCAACAACATTGATCTATGTGAAATCCGTCAAATAGCGGAGCCCCGGCAGCCGGGGGCTCTGCGGAGCTGCCGGCGAGCCCGGCTAGGAGGAAAGAAAATGAAACGCCAATTCGCGATAACTCTGTTCTCGGCGCTTTGTGCGTCGACTGTTATGGTTCCTGCCCTAGCTCAAGAGATGGCCAGCGAGTACCAGGAAGTACTGAAGGCTCTCGGTAAGCAGGGCGATTACAAGGCCAACGTCCTCAAGATCAACATCCCGCGAAACGACGTGAAGGTCACCGTAGATGGCGTGGCCACGCCCACGCCCTTCGGCTTCGGCGGCTGGCTGGCCATGACCAAGGGCGATGGCGGCAAGGACGTCATGATGGGGGATCTTGTGCTACTCGAAGATGAAGTGAACCCAGTCATGTCGGCGCTTCTCGATAACGGTCTCGAGGTGACCGCGCTGCACAATCACTTTTTCTTTGACGAGCCGCATATGTTTTACATGCACGTGATGGGTCATGGCGCGCCGGCGGAGCTGGCTCGCAAGGCCAAGCCTGCCGTGGACTTGATTGGCCACGTTCCGCAGTCTCATTCCAGTTCCGCATCGGCGAAGGTCACGCTCGAGCCCGGCAAGCTTGACACGGCCAAAATCGCCAAGATTGTGGGCCATGAGGGCGAGCAAAGCGGGCCAGTCTACAAGATCACCATAGGGCGCGATGACCTGAAGCTGCAGGAGATGGGGGCGACGATCAACGCCCGGATGGGGCTGAACACCTGGGCGGCCTTCGTCGGCAATGATCAGAACGCGGCGGTGGCGGGAGATGTGGCGATGCTCGAAGGGGAAGTCAATCCGGTTCTGAAGACGCTGCGCGGAAACGGACTCGACGTTGTAGCAATCCATCACCATATGATCGGCTCCCGCCCAGCGGTCATCTTTCTGCATTATTGGGGCAAGGGGCCCGCCGACAAATTGGCCGCCGGCTTCAAGGCGGCGCTCGATCCGCTGGGCAAGAAGGGAGGCGCAGCCATGCCGGGCCACTGACCGCGTGTTGACCCCAAGGAAGCTCCGCGTATCTAACCGATGAAGATCACGAACAGAATTCGTGCCAAAGAATCTCTGCGCTGACAACGGCAGGGGGGAACTCTGCGATGCATAAGCTAGAAGAAGATACCCGAGCCGTTTCTCATTCTTGCAGCAGGAATTGCAGGGCTGCTGCTCCACAAGGGGGTCCACTGAACAGTGTTTCCTAGGATCATGGCAGAATCTCAATCGCTAATGCCACGCTCAGGCGGTAAAGTCGGCAGGGAGGCTGGCGTATGAATCCAAGCCGACTTGGCAGCAAGGGTGGCTGGTCGTCTAGGCCATTCCTGTTTATGCTCGCGCTGGCGACTCTTGCAGGACTCCCAGCGGCTGCGCAGCCGGTTCCCCTGACCCTGGAACAGGCCGTGAATCAGGCTTTGGACAGGTATCCTGCCGTTCGGGCTTCGATCGAGCAAGTCTCGGCGGCGGCCGCCGGTATCAATTTAGCCCGCACTATCTACTTGCCGCGCGCGGACTTCCTGGGCCAGATGAACCGGGCAACCCGCAACAACGTGTTCGGGCTTCTGCTGCCCCAACCGGTGATCTCCTCGATGACCGGCCCGGTGCTGGGGACCAATTCCGCTAGCAGCGTGTGGGGCACCGCGCTGGGAGTGCTGGTGTCATGGGAGCCGTTCGATTTCGGGTTACGTTCATCGACCGTGGACGTAGCACAGTCAGTGCGGCAGAGCGCGAATGCGCAGCTTGGTCTCACCCGTCTACAGGTCGGCACGGCGGCTGCGGACGCATTCTTAACCGTGCTGGCCGCTGGTCAGACAGTGCAGGCCGCTGCCGCTGGTGTAGAACGGGCGCGCGTGGTGAATGATTCTGTTCAGGTGCTCGTGAAAAACCAACTGCGGCCAGCGGCAGATAGCTCGCGCTCGGAGGCAGAACTCGCGCTGGCCCGAACCCTGAACATCCAGGCCGAGCAGGCTGAACAGGTGAGCCGAGCGGCCTTAGCCCAGTTGCTAGGAGTGCCCCCTGCTTCCGTGCAACTGCAGGCCGGACCCTTATTGAAACTCCCTGCTCTAACCGACACGGCCGGGCCTAGCCTCGGCGCAAATCCTCGGGCCGTCGCTCAAAGCGCGGCTATCGACGTCGTGAAATCGCGCGAAAAAGTTCTGGATCGCTCGTACTACCCGCGCTTCCTGTTACAAGGCACGAGTTTCGGGCGCGGCACGGGTGCGCGCGTGGACGGCGCCACGGGTGGGGCAGCGGCTGGGCTGGGCCCCAACACCGGTAACTGGGCGCTGGGAATGACTGTGTATTTTCCGGCCTTCGACCTCCCGTCCATCCGCCGTCGAAAAGAGGTTGAGCTCTATAACGAGCGCGTGGAGGCGGCCCGCTACGATCAGATTCTCCAAGACTTGAATGGAGAATTCGAAAAAGCGCGGGCGGCCTTCGATGGCGCGCGTCGTGTGGCCGAGAATACGCCCATTCAATTGGGCGCCGCCCGCGTCCTCGAACAGCAGGCGACCGCCCGCTATAAGGCCGGCCTGGCGACGATCGTGGACGTCGCCGAGGCCCAACGGCTGTTGGTACAGGCCGAGATCGACGATTCACTGGCCGGGGTCAGCGTCTGGCGGGCGCTTCTGGCCGTTCGGGCCGCGCAAGGAGATTTAACGCCGTACTTGCAGCAGGCACACTGAGAGACGAGTCGAAGACTTTTTAGGAGGCAAGTTATGTGGTTAGTCCTGAGCGCGATGAGACGGCCTATCACCATTCTGGTGGCCGTCATTTCGATTGCGCTCGCTTCCATCCTGGCCGTCCGGCAAATGAAGGTCGACATTTTCCCGCAGTTAGGCGCCCCCGCTGTTTATGTGGCCCAGCCGTACGGCGGGATGGATCCGTCGCAGATGGAAGGGTACCTTACATATTACTACGAGTATCACTTCCTTTACATTACCGGCATCGAGCACGTGGAATCCAAAAATATTCAAGGCATCGCCCTCATGAAGCTGGTCTTCCACCCCGGCACCGACATGAGCCAGGCGATGGCCGAGGTGGTCGGTTACGTGAACCGGGCACGAGCGTTCATGCCGCCCGGCGCCGTCCCGCCGTTCATCATGCGCTTTGACGCCGGAAGCGTTCCCGTGGCTCAACTGGTCTTTTCCAGCGAGACCCACACCCCGGGTGAAATGCAGGATATTGCCCTCAATCGCGTCAGGCCGATCTTCGCCACGCTGCCGGGCGTCTCCGCGCCTCCGCCTTTTGGAGGCAACCAGCGAACCATTGTGGTGCGAGTGGACCCGGAAAAAATGAGGCAGTACCGGCTCTCGCCGGAAGAGGTCATCGCAAGCGTCAACCATGCCAGCACAGTGGTGCCTTCCGGCAATGTCCGCACCGGCGATCTGATTCGAATCGCCTCCACGAATACCACGCTGGGCGCCAACATTGCCGAGTTGCTCGACACGCCGCTTCGTTGGGGACCGGGGCCGACCGTGTATCTAAGGGACATCGGCGGTATTGTGGACAGCACCGACATCATCGTCGGCTATGCCCACGTTGACGGCCGGCGCACCGTGTATATTCCGGTCACCAAACGAGCCGACGCCTCGACGTTGGATGTTATCCGCCGGGTACGAGAAGCGCTGCCCGCCATGCGGGCCGCGGCGCCTGAGGACGTGAAGATCGACCTGGTGTTCGACCAGTCGGGTTATGTGGTTAATGCTCTAAAAGGTCTGATCAGGGAAGGCCTCCTGGGTGCTTTCCTAACGGGCCTGATGGTGTTGATCTTCCTGCGGGACTTTCGTAGCGCTCTCATCGTCGTTATAACCATACCGTTTTCGCTGCTCTCGGCGGTGGTCGCCCTCTGGATCACGGGCGCGACCATCAACATCATGACTCTGGGCGGCCTCGCTCTCGCTGTGGGCGTGCTGGTGGATGAAGCAACCGTCGAGATAGAAAACATCCACACGCACATGGCAGGCGGAATGTCGCGCGCCCGATCGGTCATCGATGCGTGCCGGAAAACTATCGTGCCCCGCTTCCTCTCGATGCTTTGTGTGTTGTCAGTATTTATCCCTTCGTTGTTCATGACCGGTGTCGGCCGTCAGCTCTTTGTGCCGCTTGCGCTCGCGGTCGGTTTCGCGATGATCTCTTCCTACCTGATCTCGAGCACGCTTGTGCCAGTGCTTTCAACCTGGTTGATCAAGACAGAGCATGCAGGTGAGCGCGAGCGGTACCTGGAGGGAATGCGATCCCGCTATGCTTCTTACCTGAGGTTTGTCTTTCGGTTTCGCTGGCCCCTGGTTGCAGGTTACCTCCTGGCTGCCGGCTGCCTCATTTACGTCCTGTTTCCACGGATGGGTACCGAAGTCTTTCCTAGAGTCGAGACCCAGCAGATCCAGGTCCGCCTGCGCGCCCCCACCGGCACGCGGGTAGAGAGGACAGAGGTCATAGCGCTTAAAGCGGTGGACGTCATCAAGCAGCACGTGGGGCCGGAGAACGTGGACATCACCACGGCCTTCGTTGGCGTGCCGACGTCCAACTATCCGATCAACACCATTTACTTGTTTAGCAGCGGCCAGCACGAGGCGGTGCTGGGAGTAGCGCTGAAGCCAACGGGTCCTGTAGTCACCGACGAAATGAAGGAAGAGTTGCGCCGAAAACTGGCGCAGGCCCTCCCGAATGTCACGTTCTCGTTCGAGGCTGCGGACATAATCAGTCGAGTGACGAGCTTCGGCTCACCGACACCGATCGAGGTTGCGGTGCAAAGCCCCAGCCTTCCAGCCAGCCGGGCCTTTGCGGAGAAGCTTCGTGACGAGCTGGCGAAGGTGCCCTCGCTGCGGGACCTGCAGTACGCTCAGCCCCTGGATTATCCGGACCTGGAGATCAAGGTGGACCGCGATCGCGCCGGGCAGTTCGGGATCGCAATGGCCGACGTGGCGAAGTCACTCGTAGCTGCCACTTCTTCCAGCCGGTACACCGACCTGAATTTCTGGCGCGACCCGAGGAGCGGCAATGGCTTCCAGATTCAGGTCGAGATTCCTCAATTCAAGATGGCGTCGCTCGAAGATGTAGAGAATATCCCCCTTATGAATCACAACGCGCTGACCAACGGTGTGGGCCGGCCTTTGCTATCTGATGTCGCTAAAGTGGATTTCGGGACGACGCCAGGGGAGGTCGATCGGTACAACATGCAGCGGGTCATCAGCTTCACCGCGAACATCCACGGTAAGCCGCTGGGTCAGGTAGCGGAAGACGTTCGACAGGCGATAGCCCGCGCCGGCACGCCGCCGCGCGGGCTGACCGTCTTCAACCGCGGGCAGGTACCTGCGTTTGAAGAGACCCTCGCGGGCCTCAAAACCGGCCTGCTGCTCTCGGTCGCCGTCATCTTCCTCCTGCTGGCCGCGAACTTTCAGTCTTTCCGGCTCTCGATCGCGGTCGTCTCGACCGTGCCCGCGGTGATCTGCGGCGTGCTGCTGATGCTGCTGTTCACGGGCACCACGCTGAACGTGCAGTCCTTCATGGGGGCGATCATGGCGATCGGCATTTCCGTCGCCAACGCAATATTGTTGGTTACGTTCGCCGAAAATGCCCGCCGTGACGGAGCTTCAGTCCCCGAGGCGGCCGTGGAAGGCGGCCGGGGGCGCCTGCGCGCAATTTTGATGACAGCGACAGCGATGATCGCCGGCATGATCCCCCTGGCTCTCGGCACCGGGGAGCGGGCTCAAACGGCTCCCCTGGGGCGGGCTGTGATCGGCGGCCTTATTGTCGCCACGATTGCAACCTTGACTGTATTGCCCTCTGTCTACAGCATCATGCAGGCACGCGTAACGAATGTCTCAGCATCTTTGGATCCTGATGATCCAGCGAGTTCACATTATGAGCAACGCGCGTAGAATCTCAATTGTTTTCTTTGTAGCAGCCACCTTGGCGGCCCAGGCTCCGGTTGAGGTCGTGCCTGTGGTCTCAAGAGCCGTGCAGCGGCAGGTGAAGCTTCCGGGCGAATTTCGGCCATACCTCGGCGTCCCCATTTACGCCAAGGTGACCGGGTTCGTCGAGAAGATAGACGTGGACCGGGGAAGTACGGTCAGGGACGGCGACATAATCGCGACCTTAGTGGCGCCGGAGATGCAGACGCATATCGTTGAGGCTCAATCCAAAGCTCAGGCGATCGAGTTGCAGCGGGCTGAAGCGATAGCCAAACTAGCGGCCTCGCAGAGCACTTATGAGCGTCTGAAGGCGACTTCCGCAACGCCTGGCGTGGTCGCCGAAAATGACGTGATCGTCGCGCAGAAAGGCGTGGAGGCGGCACAAGCGTTGGTGCACGCTATAGAGGGCTCTATCAAGGCTGCGCAGGCCTCCACCCAGTCCCTTGAGGACTTGACGCAGTATCTAACGATTAAGGCGCCTTTCGATGGAATCATTACAGAGAGAAATGTGCATCCGGGCGCCCTTGTCGGGCCCAGCTCCGGATCCGTGGCAACACCGCTGGTAAAGCTACAACAGATCTCGCGGCTGCGGCTGGTGGTGGCGGTACCGGAAGCCCTGGTCGGCGGCATAGTCAAGGGCGCACGCGTACCATTTACTGTGCCTGCTTATCCTGGAGAGACGTTCTATTGTGCGGTCAGCCGGATCGCTCATTCCTTGGATGAGAATACTCGCAGTATGCCTGTGGAATTGGACGTGAAGAATACGGACCTGCGGCTGGGCCCCGGCATGTACCCGGAAGTCGTTTGGCCCGTGAAGAGAGCGCGGCCATCGTTGCTCGTGCCCCCGACAAGCATCGTGACCACCACCGAACGGTCGTTTGTAATTCGCGTGAAAGATGGCGCAGCCGAATGGGTGACAGTCAGCCGGGGAGCGCCGGTCGGTGACGTCGTGGAAGTCTTCGGGCCGCTGAAGGAAGGTGACATCATTGCTCGCCGCGGGAGCGACGAAATCCGGGAGGCCACTCGCGTAAGCGTAAAGCTTGCGCCGGCTACGAAGCAATGATCGGTCGCCGAAATCGTGGTTCTCTGGCGCTCCTCCTAAAGAGCTGTCTAAAAGCCTGGGAGCACGAGCAGAGGATGTGGGCGGATGGCGGTAGGCTCTTCTCGCGCTTCCTGCTCGGCCCCATCATTGCTTGCTCGTTGACGGGAGCAATGGGCGCCGTGCCGCAGCAGGCTCGCGCCTCGATTGATCGCATCACCGGTGGTAAGGGCGCGTATGTAGCCGATGACGGTGTTTACAAGGTAGTCTTTCCAAGGGAAGAAGCGACGATTGTTACAGACGATCAAACGCTCTCCCCAAGTCTTGGCCTGAACTCATGGGTGGCCCTTACGTCAGCAGTTCATCGCGAGGCTATCCTTACAGGCCAATTCCTTCTGCTCGACGATGAAATAAATGCTGTTCTAACGGTGGCGCTTGATGCTGGGCTGGAGGTAACAGGCCTGGCGGCGTCATCTGTCTTTGAGGGGCCTCGCTTACAAACTCTCGACGTAACCGGAATTGGCAGGTTTGAAAGCCTTGCCGCGGCATTTCGTAAAGGCCTCGATGAGATTCGGCGCGTGCGGCGCAGCACAAATCGACCATCGACGAAATTCGTGCTTCCTGCAGTGCCGACAGCGAGCGCCATCGACGCCCGCCCGCTCGATGCCGTCCTTTCGATGAGAGGGGTGGTAATTGGGGGCGTGTATAAGGCTGCGATCGGCAAGCGGGGGGTGCTGCATGGCGAGCAGATCGGACGAGAGATGGGGATGAGCACATGGGTCTCCTTCGCGGGCACCAACGATCGCGCGCTGGCTCAAGGAGAATTCGTTGAAGCAGGGGACGACCTGACAAAAGTTCTCAAGGCTCTTCGGGCGAAGGGCATCAACATCGCCTCAATTCGCAATCACACGTTAGGCGAACACCCTCGTTTGGTGTTTGTCCGGTTTTGGGGACAAGGAACGGCGCTCGAACTGGCCAAGGCACTTCGATATGTACTCGACGTCGAGGTCGGCGCGATTGCCCTGCCAGGAACAAAGATATGAAAGATCGCAATGCTACGCTCCTGAGCAAGAGGAGGACGGACGCCCGGTCGCACGCATGATCGTCTGCGAGCCGAACGGCGGGCCGCTCCAGAAAACATTAACATGCGAGGGCCAATGCGTTTTCTGCTACTTGTATTTTCGTTCCTCACGTTGGTGTACGCCCAGCCGAGCGAACTGTTGCGGCAGGTCGGAGCTGTTCCGCTACCGCAGGTTGAGGGTCGGATCGATCACCTGTCGATCGACGCTAAGGATCAGCGCCTGTTCGTTGCCGCGCTGGGAAACAATACGCTCGAAATCATCGATGCCAAAGCTGGCAAGCTTATGCGGAGTATTCCTGGTCTTCGCGAACCGCAGGGCGTGCTTTACCTGCCATCCGCCAATCGCCTGTACGTTGCAAACGGGGGCGATGGGTCGCTGCGAATTTTCGATGGAAATTCATTCCAACTGCTAAAAACGATTCCCTACGGGGATGACGCGGACAACGTCCGTTATGACTCCGTCGAGGACCGCATCTACGTCGGCTATGCCGGCGGCGCTCTCGGCGCCATGGACAAGGACGGAGCGAAGGTCGCTGACATTAAGCTCGATGCTCACCCGGAGTCCTTCCAGGTTGAAAAGAATGGACCTCGAATCTTCGTGAACCTTCCAAGGTCGCGGAAGATTGCCGTTATCGATCGAAAGACACGGTCTGTCGTTGCTTCCTGGGGAACGGGGGGCCCGCTGGCAAACTACCCCATGGCGCTCGACGAGGGCGCTCACCGGTTGTTTGTCGTCTGTCGCACGCCCGCACGAATGATCGTCCTCGATACTCTCACCGGGAAAGTCATCGAGAGTGCCCCAGCGGTTGGGGACTGCGACGATGTTTTTTACGATCAGGCGCGCAAGCGCATCTATGCCATCGGTGGCGAGGGCGCAATCTGGGTCTACCAGCAGCAGGATGCGTACCACTATAAGGAGGTCGGCAGAATTGCCACCGTGAAAGGGGCTCGCACGGGCTTCTTTTCTCCTGACCTCGACCGGCTTTTCCTCGCTGTGCGACGTCAGGGAACGAGCCCGGCCGAGATCCGGATTTACGAACCGAGATGATTTGTCACGCGAGGTGCGTACGCGAGGCAGCGCAAGCCAATGGACGGATCAATTGCTCCGCACAGAGAAAGGTTATGAGGCCGGGCTCGTGAATTCCAGATCCTCGACCGTTCAAGTCAGAGGCTACTTCAACGCTCAGGTGGCCGAAAGCGAAAAGACGCCAGTAGAGTGAATGCGGCTCACTGCGAAGAAACACATGAAGGGCGGCGCGGAGGGATCTGAGTTCTGAAGAGAGGACTGGCTTCCCTCGGGTCGAGAGTGAGGATACCAAGTGCATGTCCTATCGATGCTCTAGTGCCGAGATCATCACAGTCCAGGGGGAGAATTTATGAAGTGGATGACCCGTGAAAAGGTCAAGGTGGATCGAGTTGCCTGTCCGTGGCTGATCAAGAACTTCGTCGACACGGAGGCCGAATTTGCCTTTCTGCCAGGTGACACGGACTGGTCGAGGATCACTGATGGCCCGGTTTATGATGTGCCCAATCGTGAGCTCGGGCATCATGGAGAAGATGTCTCCTTCAATTCGATATTGAAGAAATACAACCTGACCGATCCGGCTCTCGTCCTGTTGGGCGAGATCGTACGAGCCGCAGACTCTCACCCCAGCAATCCGCATCCGGCCGGCGAAGGGTTGCGTTGGATCGCGCACGGGTTCAGCGCACTTGGATTGACCGACCATGAGATCCTGGAGCGAGAGTTCATCCTCTACGATGCTCTCTATGCCGAGTGCCGGCGGCGGGTCCAGGAGAGGACAGGTACATGATGATCCGTTTACCAGCGTTGATCGCAACAGCCGCTTTGATGATGTCTCTACCGTGGATCTTTGTCCGCCCGGGCGACCATCACCCGCTTGTAACGGTCGCTCGACTGGATGGTCCGGGCTGCCTGGAAGAAAGCGTGGGCGACGGCGCTGTCCTTGAGGCAGGCCTCCGGCAGTTCCAGCAGCACCCTCACCTTTTCCTCGTCCGAGGGGATTTCCGCCGCCGACCGCAGCGCCCGGATCAGGACTGCGTTGTTCACGCCATCTTTGCGGAGCAACGCCGACAGCACGCGGCGATGCTCGGCGCTCGATCGGATGGTGGCGGCGGCTTCGACCAGCGCCGAGAGAACGCTTTCGTCGGCCGGGCAGACCTCGGCGGCCTTCAATAAGACGCGTCGCTTTTCGGCGTCAGAAGAGAGGCCCTGGGCCGACTTCAGCAGCCGGATCAGGGTCGCGTTGCCGAGCTTGTTCCGGTCCAGCAAGGCGAGCAGGAGGCGGCTTTTTTCGGCGTCGGAGCGGATGCTTTCGGTGACTTCGACCAGGGTCGAGAGAACGGCTTCGTCTTTCGGGCCGGTTTCGGCCGCCTTCACGAGCACCGACCGCTTCTCGGCGGGCGAGGAGATGCGCTCGGCAGCCCGCAGGACTTGGATCGCTGTCTCTGGCCTCAGACCGGGTCTTTCCAGCAACCGCAGAAGAACCGCTCGTCTTTCGGCGTCCGAGTGGATCGTGTCGGCGGCTCGAAGATAGGCTGCCAGCACCGCGTCATCATCGGGGCATGCCTCAGCGGCGCGAACCAGTAGAGATCGCTTTTCCGCATCGGAGGGGATCCCCTCGGCTGTCCGGAACACCTGAGCCAGAACTTCGTTGCTCGGGCGGCCCGTTTCCATCGCCGCCGAGAGAACGCGTCTCTTTTCCGCGGCCGACGAGATCCGGTCAGCCGACCCCAGCACCAGCAGCAGGCCTGCGTCGCCGAGCCGGCCCTTCTCGAGCACCGCCGTCAACACCCGCCTGTGTTCGGCATCGGAGCTGATGGAGTTGACCGCTTCGAAGAAAGCCGCCTGCGCGCCGTCAGCGCCGGGATAGTCGTCAGCTAGATCGGCGAGCAGCCTCGCTTTTTGATGGTCGGAGCTCATCTCGTGGGCGATCTGGCGGGCGGCGCGGCTTCGAATCGCCGGGTCGAGGGGGCCGTCGTGAAATAGCTCCTCGAAGTAGATTCGCTTGGAGCGCTCGCTCGAGATGCGGGAAATCTCGTCCAGCACGCCGCCCGGCCCTTGCTGTCTCCGGATGCGCTGGGCGCGGGCATGCGCGCCGATGGCGGTGTGCCGGATGACCTCGGGGATGACCCGCGCCATCCAGCGCCGGGCCTCCTCGTCGAGCTCCCGCGCGCGGCCGCCGACCGAATAGTATCGCCTCGGATCGCCGCTCGGGCCGCCGATGAACTCCAGTCTCCGGTCCAGCAGCCAGCCGCTTTCCTCGACCACCAGAAAACCGCTCTCGCAGACGCTCTTTACGTCGGCGTCATCATCGGTGAACTCGATGTCCCCGCTGGCCGCCACCTGGTAGCGCGTGCTTCCGTCGGTCCAGCCGAACCGCGAATCCGCCGAAAGCGTCTCGAAGACCCAGTCGAACAGCCCGCCTCTTCGCTGGGGCGGTCGATTCTGCGGCGCACACTGCGCCGTCAAAAGCAGCAGCACGCAGACCGCCAGGCAGCCGGCTACACGGCGAGCTTTTTGTGACATTGACGCACCTCCAGGGATTCAGCCAACCATACGAGGCGGCCGGACCAAATGTTCCCTAGATCTGAGTCTTCAATGGAAAATGCCGGGGTGCGACTTATCCCTGCGGTGGCCGCAATGCTTCCAGGTCAGAGAGGTCCTTCACTCGGCCGACGGCCTCCTTGTTAGCGAGCAACGCATTCAGCCCGATAAAGTATACCGGAGCATCTCCGTATGTAGCTGCCTGCCGCGACGCCTAGGCTTCCTCCCAGGAGACCCCGGTGATACTTGTCATGATGTGGACTTGAACGGGCACGCGGCCCAACTGCAAGACCTTTTGCCGCTCCAGCAAGTAGTCTGGCAACAGCTCTGCAACGGGAAACCCGAACTGCCGCAATGCTTTCA
Organism: Terriglobia bacterium; assembly: GCA_041477005.1. Taxonomy (GTDB): domain Bacteria; phylum Acidobacteriota; class Terriglobia; order Bryobacterales; family JACQDG01; genus JBGOUJ01. The sequence goes on along the minus strand of JBGOUJ010000024.1, from coordinate 7,785 downwards.
GCAGGCGGGTAACTTGCTCCGTCGTCGGCCGAACCACCAGGTCCATATCGCCGGTGAACCGGGGAGCGCCATGGTACGCTACGGCGTAGCCGCCGACAATCAGAAACTCAACGCGATTCGCGTTCAACAAGGAGCAGAGTTCGGCAAAGTCCTTGTGGAACTCCATCCTGCTTCCCCCGGATGGAGGCGATATATTCCTGCCTCAGTCGCTCCACGTATGCAATCCGCTCCTGCGGCGGGCGGCTCAGCCAGTAGGCTAAAGACGCGTTCTGCCCCTGCTCCTCAGCGAACGTGGTTAAGCGGATGATCTTCTCCATCTCTCCCAACTCTACCACGGAAGCCCGCGGTCAGCGAACGGCGGAGCCGGAGCTGAAGGCTCCGTGGCTAAGAGTGTAGAAGGCTCCGATAGTCGGCCGGGGTGTCCACATCCTGGACGACGCCGGAGTCGGAGACATCGATATAGGCGGTCAGGGCCTGATGGGCGCGAACGACCTGTTTGGCGCTGGCCGAAACGGGCAGAGCGAGAAGTTCGTCCAGCAAGAGACGGGAAAACAGCACCGGGTGGCCGTGGCGGCCCTGGTAACGGGGAATGACCAGTGGCGGCGCGTCCGTCTCAAAGGAGTGGAGGAGGGCGTCGATGGTCGCCCCGGAAACAGCGGGATGGTCGACCAGCGTGACCAGGGCGCCCGGCGCCTCCATCGGAAGGGCCCGAATGCCGGTCTGGAGCGACGAGAGTTGGCCCGTCCGATAGTCCGGGTTGATCGCGATTTGGAGTCCAACCCTCTCTCCCGGGATCACTTCACGGATTTTCTCGGCGTTGTGGCCGAGCACCACCACCACCGGGGCCACGCGGGGGAGAAACAGGTAGATCAGGCGCTCGAGGAAGGTCGATCCCTGGTAATCGAGCAAGGCCTTGTCGGCGCCCATCCGGCTCGATTCGCCGGCGGCCAGGATGATGCCGGAAGGGTTCATGCAAAGGGTCCGGACGGGCGAGGACGCCTGCCCTACTTCACCAGGCCCAGGGCGAAGACCGATTTCGACAGGGGGTTGAAGCCAGCCTGGGCGTTGCGGCGCTCCCCGACCATCTCGGCCACGATGCTGACCGCAATTTCTTCCGGCGTGATGGCGCCGATCTCCAGTCCCATCGGCGAGTGGACGCGCTCGAAGCGCTCGCGGGGAATGCCTTCCTTCTCCAGCTCCTTGAAGACGGCGATCGCCTTGCGCTTGCTCCCGATCATGCCGATATAGCGGGCCGGCAGGTCGATCGCCCAGCGCAGCACGCGCATATCGTCGCGGTGGCCGCGGGTGACGATCACCAGATAGGAAGACTCGTTGATTTCCAGCTTGGGGAAGGCTTCTTCGTATTCCGCGGCGATCACCTCGTCCACGTCGGGAAAGCGCTCGCGGTTGGCGAAGGCCTCGCGGTTGTCGATCACCACGGTGCGGAAGCCGGCGAGCGCCGCCACCTTCGACAGGCTCTTCGAGATGTGGCCGGCGCCGAATATGTAGGCCGACGGAATGGGGAGCACAGGTTCAATGAAGATGTCGAGCTGGCCGCCGCAGATCAGGCCGTTGTCGTGGGCGGCATCCTGGCCGAGGTTGAAGCTGAGGTGGCGGGACTTTTCGGTTTGGATCACCTCGCGGGCGGCGTTCCACACCTCGGCTTCCACGCAGCCGCCGCCGATGGTGCCCACCATGGAGCCGTCCTCGCGCACCAGCAGCTTGGCGCTCTCGAAGCTGGGGATCGAGCCCCGGACGTCTACTATCGTCGCCAAGGCCGATTTCTGACCCAACCGGCGCAGCCGTACCAATTCCTCGAAGATGTCCATCATCAGCAATTATAATATGGGCTGGTTTGCATTGGAAAATCCCCAGACAAGGAAATCCCCATGAAAGCGGTTCGCATTCACGAACACGGCGGTCCCGAAGTGCTGCGCTACGAAGAGATCCCCGACCCCCAGCCGGGCCCGCACGAGGTGCTGGTCCGGGTGAAGGCCTGCGCCCTGAACAACCTGGATCTGGCCGTCCGCCGGGGCATTCCGGGGCAGAAGATTCCGCTGCCGCACATTCTAGGCAGCGATGTCGCCGGCGAGGTGGCATCGCTGGGGGAGGGAACCAGCCGGCTCAAGGTGGGCGACCGGGTGCTGCTGGCACCCGGCCAGAGCTGCCGGCAGTGCCGGGAGTGCGTCTCCGGACGTGATAACTTCTGCCGGTTCTACAAGTTGCTCGGCTATTTCCTGGAGGGTGGAAATCGGGAATATATGCCGGCGCCGGAGGTTTACGCCCTGCCGATCCCCGGCGACCTCAGCTTCGAGGAGGCGGCGGCGGTGCCGCTCGTGTTCCTCACGGCCTGGCACATGCTGGTGGGCCGCGCCCGGATCGAGCGGGGCGAAGAGGTGCTGGTCCTCGGGGCTTCGAGCGGGGTGGGCAGCGCCGCCATCCAGATCGCCAAGCTGCGGGGCTGCCGGGTGATCGCCACCGCCAGCGGTGAGGAAAAACTGGCCCGCGCCCGACAATTGGGCGCCGACGAGGTCATCGACCACTACCGCCAGAACATCACCGACGAGGTAAAGCGCCTCACCGGCCGCCGGGGCGTGGACGTGGTTTTCGAGCATGTGGGCCAGGCCACCTGGGACCACTCCACCGCCTCACTGGCCCCTCAAGGCCGCCTGGTCACTTGCGGCGCCACCACCGGCGGCCAGGCTACCATCGACATAAGGCGCCTGTTCTGGAAGCAACTCTCCTTCCTCGGCTCTTTCATGGGAACACTCGGCGAGCTCCACCAGGTGCTTTCGCTGCTCGGCCGGCGGGAACTGCGGCCGGTGATTGACAAGGTTTACTCCCTTCCGGAGATCCGGGCTGCTCACGAGCGGCTGGAAAACAAACAACAATTCGGCAAGGTGATCGTGACGCTCTGACGCCGGCTGGCCGCACGCCGGCTCATGGCCTGTCGCCTTTCCCCCCCTTGAGGTTCGCGGACGCCAGACAATAGCCGAGCCCCGGCTCGGTCAAAATGTAGCGGGGAGCGGCAGGGTCGGGCTCGATTTTCTTCCGCAAATTGGCGACGTGAACCCGCAGGGTCTGCGTGTCGCCGTACTCCGGCCCCCATACAGCCTGTAGGATTTTTTTCGAGGATGTGGCGTGGTCGGCGTTCTGCGCCAGGTAGGTCAGGAGGTTAAATTCGGTGGGCGTTAAGTCAATTTGCCGGCCGTCGCGAAACGCGCAGCGGCCGAGCCGGTCGATTCTTAGATCCCCGATGTCGATCGCCGGACCACTCCAGCGGGAGTCAAGAGCCGGGTGAAGCAGCGCGCGGACTCGCTCCAGTGCGGCGCTGGCGCGGAACGGCTTGGCCAGGTAGTCGTCGGCGTCGAGCTCGGTCAAGGCAGCTTTGGCCTCATGTGGCGGCAGGTCTGAGACGACCAGCACTGGCGCCGGCGCTGGTGAAAGACTGCGCAGCTTTTTCCAAAACTGCTGGCCGCCCTGGATGGCCAGCGACAGATCCAGAACCACCAACCGAGGCGGATATTCGGCTGCGCGGCTAAGGGCCTCTTCCGCGTCGGAAACCGCAAAAACCTCGTAATGACCCTTGGAAAGAATTAACCTTAGGAACCAGCGAGTTGCCTCGTCGGCGTCCACGACCAGAATCCGAACCGGTTTTTCCGAAACGACCATTTGCCGTTAAGGCGTTCATCCTCAGAAGCAATTAATCCTGAGGAGCCATCCTGCCCTAAAACCGTCTCGCTTCAATATAGGCGTAAAATACCACCCTTTTCTCCGCAGATCAAGAACAATTTTTGAAGAAATTGTTCGGCCGGCGGCGCGTCGATGAAGTGTTAACGAATGTTGACGAAGGGACGAAAATCCAGAGTGCGCGAAGCGATCTCAAACGGCACGCCGGTTCTCGATCGCCCACCGGGAGATCCCGTAGGCCCGCCTCGTCACTCGCCGGCGCAAACCGGTCTCCCCGCCGCCCCTGGCTCTAAGGCAAAGATCTAGGTGTCATACGGGCAAATCCCCTATGGCCGGATAGTCCCCGAGTCTTTATAAAGGTCTACATGCTCCTTTATAAAGCCATCCCGCAGGCGAGCCTGATTCTTGTGCTGCTGCGCTTTCCGGGGCCTTGCACTCCGGATACGCGCACCGCCATCAGCGCCCTGGGAAAGCTTTCGGGGAACGCCGGCCTGCCCCTGGCTAACACCGGAACTACCTTTGTTTCCTTATCCGGGGACCTTGCCGGGTCAGCCACCGTGCCAGGACCACGCCGGTGCGGCAGCGGCGCCATCGGTGTGCTGCGGGCGACCTCCGACTTCACCCCGGCGGGCCGCCCGTCGATCGGCCGGCGGAGTCCCGACCTACACCTGCACCGGCGCATCCGTGGGAACTGCATGCTCTGGGACCCAGACTGTCGGCACCACGGCCCCAGACGCGGAAGGCCATCTGACGCGGGGGGTATGGGCAGCTACCTGGGGCGTTTTTTGTTCCGTTTTTAGAACAGAAGTTTGAAAAAGCTATGAAAATGGCACAAAACGGGAGGCACGAGTTCGGGAGGAGATTGCCGTTGTTGTTCTGTTTTCGGAACAGGAAGAGCAAAGTTGAGCTGGTCGGAGCATCAAAACCATGGCTCCAGGATTGTATCTGATTAGATGGAGTCAATCAGTGCAGATGTTTAACGACCTGTTATCCAGGTTTTTCCTCTACTTCTCTCGGGACCGCAGGGAGGTCTCCCGAATTGGAAAATGGAGCGATCCTCGGGTTCGGTACCTTAGGCTGTTGATTTGTATGCTGTCCTCAACGGCATGGTTGCAGGCTCAGGCGCCAACGCCCGCGATCAATCCCCAGGGCCTGGTGAACGCAGCCACAGGCCGGAGTTCATCCAGCATTCCAGTAGCGGCCAGAGGCTCTATCGTTTCCATCTACGGGATTAACTTTTCGACCACGACGGTTACCGCCGACGCTATTCCGATCCCCACGCAGTTGCCCGGCACACGGACGGAGGTGCTATTCGGCGTCGTCGCCGCGCCGCTGTTCTTTGTCTCGCCAGGTCAGATCAATGCGCAGGTCCCATTGGAGTTGCCCGATAGCGATTCTGTGGACCTGGTGGTGCGCAACGAAAACGGCGCCAGCTCTCCTCTGAAAGTCACGCTGCTCACGCAGGACCCCGGGATTTTCTCCGTGTCCAGGCAGGGGTCGCCGGTTAGCGCTTCGAACCCAATATTTGCGGGGGGCGCCATCAGCATTTTCGCAACGGGCCTGGGCCCAGTGCTTCCCCCTTTGCCCTCTGGCCAAGGGGGTCCATCCAACCCACTAGCGGTAGTGGCCATAACGCCTGTGGTGAAGGTGGGGGGACGAGCGGCGCATGTTAGCTTCGCCGGGTTGGCCCCGGGGCTGGTAGGCGTCTATCAGATCAATACGGATGTTCCGCCAGACTTGGCGAGCCCAACAACCGACGTCACACTGGAGCCGGGCGTGGTGCCCGGTGTTACCGGTCCTCCCGGACCGAGCGGTCCAACGGGACCCACTGGTTTGACAGGTGCAACGGGTCCTGCGGGTTTGACAGGTGCAACGGGCCCTGCCGGACCGGCTGGGCCGATAGGTCCAATCGGACCTGAAGGCACGGTTGGGCCGGCGGGCGGGCACGGGCCCCAAGGCCCAACAGGGGTGACTGGACCTGCGGGACCACAGGGAGTGACCTGGCAAGGAGCGTGGAGCAACGCCACGGCATACGCGCTAAACGATGCGGTGCAGTTCAATGGGACCAGTTACATCAGCATCCAGGCGAGCAACGTTAACCATCAGCCGGAAACGAGCCCGACATTCTGGAATGTGCTGGCGCAGATCGGGGCGACGGGAGCTACTGGAGCCACTGGAGCGGCTGGGGCCACGGGAGCCACAGGGGCTATCGGACCGACCGGACCGACGGGCGCGGCTGGCACGAACGGAGTCAATGGCGCCACCGGCCCAACAGGGGTGACTGGACCTGCGGGACCACAGGGAGTGACTTGGCAAGGAGCGTGGAGCAGCTCGACGACGTACGCCATCAATGATGCGGTGCAGTTCAATGGGACCAGTTACATCAGCATCCAGGCCAGCAACGTTAACCATCAGCCAGACACGAGCCCGACTTTCTGGAATGTGCTGGCGCAGATCGGGGTGACGGGAGCTACTGGAGCTACTGGAGCAGCTGGGGCCACGGGAGCCACGGGCGCGGCGGGAGCAGCCGGAGCAACGGGGCCAACTGGCGCAACGGGAGCAGCTGGGGCCACGGGAGCCACAGGGAGCACCGGCGCGACCGGACCGACGGGCGCGGCGGGCACGAACGGAGTCAACGGCGCGACCGGTGCTACCGGAGCGACTGGACCGACCGGACCAACTGGTCCCACCGGCACTGGTTACAGCCTTCAGGCCGGGTCCTCAACAAATCTAAACCCGGCCGACACCACTACGTATTATTATGGGTGCTTTCCCAGCATTGCTGCCTCCACTACGGCAGCAAGCGCCCGCTGTTATATTCCTAAAGCCGGTACGGTCAAAGCAATCTATGGCAACTTCTGGAACAACGGCACTCTAGGCTCGGCCGAAACTTCTACCATCAACTTCCGTGTGAACAATGCTACCGACACGGTTATCAGCGCCGGCGTACAGAACAATACGCTCGTGACGACATTCAGCAACTCGTCTCTGTCCATTGCGGTAGTTGCTGGCGATTACTTTGAGATCAAATGGGTCACGCCAACCTGGGCAACCAATCCGACTCAGGTCCGGCTGGCGGGCGTAATTTATATTGAGTGAGCGGATTGGGAAATGAAAAGGTTTCGACTTCGGCCAGTTCTATTTGGGCTCGCGGCGACGGGAGCAGCCAAAGCAACGACCCAACGGGATTGCGACGAAAAGCAGGTGATACTGGCTTGTTTTCGGCTGGCTGCGGGCCGGGCACGACTTGCGGTCCGGAGACTAATGGGAGACTAGTTGAGAGAGGATCAATCCAGGCACGGCATCAAGCTACTAGGGGCTATGTGTGTCGGTCTGTTGCCCGCGTTGCTGGCGCTATCGGTGCGCGGGCGACCTCCGACTTCACCCCGGTGGACCGCCCGTCGATCGCCGGCGGAGTCCTGACCTACACCTGCACCGGCGCATCCCTGGGAACTGCGTGCTCGGGAACCCAGACCGTCAGCCTCACGGCCCAGGCGTGGAAGGCCATCTGACGCGGGGCGTTCGGAGCGCAGCCAGAGTCTAACCGGCAGGCGCCGGCAGCGCCTGGATTCTCCGCAGAATCGGGCGGGCGAAAACTTGGCTGAAGAAAGGAGGCAAGGGACGGACCTAGGCAGTGGTAGTGCTGATTGCCTGCACGGCACGGAACTTGCTAATCAGGACGGACGTTGCGAATCCGACGAATAGCACCATAACCTACCCCCTGCTCCAAAGCTCCACGTCGCCAACATTGACAACAAGGAGCGACTCGACCACCCTTACGTGCGCTACAACCTCGGGCAGTTCGAGCTGTAGCGACGCAACACATACGGCTTCGCTCTCTTCTTTCGACTGCCGTCTTTCCGCCTCACTGGCCCTCGCGCCCGCAATCCGTCCGCAGCGCATCCCTGATTTTTGCGTTTTGCCTTTTGCACTTTGCCTTTTGCCTTGGTTTTCGCCTCTCCCGTTGGGGCGCTCGAGATGCCTTACGGACGAATTGCGCTCGTTCGCCGGCGCCTCACCGCACCGCACCGCTGTGCTATCCTACCCTTTTCATCCCCCGACATGGCTTATCGAAGTGACTTCCCGAGAATTTGT
>JBGOUJ010000023.1:0-28467 GCA_041477005.1 Terriglobia bacterium | reverse complement strand
GTAGCTGCAGTGGCCGTCCTCCCTCATCGCGTTCAGTCCTACGACTTGAGCTTTGTCGGTGCGATCCTCAAACACATAGAACTTATCGCCGTAGGAGGGATGCCAGGCCCACGCCAGGATGTGTTGTGGATCGCGCCACCAGAAGTGAGAGACATCCCCTGGGTCGAGCAAATAAAGTTCCTTCCCGTCGGAATTTGCCGTAAACATGCGCGCCCAGAAGCGCCCGCCCTCCGTCATCCAAATGTGAAGAAAGATAAAGCGCCTTCCGTCAGGGGAGAACAGCAGGTGGTTGAAATATTGCTTGGCGCGTCTCCCGTCGCCGCGAGTGTACGGCACCTTTGCTATGTCGGCGACCGAAAACAACAATGTCTTCTCTCCTGTCCGGAGATCCATCCGCCAGATGCCGGAGTCTTCCGGGGTCGGCGCGTCCTTGTTCGGATCGGGTAAGCCGCCGTAACCGTATCCGGGCCGGGTATCGTGGAGGCGGCGAAAATCGGGAGCTACGGCCCAGCGTGCGTCCGGGCTGATGGAATAGATCGGCGCGGGCAGGGTGCGCCGATTGTGGGTCTTCACATCGAGCACGTGGGAAACGAAACGATTACCCTGCCGGTCGTTCCAGATGACCTCCGTCTTCGACCCGGGCAACCACTGGAGCATGCAGCCCTGTTGCCAGTTCCAGGCGCGGCTCTCGCCTAACTCCGTCCAGCGGTCGTCATCCTGTAAATCGACCAGGCCCACCTTGATGACGTCATCCGGCCGGGGGGACCGATGCTGGAAATCGACCTCCATGCCTAATACATAACGGCCGGTCGGATCGAATTGGAGCTTGTCGTAATAGCCGAACCAGTGATATTTGGGCCCGCGAGTGATGGCGCGCACCGGGGGAAGCTGTTCCGCTCGGGCCGCGGTGAGATACGGCAGCGTGGCGAGGGATTTCAGAAACGAGCGCCGGCGGAGAAGGGGCTGGGAAGCCATAACGGCCCGCATAAGTATACAACCACCCACTCCGGCTGCGGCCGGATTTTTTCGCAGGGGGCATTATCAAAGTGGCGCGGCACAGATTCTTTCGCAGTGCATCCGCAGCGGAGCGGTTGGCGTGTGCTAGTAGCCTTTCTCCTTATTCACAACGTTGAGCAGCGGGAGGCCGCCCGAGAACCGGCGGACGTTTTCGACGAACAAGGCGATCAGGCGCTTCTGCCGGTCCGGACCCCAGCCGGAAGTGTGCATGGTCATGACGACGTTGGGGCAGTCGAAGATCGGATGGTCCGACGGCGGCGGCTCCTCGGGGAAAACGTCGAGGCCGGCGCCGGCGATCCATCCTTCCTGGAGCGCCCTCACCAGGGCCAGGTCGTCGATCAGCTTGCCGCGGGAGAGGGCGAGGAAGTAAGCCGTTTTCTTCATGGCGCGAAAAACACCCTCGCCGAAGAGCTTGTCGGTTTCGGGGGTGTGGGGAGCGGCGCCCACGAGCACGTCCACTTGCGGGACCATTTGCATCAGCCAGGCGGGGTCGTGCAGCTCGGCGACGAAGTGGGGTTTGACGATGGCGCGGGAGTCGGTGGCGAGGATCTTCATGTCAAAGCCGTAGTGGGCGCGGCGGGCCAGGGCCTGGCCGATGCCGCCCATTCCGACGATGCCCATCGTGCGGCCGCTGATCTCGACGTGGTGGTCACTCTTGACAGTACCCATCGGGTCCCATTTGCGGGCCAGGAACTGGGGGACGTACCAGCGGTTGATGCCGCGGCTGAGGCAGACGAGCATGCCGATGGCGGTTTCGGAGATGGCCGGGGCGAACGTGCCGGCGAAGTTGGTGACCGTGACCGCGCTGTCTTTCATCGCCGTGGCCATGGCCTCGACGCCAGCGGCGCCGGCCTGGACCCAGCGCAGCTTTTTGGCGCGGGCGAGAATCTCCTGGTCGACGCTGCCGTAGATCACGTCGGCCTCGGCGATCTTTTCCAGGAACTCGTCCCGGCTCTTGCAGAAGATCAGCTCGACGTCGTGGGAGGCAGTGATGATCTGGTGGACTTCGTCGGGGGTGAATCGGAATTCGGTGACGATGCGCATAGTTTGAGCCGTCGGCGCGCTGGGCGACGACAGCCCTTGATTCTATCAATTGTGCGAAACTTTCCTCATGCGAATGGGAAGTCTGATCGTGGCGGCGGGACTGCTGGCGCGCCCGGCGGGCTGGGCCGCCGATGAGGTGGTTTTCGTGCGGGTGGCGAAGTACCTGAATGGCGCTCAGGCGGTCGTGACCCACACGATCGATGACTCCACCAAGTACGTCCCGGCGGCGATCGAGGCGATGGACAAATACGGCATCAAGGCGACGATCTTTGTAAGCACCCAGAGGCCGCCGATTGCCGATCTGTGGCCGGTGCTGCGGCGGGCGGTTGCCAATGGCCACGAGATCGGCTCGCACTCGCGCACGCATCCGTGCCAGTTTCCGCCGGCGCTGGAGTTCTGCCGCTCGTCCTATAACGATTCGGAGCTGACCGGCTCGCGGGACGACATCCTGCGGGAGACGCCGCAGCGTTACGTGTGGTCGTTCGCGTATCCGTGCGGGCTGTGCGCCAACCACGAGTTCATCCATCAGAAATTAGAGCAGGCGGGCTATCTGGCGGCGCGGAACTATCCGAACGAAGCTGCGGGCGGCCACCTTGTGCCCGACCTACAGACCTGGGACTCCAGCGTCTATGACGCCGCCTACACGCAGGTGGTGCAGAAAAAGGGTGGCATCTCGCCCGGCGGGCGGACCGATGTGGCGGAGGTGAACCGGAAGTTCGACGAGGTTCACGCCAAGGGCGGCATCTACAACTTTCTTTCTCATCCGCAGTGGCTGGATTATGGGGCAGAGGGCTTTTACGAGCAGCACCTGAAGCACCTCTCGGGCCGGGCGGACGTGTGGTATGTGCCGATGGGACCGCTGTACGCCTATCGGCGGGTGGCGGAGCGGGCGCAGGTGCGGCGGCTGGGGCCGGGGCGTTTCGAGGTGACCCACGATCTGGACCCGCGAGCGTACGGCGTGAGCGCGACGTTGGAATTCACGGCGCCCGCCGGCTGGGCGCCCGCCCTGGAGGGCAGAGCGCTGCCCGAGCGCTCGAGCGGCCTGACGGATCGCTGGGACCAGGAATACTTCCGGCGCGAGGGCGGGGCAGTTTACGTAACAGTGAAGCCCAGGGCAGTGATTGCTTTCAAACGCTACCGCGATTTGGGAAATCCGTGATTCCGGGCGGGCGGATGGCGTCACGCCAGCAACAGGCGCTCGAAGCCTTCCTGCTCGAAGTGCCGGTCGGTGGTCAGCGCCTGCATAACACCGCGCTGTCGCATCAGCAGAAAACTCACGGCGTCACATGCCGAGTAGGACTTGTCCGGTCGTGCCTGTAGAAACACCAGCGCCGCTCGGTGTAGGGCTTCGCCGACCCAGATTACGTCGATCGTTCGGTCTTCCAGGACACCTGTCAGGAACAGCAGAGAGGGCTGGCGAGGCAGGCGTCGAATCATCGCCAGTGCTACAAACTCGGCGAGCACGTAGCTGTGGGTTAGCTTGCTCCGGGCTGCGGCAAACAGCGCGCAGGCGTTCGCATGATGCTTCTCGCCGCTGTGGAATAGACACAGCAACCCCGAGGTGTCCAAAAGCATTACGCTTCGTTCTCGTGGGCGTCGCCGTACTGGCGAGCCAAGTCTAGATCGATGCTTTCGTTATCCTCGCCGGTGGGCCGTCCGAGGTCGACGAGGCCGAAATAGCGCTCCAGGCTGCCTTCTGATCTCCCGGACCCTGGTTCTCTCGCACCGTCTCGCCGCCCATCAGCCTGTCGCGCCAGGTACTCCAGCACCAGCGCCTCGGTCGGTCTTCCGGACCTGGCGGCCATCTGTTCGAGGGCCTCGTAGACCTCATCGGGAATCTCGTAGGTAACTACCCGGCTCATACCGGTGCTCTCTGTTCATTGTAGCGGAAAGGCCGCCTGTTGGCCCACGCCGAATTGCGGCGAGCGGGCTGGAGCGACTTCTCGTTCATTCGTACCGCAGCGCCTGGGTCGGGTCGACTCGCGTGGCGCGCAGCGCCGGCACGTAGCCGGCCAGGCACGCCACAGCAGCCAGCGCCAAAGTAGCCAGGACGATCGTCGCCGGGTCGTTCGGAGTGATGCCGAAAAGCTGGGTTTGGACCAGGCGGGTCAGGCCCCAGGCGGCGGGCAGGCCGATCGCGACGCCGATGCCGACCAGCGTGAGGACCTCCCTCATAATGAGCCAGACGACGTTGCCGCTGGCCGCGCCCAGCGCCATGCGGATGCCGATCTCGCGGGTACGGCGGGCGACCATGTACGCCATCACGCCGTAGAGTCCGATGACCGCCAGAACCGTGGCCAGCAATCCGAACACGGTGGAGAGGCTGGCGATCAGCCGCTCGCTGACCAGCGACTCGTCGAGCTGAACTTCCATGGTCTTCATGGAGTAGACCGGCAGGTCGGCGTCGAGCTTCTGCACTTCGCGGCGCAGGGCGGTGAACATCTGCTGGGGATCGATGCCGGTGCGGGTGTAGACGGCCATTTCGGTGACGAAGCCGGATTGCAGGAAGGGAACGAAGACCTGGCGGGGAATCTCGTCGCGGACGCTGGTGTACTTGCTGTCTTTGACCACGCCCACGATTTCGATGTCCGCCTTGACGCCAGGGTCGCCGCCGAAACCGATGTGGCGGCCGAGCGGGCTGCGATCGCCGAAGTAGTGGCGGGCGAGAAGCTCGTTAATGATGCAGACTTTGGGGGCGATCAAATCGTCCCTGAGCGAGAAATCGTGGCCGGCGACCAGCGGGATGCCGAGGGTGGCGAAATAGCCGGGCGAGACCGAGTTGAAGTAGGGGTTCATGCTTTCGCCGGGCTTGGCCTCGTAGCCTTCGACGGTGATGGTGCTGTCCCACTCCCAGCCCAGCAGGAGGGGGACGCTGGCGAGGGCCGCGGAGCGCGCGCCGGGAACGGCTGGCAGGCTTTCCAGGAGCTGCCGGTAAAACTGCTGGGTGCGCTCCTTCTTGTAGCCGTTGAGGCTCGGGTCCACGCGGAAGGCGATGAGGCTTTCGGTGCGGAAGCCGGGGTCGAGGGTCTTCAGGTTGCGCAGGCTGCGAATAAACAGGCCCGCTCCGATGAGCAGCAGCAGCGACAGGCCGACCTGGGCGACGACCAGAACCTTGCGCAAACGGACATGCGCGCCGCCGAGCACGGCGCCCGCCTGGTCCTTGAGCGTGCCGGCGAGGTCGGGCTTCGTAGCCTGCAGTGCCGGAATGAGGCCGAAGAGGATGCCGGTGAGAAATGAAACGGCCAGGTTGAATCCCAGGATGCGCAGATCGGGTGAGCTGGAGATGGCGAGCGGCGCGTTGCCTTGGGGCATCAGCCCGATCAGCAGGCGATCGGTCCAGGCGGCCAGGGCCAGGCCGACCACGCCGCCGATCGCCGCCAGCAGGACGCTCTCGACCAGAAGCTGACTGACCAGGCGCGAGCGGCCGGCGCCGAGGGCCAGGCGCACGGCGATTTCCTTCTGGCGCGACGTGGCGCGGGCCATCAGCAGGCCGGCCACGTTGGCGCACGCGATCAGCAGGACCAGACCCACGATGCCCATCAGGACCCACAGCGGCTTCTCGTATCGCCCGCGGAAGCCCGGGCCGCCTTTTTCGGCCGGCGTCACTACCATGGTCGATTGCAGGAAGCGCTCGCGGGTGTAGGCGGAGGCATGGCGGAAGGCCTCCTGCTGGACCTCCATTTCCAGCATCTGGTGATACAGGGGCTGCATCGCCGCCTTGGCGCGGTCGGCGGAGACGCCGGGTTTCAGGCGGCCGTAGACGTTGACCCAGCGGCTGCGGCGGTTCTTCAGATCGTCCCAGGACGGCGTCATCTGGGCCTTCATCAGGATCGGAATGCGGACCTGGGGCGCGTTGCCCAGCTCGGTGCCGTCGAAGCCTTCCTGGCTGACGCCGATCACGGTCATGGCGTAGCCGTTGATGTTGAGGGTCTGGCCCACGATGGATGGGTCGGCGGCGAAGCGCGATTTCCAGAAAGCGTGGCTCAAGACCACCAGGGGATGGCCGCCGGGGATTTTGTCGTCGTCCGGAGTAATGGTGCGGCCGAGGGCGGCCCAGACGCCGAGCACGTCGAAGTAATTGCCGGAAACGAGCTCGCCCGCCACACGTTCGGTCTGGCCGTTGAAGCTCATGCTGAGCGGCAGGCCGAAGCGGCAGAGCAGCCCGTTGAAGACCTGGTTCTGATCCCGGAAATCCTGGTATATCGGGTAAGAGAGGGCGTTCGCGCCGCGGTTGTTGCCGTAGTGGGAGCCGCGGGTGGCGACCAGCACGAGCTGCTCGGGATGCTTCACCGGGAGCAGCCGGAGCAACATCTGGTCGACCAGGGTGAAAATGGCGGTGTTGGCGCCGATGCCGAGGGCCAGCGAGAGAACCGCGACCGTCGTGAACACGGGCGATCTGGCGAGGATGCGGAGGGCGTAGCGCAGGTCTTGCAGCAGGTTTCCCATTGCGGAATCTCTGTGTTTCGTATTAGACGGCGTTGCCGGCCGACGGTTAGCCGGGATTATTGACCCGCCGGGGCGAATTGAGCGAGCTGGAGGAAGCTGACCTTTTGCTGCTGCTCGGTTTGAGCCAGAGGGGAGTAGTAATACCAGAGCTGGGCGCGGACGTTGGCCGAGACGCGGCGCGGCACGGGGAAGGAGAAGCTCTCCAGGCGCCGCTCTTCGGGCTTGAGACGCGTGTCGGAGGTGACGCGGGCGGCGCGGACGAACACCTGGTCCTCGCTCGCGACCTCGCGGCCTTGCGCATCGACCACAGTGCGGCGATAGACGCGCTCTTCACGGAAGGCTTTCCCGTCGGCGCCGGTCACTTGCAGGTCGAGCTGCAGGCGGCGGAGCGGGGAGCCGGTGGGCACCATGTGGCCGGCGCCACGGTTGCTCACCTCGACCTTCACCTGGAGCGTGTCGCCCTCCCGCGCCAGCATCAGCCGCGCGCCGACGGCCTTGTTCAACTGCTCGATGGAGTGGCTGCCGGGCATCTGGTGGAGGTTTACCGTTTCCTTGACGCGCTTGATCTTGGGATCGACCACATTGGCGGCGGTGGCGCCCATGTGGCAGCCCTGGCATTGGCTCTGTTTCTTGGCGTAGGAGCTCGACTCCCACTCCGAGTAGGTGGTGAGAACGGCGAAGGCGTTGGCGTTGCGGTATTCGTGGCAGCCGGCGCAGATCGAGGACGAAGTGTAGATGGGAGAGAAAGCGACGCCGTGCGCGCCGGAGGCGGCGTCCTTGAGGGGGCCGGTTTTGACGCCGTCGAAGACGACCGAGAGGTGCGGGCCGCCGGGGCTCAGCGTAACGGTCTTGATCGAGTGGCAGAAGTCGCAGGTAACTCCCTCCCAACTGACCTTCTTATCCAGGGCGGCGTCGCCGGTATATTGGATGGTGGGGGCGTGGCAGCCGAGGCAGCCGGAGCGCGTCTTGGGGCCGAAGTTGGCAACCGCCTGGTCGAGGGCGTCCTGGAAGATGGGGTCTTCGAGGGCGGCGGCGTGGATGGATGTTTTCCAGGCGCGGAGGATGTCGCGGTGGCAACGGCCGCAAGCCTCGGCGCTGCTCACGCGCTCCAGCCCCGATGGACCGGCTAGTAAGAGCACGGTGAGAAATAAGCCTGTCATGTGGCGCCTCCGGTTCCAGCCGGCTGCTCGAAGTAGCCGGCCAGCGTTCCCTCAAGGGCCCCGAGGACCCCGCGGCTGGGAAACTACGGTTGTTGCTCGGAAACGCCGCCGCGCTCCTCGAGCGATTTCACGGCCAGCCACAGGCCCATCATGGTCACAGCGATGAAGACCAGCGAAAGGGCCAGGCCACGGCGGCGGAAGTTGCGCTCCGCGAGGGCGCGCTGGCCGGCGTTATACGTAACTTGCGCCACCTGCAGACCTTTGTTGACCGAGCCATCGACCACGGCCGCATCGAAGCTGTGCACCGAGACCTTGGCCTTGATCAGTTCCTCTTTGCCCGAGCCGAGATCGAGCCGGGCCTCGGAAACCTCCATCCCGGAGCTTTCAGCACCCTTGAGGATCTGGTCGGAGCGGTCGAGGGCCGCGGCCAGCTCGTCGATGCGGGAGCGCATGCGGGCGGCGGCCTGGTAGCCCTTGTCGCCCTCGGAGTGGCAATTCACGCAGAGGGCGCCGGGCTGTGTACCGAGCATCGCCATGGTGGGCGCGGCGATCTCGTGGTTGCTGTGGCAAACGACGCAGCCGGGCAGGCCCATCTCGCTGAAGGCCTTTTTGTGTGGGCTCTTGGCGAACAGGTCCTCGAACACGACGTGACAGGCGCCGCAGACCTGGGCCACGCTCTGTGCGCCGGGCGGCGTGGCGCCGTGGTTGCCGTGGCAGGTGGCGCAGCTTGGGGCCGAGAGATCGCCGCGCTCGGCGAGGGCCTGCCAATGCACGCTGCGGCGGTATCTTTCAAACTGGTCGGTGGGGATGGAATAGCCCTTCATGTGCTCGGCGCTGGCGTGGCAACGGGCGCACGTTTCGGGCAGCCGCAGCGGGTGCACCGGTGATTCGGCGTCCTTCACGTCGCGGATGTCATGGACGCTGTGGCAGTCTATGCAGGTGGCGACGCGCGTATCGCCGGCCGCCAGGCGCTTGCCGTGGACGCTGGTCTGGTATTGCGCGAGCTGGTCGACCCTCTGCTGGGGCTTGAGGCGGTGGATCAGGGCGGCGTCACTGTGGCAGCGGGCGCAGCGGGCGGGGATCGAGCGGCGGTCGATCTTGCCCAGGAAGCCGTGGGCGCGGCTCATGGATGCCTCGGGGCTGTCGGCGGAGGCGTCGCCGCCGTGGCAATCGACGCAGTTGAGGCCGCTTTTGTTGTGGATGTCGTTGGGCCAGAGCTGGGCGGGCTTCGCCAGCGGGCCTTCGAGCACCGCGTGGCAGGTGACGCAACTGTTGCCGGCAGGCTGCGCGGCGAGGCTGGCCGCCAGGGCGGCGAGCAGAACGGGCGTCCAACGAGTATTCATCGCCAATATCTTCATCGCCAATAACTTCATCGCCAATAACCCAGAGCCGAAAAAACCAGCAGGTACGCGATGGCGAAGACGCCGGCGCCGGTCAAGGCCCGGTGGCGCTCGACGCCGGCTGGAGGGTGGTCCCAGACGGGCATCAGCGCCCAGACGGCCGCGAGCAGGCCGAACGTCAGGATCCCCAGCACTTCGCCGTCGAACCCCAACACTTTGCTGGGGATTTGTTTCAGGCTGTAGAAAACGGCCAGGAAATACCACTCCGGCCGGATGCCGGCCGGGGCGGAGGCGAAGGGGTCGGCCTTGGCGCCGAGATCCCACGGGAACAGTGCGGCCAGCGTGCCGAGGGCGGCCAGGGCGCCATACCAGGCGATCAGCTCGCGCAGGACGAAGTTGGGGAAGAAGGGGATCGCCGGAATTGGCTCCTGCCCGGTCCCCCGGTGCTTCTCGGGCGTGCTCATGCCCCACTTCTGGACCAGCGCCAGGTGAAACAGCAGCAGCATCGTGGTCAGGCCGGGCAGCACCGCGACGTGGAAGCCGAAAAAGCGGGTGAGGGTCGCCCCGGTGACCTCCTCGCCACCCCGCAGAAACCGCAGCAGAAAGCCGCCGGCCACCGGCACCACGCCCGCCATGTCCGTGCCCACTTTGGTGGCGAAATACGAGAGCGTGTTCCAGGGCAGCAGGTAGCCGCTGAAGCCAAAGGCCAGCGTGAGCAGCAGCAATACAATCCCGCTGAACCAGATGAGCTCGCGCGGGGCGCGGTAGGAGCGCAGGAAGAACACGCTGAACATGTGGACCAGCGCCGCCAGCACCATCAGGTTGGCCGACCAGCTATGGATGGAGCGCACCAGCCATCCGAACTGCACCCGCGTGACGATGAACTGCACGCTCTCGAACGCCTCGGTGGGCGTGGGGCGGTAGTAGAGCAGCAGCAGCATGCCGGTGAGCACCTGAATGACAAACAGGAACAGGGTGATGCCGCCGAAGTAATACCAAACGGTGGCCGAGTGCTTGGGGACGGTCTTGTGGGCGAGGAAGCTGCGGACACTATCCAGACCGGCGCGATCCGCCAGCCAGTCCAGCAGCCGTCTGCCCATTCCCATCAGCCTTTCGAGGCGACGACTTCTTCGCCCTGCACGTGGACCGTGTATTCCTCGAGCGGGCGCGGTGGCGGGCCGCCGATCACCTTGCCGTTGAGGTCGAACTGGCCGTTGTGGCAGGCGCACCAGATGTGGCGCTTGGCCTCGTCATATTGCACGGTGCAGTTGAGGTGAGTGCAAACGGCTGAGAAGGCGCGAAACTCGCCGGCCGCGGTCCGCACCAGCAGGGCGGGACGGCTGCCGAACTTGAACAACCGCGCGCCGTTCGGCTTCAGGTCGGCCTTGCCCGCCGAGACCTGGTTCACCGCCGATTCGGCCACCGGCGGGGGAATCATGAACTTAAGCGCCGGATAGAGAAAAGAAAGAATCGAGGCGCCGAACCCGCTGCCCAGCAGTACACGAATTAAGTTTCGCCGGCCGGCGGCGAGTTCAGGGTTCGACATGGTCGCGATAGAGCAACCCTCGTCATTATAAGCTTATCCGTCAGGCGCGGGGGATCGCAGCGCTCTATAAATTGGTTATGAATCGGCGGCGCCAACCGCAGCCTTCGGTCGCGTCACGCCTCCCGCGCCTGACGGGATCTTCGCCGCTCCCGCAAGCAGCCACAGTAGCAGCACTTTAGCTGCCACTTGGGAAAGATCGGCGATTCAAGAGGTTGGGAATAGGGTGGGGGTGGGTTGGGGCCGGTCTTCGGGGGCAGTGGGGAAAATCACGCAGCGGCCCGCTCTGGAAGTCGTGTGGACCTCACCTGGGTGAGAAAGGGAGGCAGGGGGAACCGGCCGTAGCTACTTTCTGGCAGAATCGCTATCACGGCTGATGCATCCACCACGATCATTTGGGCAGCCCGCGCTCGTCATACAGCATGTCTTCGGGACTCCGCATGTCCAGCACCGGCAGCTTGCTGCATTTGTGGCCGATTTCAAGGAGCCGCTCCACCAAAGCCGTTCGGTTGCGCCTCCTGCGGATGCGCTCCAGCCGTTCCGCAATCGCCCGGTCCACGGCCTCCGTCATCGTTTCGCGAGCCAGCCGTGCAAGCTCCTTGGCGCGGCGGTGGGTGTCCTCGTTTTTGATGTTAAGGCTCATCTTAGCGCCTGTAAGGTAGAAGGTAGACCTTATTCTACCTTGCACCATGCCACCTCTTCTGGGAAGCCCTTTTAACCGCAGGACGCCGGCTGCGGTCCGCCGGGGCCGCCGCTTCAGGCGAGCGGGCAGGCCATGCATCGGAGCAGCGGCGCTATCAGTCGCCCAGGTATTGCACCTCTTCTTCGAGCGCAATCCCGAAGCGGGCCTGGACCCGGCTGCGGAGGTCGGCGATTACCGCGCGCAGGTCGCTGGCTGTTCCGCCGCCCGCGTTGTAGATCAGGTTGGCATGGTAGTCGGCGACTTGGATGCCGCCGCGAGTCAGGCCTTTGGCGCCGACCTGCTCCAGAAAAAACGCCGAGGCAACCTTTCCCTCGCGGATGGCGTGGGACGGAATGCCGGCGGCTACGGGGCCGGGCAGGTCAGCAACCAACAGGTTCTTGAAGATGCTCCCGGCGCACTTCATGGTGGGAGGGAACTTGTCATTGCGGACCGACAGAATCTCGTCCGCGCGGCGGCGCAGGGCCGCGGCGTCGCCGGGGACGAGATCGAGATCGAGGCGCAGGATCATCCAGTTCTTGTGGCGCTTGAAGAGGCTCTCCCGATATTCGAAGCGGCACTCCACGTTGTCTAAGGCGCGGAGGGCTTCGCCATCGAAGAATTCGACGCCGGTGACGCGCTCGGAGATGGAGTGACCGTAAGCCCCGGCGTTGCCATAGACGGCGGCGCCCACCGAGCCGGGGATGCCGCTGAGAGTTTCGAGGCCGGCCAAGCCCTGGGAGATCGCGAAATCCACCAGTTCTTGCAGCGAGGCGCCGGCATCGGCGAAAATACAGGTTCCCTCGGCCCGGAGACTCCGGGCGACGAAGCGCAGCACGGCGCCACGATAGCCCTGGTCGGAGGCGACCAGGTTGCTGCCGTCCCCGATGATGTAAAACTGGACGCCCGAAGCCCGGCAGGCGCGGATGGCGGCGACGAAGGCTTGGGGGTCGCCGGTCTCGACCAGAAGGTCGGCGGGGCCGCCGATCGCAAAGCGGGTGAGGTGGGCGAGCGGCACGTTCTCGCGAAGCGTCAAGCCGGGGATGGCGCGCAGGGCCGGCAGCAGGTCGGCGGCGACGGTCATCATTCCATTATAGAGGTCGGACCATGACAACCACGTTCCAGGGCTTTCCGCCGGAGGCCTTGCCGTTCTTGCGGCGATTGAAGCGGAACAACAACCGCGAGTGGTTTCTGAAAAACAAGGAAATCTACGAACAGAAAGTCAAGGCGCCGATGGTGGAGCTGGTGCTGGCGCTCGGGCGGCGGATGGAACCGTTCGCGCCGGAGATGTCATTCGATCCGGGGCGGGCCGTCTACCGGATCTATCGGGACGTGCGCTTCAGCCACGACAAGTCCCCTTACAAGACGCACATCGCCGCGGTCTTCCACCCGCGCGGTCTCGAGAAGCACAACTGCGCGGGTCTCTACTTCCATATATCGCCTGCGGAGGTGGAGATTGCCGGCGGGGTGTACATGCCGCAGCCGGCGCAGTTGCTGGCCATCCGGCGCCACATCGCCGGACACCACAAGAAGCTGCGCTCGATCCTCGAGGCGCCGGAGTTCCGGGGAGTGTTCGGCGAGGTGTGGGGCGCGCGGCTGACGCGGCCGCCGAAAGGCTTTCCGAAGGATCATCCGGCCGCCGACCTGCTCCGCTACAAACAACTTCTGGCCGATGTAAGCAAGCCGCCGGAGTTTGCGGAAAGCCCGGAATTACTGGCGGCGCTGGTGAAGCTGTTCCGTACGATGATGCCGCTGGTGCGGTTCTTGAATGAGTCGCTGCGGATGGAGGGGACCGCTGGGCGGGCCGGTTAGCCACAGAGGCAAAGCGCGGCTGACGCCCCAAGCAAACATGGGCTGACGCGGCGACGGCGGGAGGCGAAGATGCGATGGCGGCAACGGGCGCGCGGTAGGGTAGAACGTGCCTCCGTGGCTCAGAGGACCGGCCTGGCGGGCTACCGGGATAACTCCGACACCGCACCGTCTACCTCGGTGATCGACACAGTGATCTTCTTGCGGTCGTCGAGGTCCGCTTTGGGGACCTCGAAGCGGGCGGCCAGCATGCCGCGGAAGAGGGCGCCCGGGGCGATGCGGGTCTTCATGATGAGCGGCTCGCCCGTCTTCAGGCCCAGGGCGGGGAAAAGCTCGAACAGGCGGCCGGCGTCGGAAGCGGCGATGACTTGCCCGTCGCGAGCCTGTCCCTTGGCGTCGAGGATCGAGATCTCGCCGGAGTGAACGACGAAAGCATAGCGGCTCGAGTTGGTCACGCGGAAATCGACGATCGCCACCGAGCTGGCCTCATCCATACCCAGCGTTCGCACATCGGTGATTTGGCCTGCCAGGAGGGGCGTGGATCCCCGTTGGATGAATACAATCACCCCCACGAGCGCGGCCACCACCGCCAGCCCCACGGCCAGGCTCACCAGGGCGGTTTTGTTGAGCATCCCCCTATATTACCGGAACCGGCCGCCCGGCGGTTTGGATTAGAATGAGAGTAAGGTTGGGCGATGACACGCGCTCCGGAATTCCTGCTGGCGGTCCTGCTGCCGTTCGCCTTGCGGGGCGACACGGCCGGCTCGCGCCCGCTCAATCTCACGGAGCTGCAGCTCCCGCCCGGTTTTGATATCTCGATCTACGCTCGCGGGGTGGGCAACGCCCGGATGCTGGCGTTCAGCCCGAGCGGTGTGTTGTTCGTTTCCGATATGGGCGGGGGGCGGGTGCGGATGGTGAAGCCGTCCGGATCGGTCGAAACTTTTGCCTCTGGCCTCAACCTGCCGCACGGGCTGGCCTTTCAAGGCAACGATCTCTACGTCGCGGGCAACGACCGGATCGTGGTCTTCCGCAACGCGGGCGGCGCGGCGCCGGTGGCCGGCGCTCCCCAGCGGGTAGCGGATCTGCCCGCGAGCCTGGCCGACCACGTCACCCGCACGATTGTCTGGACGCCGGACGGCAAGCTGTTGGTGACCGCCGGCTCGGACTGCAACATCTGCACCGAGACCAACTCGCGGCTGGCGGCTGCCCTGCGCTTCAACACCGACGGCTCGGGGATGGAAATTTTCGCGCGGGGGCTGCGCAACTCGGTGGGGCTGGCGGTGCATCCGGTGACGGGCGAAATCTGGGGCACTGACAACGGAGGCGACAGTTTGGGGGATGACGTGCCGCCGGACGAAATCAATATTCTGCGCGCCGGCAACGATTACGGCTGGCCGCGCTGCTACGGCAACGGCGGGCGCTACCCGGGATACGGCGGCGACTGCTCCGCGACCGTGCCGCCGGAGCTGGGGTTGCAGGCGCACTCGGCGCCGCTAGGCATCGGGTTCTACACCGGCGACCTGTTTCCCGCCCGGTATCAAAACGATGCATTCGTGGCGTTTCATGGCTCCTGGAACCGCACGCAGCCGACCGGGTACAAGCTGGTGCGCGTCCTCGCTTCGAGCGGGCGGGCGGCCGGCGTCGAAGATTTTCTGACGGGGTTTCTCAAAGGCGGGACGACTTCGGGCCGGCCGGTCGCTGCCATCACCGGGCCGGATGGGGCGCTTTATCTGAGCGATGATATGAACGGCGTGGTCTACCGCATCAGCTACAGCGGGCCGCGCCTGAACCCGGGCGGCTTGGTGACCGCCGCCGCCAACATCGATTCGCCGGCGCCGGGGACGCTGGTTTCCTTGTATGGAGTGAATTTCAAAGCCCAGCCGGCCAGGGCGACCGCGCTGCCGCTGCCGCTGAACCTGGATGATGTCAGCGTGACGGTCAATGGCCTCCGCGCGCCGCTGCTCTACGCCGGGCCGCAGCAGGTCAATTTCCAGATGCCCTTCGGATTGCTGGGACCGGTGCAGGTAGCTATCACCAATGGGCGAGCGACGGACACCTTGCAGGCCCAGCTCCGGGCCGCCTCGCCGGCGATTTTCACGCTGGATCAGAGCGGCACGGGGCTGGCGGCGGCGACGGCGGCGGGCGGGGTCCTCACGATCTATTGCACGGGCCTGGGAGAAGTGGATCCGCCGGTGGCAGCCGGCGGTGCTGCGCCGCGCAGCCCGCTCGCGCGAGTCGTGGCGCCGGTCGCAGTCAGCATCGACGGCAACAGCGCGACGGTGCTGTTCGCCGGCTTGGCCCCGGATTTCGCCGGGCTCTACCAGGTGAATGCGTTGATCCCAGCCGGGGCGCGACGCGGCGTGCGGGTGGCTCTGGTGCTGGCAGCCGGCGGGATCGCCAGCAACCCGGTCGAAGTAGTCCTGCCCTAGGACTATACCTTCCTTAGTTTCGTGTCGATGAGACAGCGAAGGAGAATCTCGCGGTCCGGCCACCCGTGTGTCCCGGAACTTCCGGGCCCGCTCCGCACGTCTTTTTCGCCTTCCTCCTACTGGGCAGCCCGAGGTCTTCCTGACGTAACCACTTATATGAGGCGACAGGAAAGGCTCGGTGTGACCCTTCGGAGTTTCCTACAGTTCTAAACCCGGCTGGCCGATGAGTCGTTATGCGCGTTTTAGCCGTATTATGCGTGACCGCACTTTCCATCGCCACCCCTGGCCAGTCGGATGACACGGAACCGAACGCGAAGCCTGCTAATGACCTCACCTCACTGACGCTCGAACAACTGGCGAACGTAACGGTCGAGGGCGCCTCTCTGCATCCGCAAAGCCTGGAAGACGCGCCGGCCAGCGTGACCATCATCACGGCTGAGGACATCCACAAATATGGCTATCGCACGCTGGCGGAAGCGCTGGCCTCGGTGCGGGGCTTCTGTACCAGCTACAACCGGAGTTATCACACGGTGGGCGTGCGAGGCTTCAATTTGCCGGGCGATTACGCCAGCCGCTTCCTGGTGATGATCAACGGCCACAACATGGCCGACAACATTCTCAATTTTGTGGTCTGGTTCGGCGGCGATTTTCCGCTGGACATGAGTTTGGTCAAACGGATCGAGATTATCCGTGGTCCTTCTTCGGCGCTCTATGGCAGCAATGGAATGTTCGCCACCATCAATATCATCACGAAATCACCCGGCGAGGCCGGCCCCTCGCGCCTGGCGACCGAAATCGGCAGCTTCGGCGAAAAGAAAGTGCAGGTGATGACCACGGTGCCGATCGGCCGGAATATGAAAGTATTGTTTGCGGGCTCCGTCTTCAACAACAGCGGCGAAAGCCCCCTGTTTTTTCCCGAATTCGATGCCCCGGCCACCAACTACGGACAGGCCCTCCGCATGGACAACGAAAAAGGCTACCACTTCTTTTCCAACCTGGTCTGGCGAAACTGGAGCATAACGGCCGTGTTTGCGGATCGCGAGAAGATCCAGCCCATTTCCTGGGGCGATACCATATTCAACAACCGTGGCACTAAAATCAACGATATCCGCAACTATGTGGAGGCGGCCTACACCCGTGAGATCCATGGCAACACCTTCCGATGGCGCACCTATTACGACGCCTATCGGTTTTCAGCCCGCTTCGACTATCCGCTCGATCCCGGTTCTTTATCCCCCGGACTCGAAGATAACCGGCAGTTCTTTTTGGGCGATTGGGTTGGAACGCAGGCCACCTATCGCTTCGAGCTGCCTCACTTCGGGACGCTTACGACGGGAGCTGAAGCTAAGTTTGACTTGCAGGCCATCCAGCGATCCAGAGATGTCTCGCCTTCACCAGACACTTTCCTGGACATTAACCCTCGCGACAAGTCGTTTGCCCTGTTCGTGCAAGAGGAGCGCCAGCTCTCCAGCCGGTGGAAAGCGGACCTCGGCGTGCGCTTCGATTTCTCCGCGGTACGGCATAGCTTCCTTTCGCCGCGAGCGGGCCTGATTTATCAGCCCTCTCCCGCGTGGAGTTACAAATTCCTGTACGGCCGCGGGTTTCGCAATCCGAGCATGTTCGAGTTGTTCTTTGATGATGGCGGCCGGTCGGGGGCGCCCAACCCCAACGCGCGTCCCGAAAAAGCGGATACGATGGAGCTGGATGTAGAGCGGAAGTTGGGAAAACGCATGCATCTGCTGGCCGGCGCTTATGGTTATCGGTTGCGGGATTTTCTCGAGGGACAGTATGTCGCGGGCGGGGTCATTCAATATCAGAACGTCGGCAAGATTCACACGATCGGCTTCGAAACGGAGATCAACGGACAGCCGACCGGCTGGCTGGAGGCCACGGCCAGCTATGCCATCCAGAGGGCTACCGAGAACACCCTGGACGGGATTCTAAGCAACTCCCCCGAACACTTGGCCAAGCTGCGCTTCGCGGTGCCCATCGGGCACAAGTTTGAGGCTAGCGGCGGTATGCAGTACTGCAGCTCCCGCGAGACGCTCACTGGAAATTTTGTGGGCTCGGTGTACCTGGCCGATTTCACCATCACTTCCCGGCGGCTGCTGCCGAACTTCGATTTCCAGTTCGGGGTGCGCAATGCTTTCAACAGAAACTACTTCGATCCCATTGCGCTTACCCAGCAGGTCGATACCATGGGTCAGCCGGGGCGGTCCTTTTTCGTGGATCTGATCGCACGGGCCCACGAGTGAGCGTTCGAAAAGTTCGAGGCCCGCCGGCTGCTTTCGGGTGTTCCTTACACAAGTCTCTGCCGATGTCTAACGAGGGGGGAACTGCATGAGTACGACAGCAGGCCGGTGGCATAGACCGCTAATCGCATTGCCCCTTTTGGCAGTCGCACTCGAATGCACGGCTGCCGGCGAGCCGAGAAGGCCGCGGCGGCCACCGGCGGATCTGACCGAAATGAGCCTGGATGAGCTGGCGAATCTAGAAGTCACCTCGGTCTCCAAAAAAGAACAGAAGCTTTCGGAGGCCGCGGCTGCGATTTTTGTCATCACGCAGGAAGACATTCGGCGCTCCGGTCTGACGACGATCCCGGAACTCCTGCGTATGGCGCCGGGCGTGGACGTGGCACGGATCGATGGAGCCGACTGGGCGATCAGCGCTCGGGGCTTCAACGACAAGTACGCCAACCAGTTGCTGGTGCTGGTGGACGGCCGTACGGTCTATACACCGCTGTTTTCAGGAGTTTACTGGGAGTTGCAGGACCTGCCCCCGGAGGATATAGAGCGCATCGAAGTGATTCGCGGGCCTGGAGCGGCCGTGTGGGGCGCCAACGCCGTTAACGGCGTCATCAACATTATCACCAAGGAGGCCAAGAATACCCAAGGCGGACTGTTGACGGCGGGCGGCGGGGACAAAGAGGGCGGCTTCGGCACGGTGCAGTACGGGGGCACCCTAGGCGGGAAAGGCTACTACCGGGCCTTTGCCAAGTACTTTGATCAGCAGCCCTACTGGGGACCAAAGGGCGTCGGGCCGGCCGACCGGCGGGATTTATTACACGGCGGCTTCCGGACCGATTGGCAGCTTTCCCGGCGCGACGGGCTGACCGTACAGGGCGATCTTTACACGGGTGGCGTCGACGGCCGACTTGTGGTGACCTCCCTGACGCCTCCTTATAACAGCGGGACCTACGGACGCAGCGAGCGGCGCGGCGGCAACCTGCTGGGCCGCTGGACCCGGACCCTTTCCGACGGCTCCGACCTGTCGCTGCAGTTCTACTACGATGCCTACCACCGACAGAATTACCGGCAACTGCTTGAGAAACGCCAGACTTTCGACCTGGAGTTCCAGCACCGTTTCCGGCCCTCCGAGCGGCACGAGATTGGCTGGGGTCTTGGGGCGCGTTACTCGGGGGACGACGTAGAAGGCAGCTTCTTTGTGGCTTTCAACCCGCCCCGATTCCGGGACCGCCTGTTCACGGTCTTCGCGCAGGATGAGATCGCGCTGGTCCCGGAGCGGTTGCATCTCACCATCGGCTCCAGGTTCGAGCACAACGATTTCTCCGGATTCGAAGGAGAACCCAACATCCGGCTGCTGTGGTCGCCCGACCCGCAACAGAGCCTGTGGGGAGCGGTTTCACGAGCCGTGCAAACACCGGCTCGGAACGACCGCGGTCTGGTGCTGAATCCGGTAGTGTTTGTCGCTCCGGACGGCCTGCCTGCGGTGGCCTTCGCACTGCGGGGTGCGCCGAGCGCGCGCACCCAGACACTGCTGGCCTACGAGATCGGCTATCGAAGGCAGATTTCGCCGCGCCTTTCCGTTGACGTGGCCAGCTTCTACAACGTCTACGACAACCTGCGGACGTACAAGCCGGGAGCACCCTATGTCGATTCCGACCCGGCGCGGCATGGCGTGCTCCCTTTGTACTTCGGCAACCGGATGCACGGCCACACCTTCGGCATGGATGCGGTGGCGCGGTGGAACATGACCGGCCGCTGGAGGCTCAACGGCAGTTATTCCTGGCTTGCCATGCGGCTGCACCCGGACCCGGCCACCATCGCGGGCGCGACCGCGGGCCAAAACCCCCAGCACCAGTTCAACGCGCACTCCTACATCGACCTGCCCTGGCGCGTCCAGTTTGATACCTCGCTCTATTTCGTCGCCGCGCTGCCCACACCTCAAATCCCCAGCCACTACCGGCTGGATACAAGGTTCGCGCGCCGTTTCGGCGAACAGGGCGAACTCAGTTTCGGGGCGCAAGATTTGCTCAGCAGCCGGCACCCGGAGTTCCTGCCTACGGGAGCAACACAGCTTTTCGAAGTGGGACGGAGCCTTTACGGAAAGGTGACATGGAGGTTCTGACGCGCCCGGCGGAGCCGCGCGAAGCGCGCTGCCGGGGCCGGACCTTGGCTCGCGTCGCAGGGTTGTTCCTTACGATTGCGGCCCCCATCCTGGCGCAGACGGACAGCCCGCCGTCCGGGGGGATGCTGGAGTATCAGATCAAGGCGGCCTTTCTTTACAATTTCGCTAAATTCGTCGAATGGCCGGCCGAAAAGTTAGGAGACGGCAGCGCTCCGATTGTGATAGCCGTTATCGGGAAGGACCCCTTCGGCCCAGTCCTCGATCAAACCCTGATTGGAAAGACGGTCAACGGCCGGGCACTGGTGGTCCGGCGAGTGGTGGGGCTGCCGGATCTGCGGCGCTGCCATATCGCCTTCATCAGCTCGTCGGAGAAGGGGAGGCTGAGCGAGATTCTGCCGGCGCTGGCGGGCGCCGGCGTGCTGACGGTTGGAGACGCACAGCGCTTTGCCGAACAGGGCGGCATGATCAGTTTCGTCACCGAAGAGAACAAGGTTCGGCTGGAGATCAACGTAGAAGCAGCCACGCGAGCGGGCGTTCAGATCAGCTCCAAGCTTTTGAAGCTGGCCCGGGTTGTCCGCAACGAGGCTGAAGCCCGCAGAGATTGACATGGCGCCGTTTCGGGATCTCTCCATCAAGCGAAAACTGACGGTGATCATCATGCTGACGAGCAGCATCGCGCTGCTTTTGGCGTGCGGCGCCTTCATCGCCTACGAGTCGCTCAACTTTCGCGAACAGACCCGGAGCGAGCTGACCACCGTGGCGGAGATGATCGGCGCCAACAGCACGGCGGCGCTGGCGTTTCAGGACCGCCGCGCGGCCGAGGAAACGCTGGGCGCCCTGCGCGCCGACAGCCGCATCGCCGCGGCTGCCGTGTATGGCAAAGACGGGGCTATCTTCGCCCGCTACGTGCGTCAGGAAGGGGGCGCCGCTCTGTTCCCGGCAAAGCCGCGGCCCCCCGGCCACTACCTCGAGGGCGACGCTTTGTTGCTGTTCCGGCCCATTCTTCTCGATCGGGAAAAGATCGGCACGATCTACGTCCGGGCCGACCTGCGCGAGATCTATGCCCATTTCCAGAGGTACATCGAGATCGTCGGCTTCGTGTTGATCGCGTCGGTGCTGGTGGCTTTTCTGCTTTCCTCCAAGTTGCAGCGGATCATCTCCGAGCCGGTGCTCCACCTGGTGCAGATGGCGCGGCTGATTTCGGCGGAGAAAAACTACGAAGTCCGCGCCGTCAAGCGCGGCAACGACGAGCTGGGTGTGCTGATCGACGCCTTCAACGAAATGCTGGCCCAGATCCAGGCGCAGAGAATCGCCGTGCAGCGGCACCGCGACCGGCTGGAGGAAGAGGTGGCCGCGCGCACTTCGGAGCTGGTGCGGGTGAACTCGGAGTTGATGGGGGCCAAGGAAAGAGCCGAAGAGGCGGTGCGGCTGAAGAGCGAGTTCCTCGCCAACATGAGCCACGAGATCCGCACGCCGATGAACGGCATTATCGGCATGTCGGAGCTGGCGCTGGACACCGATCTGACTCCCGAGCAACGCGATTATCTGCGGATGGTCAAAAGCTCGGCCGATTCTCTGCTGACGGTGATCAACGACATCCTGGATTTTTCAAAGATCGAGGCCGGCAAGCTGGACCTGGACCCGATCGAGTTCGACCTGCGCGAGACGGTGGGCGAGACGATGAAGACCCTGGCTTTGCGGGCGCATCAAAAGGGCCTCGAGATGCTTTACCACGTGCTGCCGGAGGCGCCGGAGATGGTGGTGGGCGACGCCACACGGCTTCGCCAGATCCTGGTCAATCTGGTCGGCAACGCGACCAAGTTCACCGAGCACGGCGAGGTTGCGGTTAGGGTCGAGCTGCAGTCGCAGACTTCCGACGGCAATTGCCTGCACTTCGTGGTGGCCGACACCGGCGTGGGCATTCCCAAGGACAAACGGGAGCACATCTTCGAGGCCTTCACCCAGGCCGACGGCTCGACCACGCGCCGCTACGGCGGAACCGGGCTGGGGCTGTCGATCTCGCAGCAATTGGTGCGGCTGATGGGCGGGCAAATCTGGGTCGAAAGTGAAGTGGGGAAAGGCAGCCGTTTCCACTTTACCGCTCGGTTCGGGCGGTCCGAAGGGAGTTCGACCAAAAACGCCCGAGCCGATCCGTCTTTGCTGCGGCATTTGGAAGTGCTGGTGGTCGATGACAACGCCACCAACCGGCGCATTTTGCAGGAGATCCTCGGAAGCTGGAACGCGCGGCCCACCCTGGTCGAGAGCGGGCCGGCGGCGCTGGCGACCATGAGAGCGGCCCGACGGGCCGGCCGGCCGTTCTCTCTGGTGCTGCTCGACAGCCAGATGCCGGAGATGGACGGCTTCGAGTTGGCCCGGCGAATCCGGGAGGATCCGGCGCTGGCGACGGCCACCCTCATGATGCTGACTTCCTCGGACCGGCAAGGAGATACGGAGCGCTGCCGGCAGTTGGGGATTGCCCGCTATATCACCAAGCCGGTCACGCAGGCCGACCTGTGGGATGCGATGTTGAAGACGCTGGCCGCATCGAGCCGGAGTGAAGAAACGCTTCGCGTGCCTAGGAGCCCCGCCGTTTCGGTCGACAACCGGCTTCGCCTTCGGATCCTGCTGGCCGAGGACAACCTGGTGAATCAAAAACTGGCCGTGCGCATGCTCGAAAAGCGGGGGCACTCGGTGGTGGTCGCCAACAATGGCCTGGAAGCCCTGGCGGCTCTCCAGAAGCAGGATTTCGACCTGGTCCTCATGGACGTGCAGATGCCGGAGATGGGAGGGTTTGAGGCGACCGCGGCCATCCGCGAGAAGGAGAAAACAGCCGGCGGCCACCTGCCCATCGTGGCCCTGACGGCCCACGCCATGAACGACGACCGGGAGCGCTGCCTGCAAGCCGGCATGGACGCTTATGTCTCGAAGCCCATTCTCCCCCAGGAGCTGTTCGACACCATCGAGCGCTTCGCCCCGGCCGAAGCGGCAGCGCCGGTCGCCTCACCGCAAGGATGAGGCCAGTCTGGTCTTTGCGGCCGCGACCCAGCTCTCCTGAATCATCCGGTCCATTTGCCGTTCCCACTCTTCGGGCGAAAACAGGCTGAGGTCCTCGTGGGAAAGCCCCGGGACGCCCTCGCCCAGGGCGGGCGTACCGCCTTCCCGCTGCTCGCTAGAATAGCCGGGGTCCATCTCGACGCCCCGGGAGCGGGCCCATTCGCTCACGTGCGTCTTGGGCAGGCGGCGGATGCCGGCCTCGCTCCAGTTGGCGGAATAGAAGGAATACCAACTGTACTTGTCGCCGCCGTGTCCGTTGACCACGACCAGGGCGGGGATCTTGCCGGGCCGCGACTTCGGCAGATACAGGATCGCCGGAATGCGCAGGCCGAACTGGGTGTTGTAGGTGATCCGCTCGGCGACCACACCGGGCGCCGGCTCAAAGCGGCTGTGGACGGCCGCTTCGAGCGGGGGCAGGGGATCGGGGACGAAGAGCGTGGATTTGATGCGGGACCGCCAGGCGCGCTCCTGATCCGGGCGGAACGCCTGACCCCAGAGGGCTGCGCCCAGCAGAAACGCAGCAAGCAGGCGGCGCCTCAATTTTCTTGCTTCCCGTTGCCTCGGTAGCGGATGTACCGGTCGACCGTGTCCTCTAACTTGCGGTGCTGTTCCGCCAGAGCCTTCATCTCAGCCCGCAGGTCGTCCATCCCGGAGCTGAAATTGGCCATCGCAGTGAAAAGCACGGTTTTGTTTTGGCCGAGAGTGACAACGATCCGGGAAAGCTCATTCAGTCTCCGGTCCAGAGTCGCCATGTTGGCAACAAACTGTGTCTGGTTGCTCTCCATCGAGCGCAGCCACTGTTCGTGCAACTCGATCCGCTCTTCCAGAGTCATCGGTTACCAGAGTAGCACCGCCAGGCAAACTGGCTGCGGGCGCGTGCCGGCGCCGGTCGGCGCGCAGCTATGCGCCCACCCGGCCTCCGGAGCGACCGGCCCGCGTCCCCCGGCGCCAAATGGCGCTACGTTGCCGGCGGCGCCACCCGCCAAGCTGAGCTCGCCGGACGGGCGCATCGTGGTGACCAGCGGTCTTGACCGGGAGCCGGCGCCTCACTACAACATCTCCTATCGCGGAGCGCCGGTGGAGTGACCCACGCCGGGCCAGGATGTCGTAAGCTGAAGATACTATGCCGAAGAGCGAGATCGCGACACTGGGCGGCGGGTGCTTCTGGTGCCTCGAAGCTGTGTATCAGGAGATGGAAGGGGTCCTTGGGGCCGAGTCGGGCTACATGGGAGGCCACGTCCCGGACCCGACCTACCAGGATGTGTGCAGCGGCAGGACCGGTCATGCCGAGGTTGTGCAAATCACGTTTGATCCGGACGTTACCTCGTACCGCGAGATCCTGGAGGTCTTCTTCACGATCCACGATCCCACTACCCGCGACAGGCAGGGCAACGACGTCGGGCCTCAATACCGGTCGGTGATCTTCTACCATTCCGAGCAGCAACGGGGCGCGGCCGGCCAGATGATCCGCGAGATCGATGCCGCCAGCGTCTGGCCTCGCCCGATTGTGACCGAGGTGCAGCCGGCCTCGACGTATTATCGCGCCGAGGACTACCACCAGGAGTATTTCGAAAACAACCCGCTCCAGCCTTACTGCGCCCTAGTGGTCAGTCCGAAGGTGCGTAAGTTCCGCGAGAAATTCGCCGGCAAGCTGGCGCGGCGGGCGTGAGCCGGCGATTGGGACCTGCTCACGCCTGGGAGCCACCGCCTCCATGAATCCCTTTACGCGTCGTCGACGGGATTGGTGGTCACGCCGTCTCCCTTGAAGGTCGATGGCGGGCCACCGGGCCACTTGTGTCCCGAGCAGGAAGGCGACAGAATTGTCTGGAATGCCCATTGGATCTCAGCCCCGCTTTCGGCTGGCGACGCTGCCGACGCCGCTCGACGAGGCCCGGCGGCTGCGCGAGGCGCTTGGCGGCCCCGGACGGTGCCCGCGCCTTCTGATCAAGCGCGACGACCTGACCGGACTCGCCTTCGGCGGCAACAAAGCCCGGAAGCTGGAGTTCCTCGTGGCCGACGCGCTGCGAGCGGGGGCCACGGTGCTGGTCACGACCGGGGCCGTGCAGTCGAACCACGCGCGGATGACGGCGGCCGCGGCGCGGGCGGCGGGGATGGGCGCGGCGCTGGTTTTAACCAGCAAAGGCGAGCGGCCGAGCCTCGAGGGCAATCTCCTGCTCGACTACCTGCTCGGCGCCGAGGTGCATTTCATTCCCCCCGCCACCGACCCCGCGCTCGCGATCGGCGATCAAGAGGCGGCGATGGTGGAGACGGTGATGGCCGAGCTGCGGGCGCGGGGTGAGCGGCCGTATCTGATTCCAGTCGGCGGATCCAGCCCCATTGGCGTCCTGGGATACGTGGCGGGTACGCTCGAAATGGTGGAGCAGCTCGCAGGAATGGGCGAGGAGCCGGGCCGGCTCTACTATGCGGCAGGCTCCCGCGGCACCCAGGCCGGCCTCGTGCTCGGAGCCAAAATGTATAGCGCACCCTATCAGTTGTACGGTATCGCCGTAAGCGACGGAGAGCCGGGGAAGACCGAGCGCGCGGTCCGCATCGCCAATGACGCGGCTGCGAGGATCGGCGTTCCCACGCGGGTTACGGCCGAGGAGATCCGGACCGACCCGGGGTACATTGGCCCTGGCTACGGCATTCCCACGCCTGGCTGCCTGGAGGCGATCACGCTCCTGGCGCGCCAGGAAGGAATTTTCCTCGACCCCGTGTACACGGGAAAAGCGATGGCGGGCCTGATCGATCACGTTCGACGGGGCGAGATCAACCCCGCCGAGACGGTGCTGTTTCTGCACACCGGAGGCGCTCCGGCTCTGTTCGCCTACGCGGATCAGCTTGGGCTGGGGCCGGCGGGCGCCTGATTACATCACCCGGGCAAACGGCAGCGAGTCTGCCCTTTCGCTTACATCAGCTCCTCGATGAAGCCGCGGGTCACCGCCTCCGGCAGGCGCGGGTCGCGGTGGGCGAGCGGGCCGTCGTTCAGCACCGGCTCGGCGCCGTGCAGGGTCGAGACGTCGGTGCGCTCGAAGAATTTGCCGATGGGGATCTCGTCGCCCCAGAGCTGGGATTTTTCCATGGCCATGGCCCAGTTGGTGGAGTCGTAGGCCGGGTTGTCTTCGAGCTTCTTGACCCGTGGGCGGAACCATTGGTAAGTATTGTCGTGGTTGTAGGTGATGCAGGGGCTGAAAACGTCGAGGAACGAGAAGCCTTTGTGCAGGATGCCTTGCTTGATGAGCTCGGTGAGGTGCTTTTGCTCGCCGCTGAAGGCGCGGGCGACGAAGGTGGCGCCGGCGGCCAGGGCCAGCGAGATGGGGTTCACCGGGGTCTCGACGTTGCCGAAAGGCATGCTCTTGGTCTTCATGCCGATGCTGCTGGTCGCGGAGGTCTGGCCGGTGGTCAGGCCGTAGATCTGGTTGTCCATGACAATGTAGAGCAGGTCGACGTTGCGGCGCATGGTGTGGACGAAGTGGTTGCCGCCGATGCCGAAGCCGTCCCCGTCGCCGCCGGTGACGAGCACAGTGAGCTCGTGGTTGGCCATCTTGACGCCGGTGGCCACCGCCAGGGCGCGGCCGTGGATGGTGTGCATGCCGTAGCTACTGACGTAGCCGGGGAAGTTCGAGGAGCAGCCGATGCCGCTGATGGTCACGATGTTGTGGGGGAGGATCTGCAGCTCGACCAGGGCCTTCTGCACCGCAGCCAGCACGCCGAAATCGCCGCAGCCCGGGCACCAGTCGGGATCGACCTTGCCCTTGAAATCGGCCATCGTCAACTGCTTGGGAGCCTCGATTGTGGTCGCCATGTTTTCCTTTTCTCCTAAGCCTTTTCTCCTAAGCCTTTTCTCCTAAACCATAATTTCGTGCATGGGGACGGACAGTTTGGTCTTGCCGGCCAGTTGTTCCTTGACCGCCTCCACCACGTGGTGGGGCATGAACGGCTCGCCGTCGTACTTGCGGATGTGGCCCTTCGGCACGTAGCTGGTCTCGCTGCGCAGGTAGCGGGCGAACTGGCCGCTGTAATTATTCTCGACGATGATGGTGTGGCGGCAGCCTTTCAGGATGTCGAGGATGGCGTCGCCCTTGAGCGGTACCAGCCACCGGATCTGGAGCTGATTGGCGGAGATACCCTCCTCGGTCAAAATCTCGCAGGCTTCTCCGATGACGCCCTTAGTGGATCCCCAGCCGATTAGGGTGACTTGGGCGTTGCGCGGCCCGAGCAGCTCGGGCGGCGGGACGGCGGCCTCGATGCCGACCATCTTGCGCATGCGCTTTTCCATCATCGCGCGGCGCTTGGTGGGGTTGGTGAACTCGTCGCTGATGAGCACCCCGTCCTCGTCGTGCTCGTCGGTGGCGGCGGTGTGGGCGTGGCCGGGCACGCCGGGAACGGCGCGCGGCGAGACGCCGCTCTCGGTGATGAGGTAGCGCTTGTAGCCGCCGTTCGTTCCGTTGCCGTCGGTCCCGGAAGGCGCCGCGGTGATCAGCTCGCCGCGGTCGATGGGCGGGTAGAAGTTGAGGTCCTTCGGATCGACGCTGAGCCGGCCTTCCGACTCCAGCAGGTCGCTGAGCACGATGCCCGGGCACTGGAAGCGGTCAGCGAGATTGAACATCTCGGGGATGATCCGGAAGCAGTCGCCGATGTCGACCGGGGCGGCGATGAGGCGCGGATAATCGCCGAAGGCGGCGCCGAGCATCTGCCACAGGTCGCCTTGCTCGGTCTTGGTGGGCACGCCGGTGGAAGGGCCGGCGCGCTGGCAGTCGATGACCACGACCGGGGTTTCCATCATGGCCGACATGCCGAGGCCTTCGCTCATCAGGGCGAAGCCGCCGCCGGAGGTGGCGCACATGGCGCGCACGCCGGTGTGCGCCGCGCCGATGGCCATATTGATGACGCCGATCTCATCTTCGACCTGTCGGACCATGACGCCGGCTTTGCGGGCGTGGGAGGCCATCCAGTGCAGCACGCCGGTCGCCGGACTCATCGGGTAGGCGCAGTAGAACTGCACACCGGCCGCCACCCCGCCCATGGCCATTGCCTGGTTGCCGGAGAGCACCGCGTAGCAGTTCTCGGTCATGGGAAGCGCCTGGGCGAAGGGCTTGAAATTCGCCGTGGCGTAGTCGTACCCGGCGCGGGCCACGCCGACGTTCTCGGCTATCACGGCGTCGCCTTTCTTCTGGAACTGCTCGGCGAGGACCTGCTCGAGGGTCTGGAAGCCGACGCCCATCATATTGAGGCCCGCGCTGATGGCCAGGGTGTTCTGGGCGACCTTGTTGCGGGTGATATCGGCGAGTTTCGAGACCGGGAGCGGGCAGAGCTGCACGCCCTGAGCGGCTTCCCCGGCCTGGATGGTGTCGGCATTATATATGACTGCGGCGCCGGGGCCCAGGAGGCGCAGGTGGCGGTCCATCGTGTCCTGGTTGAGCGGGACGAGAAGGTCGAGGCGGTCACCCATGTTGGTGACCTTGTCGGGGCCGGTGCGAATCGTGAGAAAGGTGTGGCCGCCCCGGATGATCGACTGGTAGGCGTTGTAGGCGTTGAGGTGCAGGCCGCGGCGGCCGAAGATCTTGGCGAAGATGTC
>JBGOUJ010000022.1:0-28709 GCA_041477005.1 Terriglobia bacterium | reverse complement strand
CGCTTTGCGGATGGCCTCGGTCTTGGTCTCGTTGGCCAGGGCCACGGCAATACTTCTACCTTTATTCTACCAAGGCTACCATACCAACGACGGCGGGCGGCTGCCTCACCATGGCGGGTACCCGACTGCCCCGGAAGCAGGCGGCGGGCGAGCCCAGACCGTTGGGCATCGAACTGGAGCGCCTCAGAAGGACAGGGACTGGAGTATGATAGAGCTGATCAGGATTCCAAGTCGCAATCCTGGTTAATCCAGGCGCAAACTGAGGCTAATGAGAATACAAAAACGAGATCTCGCTCTTCACGCGCTACTGGCGTGCGTAGTGTGGTCCTCCGTGGGTCCATTGCTTGCGCAAAACGTGCTTGCGCAACACGTGCTTGCGCAAAACGTGCTTGCGCAAAACGACGGGATCTATTGGATGAACAACTACCGCGAAGCCGTTCGGGAGGCAAAGCAGACTCAGAAGCCGATCTTCCTCGAGTTTCGCTGCGAGGCTTGAATCGCCGGACGCATTTTTGACGCACAGGTTGTGCTGTCACCGGCAGATTCTCCACGCGGCAAACTGCTGAGTCAGTACGTGTGCGTGCGCATCCCCAAGATGGACGACGTTGATATCGGCTTGTTCGATTATGATCGCAATAATACTCTCTATTACTTCATACTGAATGCGGAGGAGCAGATCTATATGCGGTACGGCGGGCGAGACCCGGCGTCGGACGACACCTACCTCAATCTGAGCAGCCTGGAAACGGCGCTGCAGCAGGGTCTGGAACTACATCGCCGATACCAGCGAGGCGAGCTGCAGAAGGCGGAGCGGCC
Source organism: Terriglobia bacterium (assembly GCA_041477005.1). Classification (GTDB taxonomy): domain Bacteria; phylum Acidobacteriota; class Terriglobia; order Bryobacterales; family JACQDG01; genus JBGOUJ01. The sequence goes on along the minus strand of JBGOUJ010000022.1, from coordinate 27,893 downwards.
CAAGCCGCTGTTTCCGCGCGAATTCCCGCTGTTGGCTGAGCGAACAATCGCGCGGAACGCCTGCGTGGAGTGTCATCTGATCGTGGACTTTCAGAATATTCAGCGGGAACGGGACGGCGCCCTCGACAAGATGACACACTTGTACCGCTCGCCGGACATCAAGACCATAGGCATTGACCTTGACATACCGAAGGGGCTGGTCGTGAAAGAGGCCCGGGGCGCCGTTCAGGCGGCTGGAATGAAACCGGGCGATCGCATTACGGGGCTGAACGGAACGACGGTCTGGACGTCCGGGGATCTTCAATATTATTATGACAAGGTAGACCGTCGCGCCGAACGGGTCGAGATCGCGGTGGACAGAGGCGGAAAGCCGGTCGATCTCGCGGTTGCACTGCCCAAGCTCTGGTGGGTGACCGATATCGGTTTCCGGCAATCGACCGTCGACCCACGGGTGTATTTCGAATCCCGTCCGCTGACGGAGGCGGAAAAACGCGAGCAGGGGCTCAAGCCCGACGGGTTTGCGAGCCAGGTCAAGGTCGTCGATAGCGTCGGGGAGATGCTGGGGAATCATGAGCTGCGCGCCGGTGACATCGTCTTCGGCGTCAACGGTGTGGAGCGGGACGAAATCGCGAATACGGCGGAGCTGTTCATCAAGCTTCGAATCACGGCCGGGCAAACGGTCACGCTGGACCTGATTCGCGACGGTAAACGAATGCAGGTGCAACGCAAGACCTACCGGATGAGCTTTCGCAAATGATCAGACCGACCAGGCGGAGTGCCGTGAAGACGATGATTGTTTTCGTCGCCGCATGTAGTCAGGCGACCGGGGCGGGCAACTGGACGGACGGGGTCGAGGTACGTCACGATCTCAAACGCTGCGTTTCCTACCGGGCCAGATTGGACGGCGAGTTTCTGGTCGTCCAGGCAACGCTCGAAGCGGGCTGGCATACGTTCGCGATGGACAATAAACAGCGGGCGGAGGAGAAACTCGCGGGCAGGCCGTCTTTAGGCCTGGATGGTCCTACGGAAATCCGGCTGACCCAGGGGCTGGAGGTGGCAGGACCGTGGTATCAATCTCCGCCGAAAGACCTTTCCAAGCCGGAGTTGCAGTGGTTCACCTGGGTCTTCGACGGGCAGGCCCTGTTTGTGGCGAAGGTCCGGCGTTCGGGGGCCGGACCGGCCCGAATCGCCGTTAGCGGTCAGGCGTGCACGGAGACGATCTGTAAGAAGGTCGACATCGAGATTTTGCTGCCGCTTGGCGCCGCCAACACGGACGCCAATCCCTCAGACATCGATTTCAAGACCCTGGTTCGGGTTCGCTAGAGAGCATCCTGCCGGAGCGCCGGCGCGCTACCTCTTGTCAAATAGGTACGCCGCATCCGCGAAGCGGCTGGCCCCGCTGTCGTTGACCACGTAGCGCGGCGGCTGGAGCTTGCCGTCACGGTCGACGCGGCTCCACAGCGACGCGCCGCCGTGCTCGCCGTCCTTGCGCAGCGCGTAGAAATTGAGGCTGACCAGGGCCAGTTTCGTCATGTCGTTGTTGAAATTGCGCGCCACGCGCCGCAGGGCCTCCAGGCACGACTCGCGGGGACTCTGTCCCTGGCGCATCAGCTCGACGATGGTGTGGGCGCCGGCGACGCGGATGTTTTCTTCGCCGCGGCCGGTCGAGCCGGCTGCGCCCACGTCCTGGTCGACGTAAAGGCCGGCGCCGATGATCGGCGAGTCGCCCACCCTGCCGGCGATCTTCCACGCCAGGCCGCTGGTGGTCGTCACGCCCGACATCTCGCCCTTGCTGTTCAAGGTCAGGCAGTTGATGGTGCCGGTGGGCGGATACGCCGCAACTTGCATAGCCCAGTCGATCCACTCCGGTTTCGCGCTGGGAAACTGTCGCAGCAACCCGGATTTCTTTTTCCGGACCTTGTCCGGGGCAGCGAGGCCCGGCCCCCAATTCCCCTGCCCCTTCGGATCGCGCAGCGACTCCTTCCAGACCAGCCAGGCCAGACGCGATTTTTCGGTGAGCAGGTTCTCTTCCGGAAACCCCTGGCGTTTGGCGAACTGCAGCGCCCCGGCGCCCACCAGCATGATGTGGTCCGTGCGTTCCATCACCAGCTTGGCTATCTTGGAAGGCGCCTTGATGCCCTGGATGGAGGCCACCGAGCCGGCGCGCCGCGTGGGCCCGTGCATGACGCTGGCGTCCAGCTCCACCACACAGTCTTCGTTCGGTAGGCCACCGTAGCCTACGCTGGTATCTTCGGGGTCCTCCTCATTAATATTCACGCCGGCGACGACGGCGTCCAGCGTATCTCCCCCGGCCTTCACGATTCCATACGCTCGCTCGCAGCACCGCGTCCCATTGACGCTCGAAATCACAATTTCACGAGGTCCCGCCGCCAGCAGCCGCGGGGCTGCTGCCACGGCGCTCGAAACCTGGAACCATTGCCGTCGTGTCATTTTTCTGACCCTCCTGCCAAACAAGACTCTACCTATAGCGCCTTGCTTTGGCAACCTTTGACGGTAACCGCCAGACGCCGAAAGCAGTCTTTTCTACGTGGCCCCTCGGCTTACCTCAGTGGCAGCACTTTGCCTTCTCGCCGGACCCCTGGTTGCGGCTCAGCTCACCGGCTCGGTTTCTTCGGCCGATCAGCCGATTCCCGGCGTCACGGTGACCGCCACCCTGGGCGACAAGAAGCTTTCCATGGTCACCGACGAAGCGGGGCGCTACGCATCGGCCGACCTGGCAGCCGGTGTCTGGGCCGTGCAAGTCGAGGTGTTCGGCTTCGTCACCCAGCACCGGGACGTGACCGTGGCTGACTCGCCGGTGACGGCCGATTGGACGCTCGAGCTTAAGCCTCGCGAGAAGACAACCGTCACCCGAGCGCCCGCGGGCCCCGGCGCCCGCCAGCGGCAGAACGGCTTTCAAACCGTGGGCGTCAACCAGAACGTCGAGAACCAGATCTTAAGCGCGATTTCCGAGGCCAACGCGCCGCCGCCGCAAACTTCTTCGGACAGCAACGAGGCGTTCCTGGTCAACGGTAGCTTGAGCCAGGGTCTGGGCGTGCAGCAGCAGCAGGATGGCATGTTCGATCAGCGCCGGGCCGAATTTGCGCAGCGCGGAGGGGCAGGTCAGTTTGGGCCCGACGGCGGAGGGCCGGAAGCGGGCGGGGCGGGCGGCGGCGCGCCGTTTGGGGGCGGAGGTTTCGGCGGTGGCAGGGGCGGGCCAGGAGGAGGAGGAGGAAGAGGAGGATTCGGAGGAGGCGGCGGCTTTGGCGGAGGCCGGGGCCCCGGTGGCCCTGGTGGTCGAGGCATGGGGCGTACGCCGGGCGACCGCGCGGCGGCGAATTTCGGCAATCGCCGCAATCGCGAGCAGTTGCGGGGATCGGTCTTCTTCTCGCTCCGCAACTCGGCCCTCGACGCCCGGCCCTTCTCCCTGACCGGCCAGACGGTTCCCAAGCCGTCGTACGGCCAGGCACGTTTCGGGGTGGTGGCCGGCGGCATGCTGCGCATTCCCAAGATCATCACCAGCGAAAAGACTTTCTTCTTCTTCAACTACACCGGCAACCGGAGCCGCAATCCCTTCAGCTCCACCGCCACGCTGCCGACCCAAGCCGAGCGCGACGGCGATTTCTCCCAATCCGGCTCGCTTCTATACGACCGCACCACGCACCCAGACGGCCCCGCCAGGCCCCTCCCTTTCCCGAACAATCAGGTGCCGGCCAGCCTTCGCGACCACGCCGCCATGGGGCTGCTCCGTTTCATGCCGCTTCCCAATCAGCCCGGCTTGGTTCAGAATTATCAATACGTCACTTCGACCGTCCAGAACAACGACAATCTCGGACTGCGGGTGAACCACAACCTCTCGAGGAAGGACAGCTTCGCCTTCAACTTCAACTGGCAGAACCGAAGCTCCAACAATGCCCAGCTCTACGGCTTCCGCGATGAAACCTCCGGCCGCGGCATGAGCTCGACGCTGGCCTGGACGCACAACTTTTCGCCGAAGCTGATCAACCGCCTGAACTGGAACTTCAGCCGCAACCGCAGCAACGTCACGCCGTTTTTCGCCAACAAGGAAAACGTCGCCGCCGAGCTGGGAATCAACGGCGTTTCGGCGGATCCCATCGATTACGGCCCCCCCAATCTTTCCTTCACCAACTTTGGCGGCCTTACCGATGCGAGCGCGACCCTGCAGCGCAATCAGACTTCCGTGGTCGGCGACGGCGTCACGATTGTGCGCGGCCAGCACAATATCAGCACCGGCGGCGATTACCGCCGGATGCAGCTCAACAACCGGAACCAGCAGGACGCCCGCGGCACGTTCACCTTCAGCGGCCTGGCCACCAGCGGTTTTACCGCCCAGAAACAGCCGTTGCCCGGCACCGGCTTCGACTTCGCCGACTTCCTGCTGGGGCTGCCGCAGGCCAGCTCGGTGCGCTTCGGCGGTGCAAATACCTACTTTCGCGGCAGCGCCTACAGCGCCTATGTCACCGACGATTGGCGCCTGCGACCGAACCTGACGGTCAACCTGGGCCTGCGCTACGAGTTTTTCAACCCGTTCACGGAAGAGTACGGCCGCATCGCCAACTTGGACATCGCCCCCTATTTTACCGGCGCGGCCGTGGTGACGCCCGGACAGAGCGGCCCTTACAGCGGGGCCTTTCCGGCGGCGCTGGTCAACCCCGACCACAAGAACTTTTCTCCGCGCATCGGCATCGCCTGGCGGCCTCTGGGGCAGCGTTACTTTCAGATCCGGGCCGGCTACGGGATCTTTTACAACGGCTCGATCTATAACCAGTTCCCCAGCCGCCTGGCTTCGCAGCCGCCCTTTGCCAACACCGCCACCTTGACGACCAGCCTCGACCAGCCCCTGACGATCGCAAACGGCTTCGCCACCGCTCCTTCGCAAAAGATTACAAATACCTATGCAGTAGACCGCAATTACCGCGACGGCTACGCCCAGACGTGGAACTTCTTCGTCCAGCAGGAGCTGCCGCGCTCGCTGATCCTCGAGGTCGGCTACCTGGGGACGAAGGGCACCCGGCTCGATATCCAGAGTTTGCCCAACCGCGCGCCGGCCGGCTCGCCGCTGACCGCCGAGCAGCGCCGGCAGATAGGCGACGCCGTGGGCTTCACCTTCGAGAGCTCCGACGGCAACTCGATTTATCATGCCGCCCAGGTCCACTTGACCCGGCGCTTCCGCCGCGGCATCTCCGCGAACCTGCTTTACACGTTTTCCAAGTCCATCGACAATGCTTCCACGCTCGGCGGCGGCGCCAGCGTGGTGGCGCAAGACAACAGTGACCTGGCGGCGGAGCGCGGGCTATCGAGCTTCGATCAGCGCCACAGGCTGGCGCTCTCTTCCGTTCTCACCTCGCCGGTCGGCGCCAACGCTTACTTCCTTCGCGGCGGAGGGCGGGCGATGCAGTTGCTTCAGGATTGGACCCTGAGCGGCAGCGTGACGGCGGCCTCCGGCATCCCGTTCACGGCGCGCGTGCTCGGCAACCTGTCCAACTCCGGCGGCACCGGATCGGTGGGCAGCGGGCGCGCCGACGCCAGCGGCCTCGCGGTCGACGCCGGCGGACTGTTTTTCAATACCGCCGCCTTCACCCTTCCGCCGGCGATCCGCTTCGGCGATGCCGGCCGCAACACCATTCCCGGCCCGAACCAGTTTTCTCTGAACCTTTCGCTCAGCCGCTCCTTCCGCGTCGCGGGCGACGACCGCCGCCGGCTGGAGTTCCGCGTGGACACCCAGAACAGTCTCAACCACGTGGTCTATGCGGGGCTGGCCACCACCGTCAACGCCACCAATTACGGCCTGGCCACGGGCGCCGGTGCGATGCGCTCTCTGAACGCCACCGTGCGCTTCCGGTTTTGAACTATGCGACGCCTCGCCACTCTATTCCTGATCGCCCTGGTTGCGCTGCCCCAGCAGTCGGTCAGAGTGACCCGCTTCGAGTCGACGGCCGACCTGGTGATTGTCGACGTGACCGTGCGCGACCGCGACGGCAAGGCCATCGACGGCCTGAAGAAAGAGAATTTCGCTGTCTTTGAGGACGGCAAACCCCAGACCGTTTCCGTTTTCGAGGTGCAGCGCCTGACCCTCGATCCACTGCCGGCGGCCACTCCCGCGACCGACAGCGTTGCGGCGGCCCCGCGCCCCCGCGTCGCGCCGCCCCCGAGCGAAGCGCCTCCCGCCGCCCCGATCCGGTACCGGGACCGCCGGCTGATGGTGCTGTTCTTCGACTTCTCGGCGATGCCGCCGACCGACCAGATCCGCGCCCAAGAGGCCGCCGTAAAGTTCCTCAACGAGCGCATGACCGCGGCTGACACGGTCTCGATCATGAGCTTTTCGACCAAATTGGACACGGTCCAGGACTTTACCGCGGATCGCGAGACGCTGGTCCAGACGATCAAGGGTTTCCGGGTCGGCGGGGCGGCTTCGGAGTTGGCCAGCGAGGCCGGCGTCGGCAACGATGATACCGAGCAGGATACCGGCGCCGCCTTCGTCGCCGACGAGACCGAATTCAACATCTTCAACACCGATCGCAAGCTGAGCGCCCTGGAATCGGCGGTGAGGAAATTGGCCGTGCTGCCGGAGAAAAAGGCCCTGGTCTATTTTTCGAGCGGCGTGGGGAAGACCGGGGTGGAGAACCAGTCGCAGTTGCGGGCCACGGTCAACGCCGCCATCCGCGCCAACGTGGCGTTCTACCCGGTGGACGCCCGCGGCCTGACGGCCCTGCCGCCGGGCGGCGACGCTTCCAAGGCCACCGTGCGCGGAAGCGGCATGTTCACGGGCGCGGCGCAGCAGGGCCAGCGCGACCGCTTCAACGACCAGCAGGAGACTCTCACCACCCTGGCTGCCGACACCGGCGGCAAGGCGTTCCTGGACAACAACGACCTCACCCTGGGCATCGCCCAGGCCCAGACCGACGTGCGCAGCTACTACATCGTGGGCTACTACAGCGGCAATACCCAGCGGGACGGCCGCTACCGCCGCATCCGGGTCGCGCTCGCCAGCCAGCCGCAGGCCAAGCTCGACTACCGCTCCGGCTATTTCGCCGCCAAGGACTTCAAGCAGTTCACCACCGCCGATAAAGAACGGCAACTGGAGGAGGCCCTGCTGCTCGGCGACCCGGTCACCGACCTGCCCCTGGCCTTGGAAGTCGATTACTTCCGGCTTTCGGGGGACCGCTATTTTCTCCCCGTAGCCGTGAAGATCCCCGGCTCGGAAATCTCATTGGTTCATAAGGGCGGCAATGAAGAGACCGCGTTTGATTTCATCGGGCAGGTCCGCGACAGCAAAGACAAGCTGGTGGGCACCGTCCGCGACGGCATTCGCGTGAAGCTCGATGAGGCCAACGCCGCGCAGCTCGGCCGCCGCAACCTGCAATACGATACGGGCTTCACGCTGCCGCCGGGCCGCTACAAAGTCAAGTTCCTGGCCCGGGAAAACCGCACCGGCAAGATGGGCACCTTCGAGACCGCCTTCAACGTTCCGGACCTGGCCGCGAAGACCAACGGGCTGCGCCTGAGCTCCGTGGTTTGGAGCAACCAGCGCGAGCCGCTGCAGGCAGCCGTGGGCTCGGCTCAGAACCAGAAACGCAATCTCGCCAACCACCCGTTGATTCAGGACGGCCAGAAGCTGATTCCCAGCATCACCCGCGTTTTCCGCAAAGACCAAAAGCTCTACGTCTACTTCGAGGTCTACGATCCGGCTCTCGACGCGACGCAAAAAACGCCGGAGGTGGCGGCCAGCCTCAGCTTTTTCCGTGGCTCGGTGAAGGCATTCGAGTCGGAGCCCGTGCGGCTGACGCAGGTGTCGAAGTCCCGCGGCCAAATGGTGCCCTTTCAGTTCCAGGTTCCCCTGGCGTCGCTCGCGCCGGGCCGCTATACGTGCCAGGTCAACATCGTGGATGAAGTCGGCCGCAAGTTCGCCTTCTCCCGCGCACCGCTCGTTCTGCTACCCTGATTCCGTGACGCGGCGAATCTTTCTGGCCGTCCCGGCGGCGCTCGCCTGCCCTGCCTGGCCGCAGAAGAAGAAGCCGGAGCACAAGCTGCCGGATCTCGAGATCCTGAAGATCTCTTCCCAACGGCAGGAAGGCAGCATCACCTATGAAGGCGATGTGAAAGTCAGCGGCGAGAAGCCCATCACCGGGCTGGTGCTGCGGATCGAGTTTTTCGAGTCGCGCGGTGATTTGCTGACCATGCAGAAGATCGTAGTGGATGACGAAACCATCCCACCCGGCGGGGAGAAACATTTTTTGATTCAAGGCAAAGACGTGCCCCGCGCAGTGAGCTTCCGCATCGCGGCGGTCGATCGGGGCGGGCGCGACCTGAGCGTCGCCCGGCCGGGACCTTATCTGCTCGATTGACGTACCGCCGGCAGGGGCCGGTGCATTGTTTTCAGGCCGGCAAGGGCCGGCCTTTGGTCTCCTCGCCGAAGGGCAACAGCAGGATCCCCAACAGAAATGCAATTGAGGTGAGAGCTACCGGTATGCCGATGGTGTGGAAGCGCGACACGCCGGCCCCGACCAGGAAGGTAATGCCGGCGCCGATGAAGCGCCCCACCGAGGTGGAAAACGCGAACGCGCTGGCCCGGCATTCGGTCCGGTATTGCTCCGGCAGCCACAAGGTGTACATGGCGAAATTGGCGCCGCCCACTCCCAGGAAAAACAAGCACGACAGGAACCAGGTGAGCGCTCCTGACGGAAGGTAAAACACGTAGCCGAAAGTGGTGGGAATGAACACCAGCATCAGGACAAAATAAAGCGCCAGGGTCGCCCGGCGTCCCAGTCTTTCGGCGAGGCCCGGCAGGATGAGGCAACCCAAAATGGTCCCCACCGAAAGCAGCATCGTGGCATAAGAGGCAAACTCGGCGCCTTGCCGCAGGTTGTAGCCTTCGCGCCTGGCGAGGGCGGTGACGGCCGCCGGCACGTAAACCGATCCGGCCCACAGGCCGATGATCGAAACCAAAATGTAGAACGAGTTCAGGAATGTCCGCCGGCGATATTCGGGCGAGAAGAGGGCGAAAAATGCCCGGCTCATCGTGGGTCTTTCACTGCCCAGCCGCTCCCACCGCGCCGACTCGCTCACCCCATAACGGATCAAGGCCACGAGCAAAGCCGGCGTCCCGCCCAGGGCAAACATGGCCCGCCACCCGTGGGAGGCGCCGATGGTGTAATTGGCGACGGCTGCCAGCAGTACCCCGAAGTAATACCCGGTGTGCATGTAGGCCGAACCCATCTTCCGCAGCTCCTCGGGCCACTCCTCGGCCACGAAGGTTCCGCCCATGGACCACTCCCCGCCGATTCCCACTCCAGCCAGCAGCCGGAAAACGGCAAGCTGCCAGACACTGGTCACAACGGCGCCCAGCAGCGTGAACAGCGAATAGCAGAGGATGGTCAGCATGAGGGTGAGGACGCGGCCGTACCGGTCCGCAATCGGCCCCCACACAAACGACAGCCCCCACCCCACTAGAAACAGCGCGAAAAGAAGACCCCCGTAGAAGCCGACATTGGACTCGGTGGCGGGGATGCCGGACCGCGGCAGCAGTTGCCGCAAAGCCGGCACCATTACCAGGGCATAGATGAACGAATCCATCCCGTCGAGGGTCCAGCCGCCCCAGGCGGCCCAGAACCCTCGAACCTGGTTAGAAGTGAGCCGAGGCAAGGATCGAGTATAACCGAATCCCGCCGGCTCGGCTTCAGGCGATGGCGGGGATGGCCATCATCGCCGGCGCGTCAAAGGTCTTCCGCAAGCGGTAGGGCTGAAACCGGTAGCCGACGCCGAAGATCGTTTCAATGTAAACGTCGGTGAACGGGGTCAGCTTCTTCCGCAGGCGGCGAATGTGGACATCCAGGGTGCGCGTGCGAATGCCGTCGCCGTAGCCCCACACCTGCCGCAGTAACACACTGCGGGGGACGATCTCGCCGGCGTTCTGGGAGAGCAGCGCCAGCAGATCATACTCCTTGCGGGTGAGCGTGAGCGGTGCGCCATCGAGCATCGCTTTGTTGCGGTGGAAATTGATGGTCAGGTGCGAGTCTTCATACGCGGACACTCTACCGAGACCGTCTTTCAAAAGCATAAGGTTTGTCCTTTAGTCCGACCTCACTTTCGATGTTAGGGAGTCGCCCCTGGGGAGTCGTACAAGAATTGTAAAAGTTTCGTAAAAGTCGGCCCTAATGGGGTCGCCGGCCCGGGCCGATGAACTTGCCAGAGGTACGGGTCCCGGGTGGATGAGGTGCTCTTGGAGTGGATTACACGCTCTTGAGAAAGATGATCGAGCAGCTACGCGGGGAACTGGATGTGGTCCGTTATACGATCTGGGTTCTGGAAGGGGTGGCCAGTGGCAAGCCGCGCCGGGGCAGACCGCCCAAGGGAAAACACCGGATGAAACCTCCCGGGCGCCGCCGAGTTCCTTCTGACGAGATCACCAAGCAGGCTTTCTAAAACCGCGCGCTCCACCGATAATGTCTTCAAGGAGATCCCGGTCGCCCGATGACCCCGGATGACTTCCGCATCCTCTGCACGATCGTCGGAGGCGCTTTCCTGCTGATCCTGGTCTTGCGCCGCTGGCGGCGCCCTTCCTAGAGAAACCGCCTGCCAAGCTGCTTCGAGTGAGGCCTGCCCAGGCGCTTTTTTAGCACCCTGCTAGAATCGGTAGTGGTTTCCATGGACAGGGTCATCGCACCAGCCAGGCGATTGAGGGGTGAGGTACGCCTGCCCGGCGACAAATCCATCTCCCACCGCTACGCGATGCTGGCATCGCTGGCCCAGGGCGCGAGCCAGATCCGGAACTTCTCCAACGGCGCCGACTGCCGATCGACCTTGGACTGCATGCGCGCCCTGGGCGTTCCCATCCGCGCCGAAGGCGTCACCCTGCACATTGAAGGCGTCGGTCTGGACGGCCTGAAGCCGCCGGCGGGCCAGCTCGACGCCGGCAACTCCGGCTCCACGATCCGGATGCTGTCGGGGATTCTGGCGGCGCAGCCGTTCCCCAGCGAGATCGCCGGGGATGGCTCACTGGCCCGCCGCCCGATGCGGCGCATCATCGATCCGCTCACCCAAATGGGCGCCCGGATCGAAGCGCGCGACGGCAACTTCCCTCCCCTGCGCATCACGGGCGGGCCGCTCCAGGCCATCGATTACCAGTTGCCCGTTCCGAGCGCCCAGGTTAAGACGGCGATCCTGCTGGCCGGCCTGTATGCCACGGGTGCGACGACCGTCCGCGAGCCGATCCGCACGCGCGACCATACCGAAATCGCCCTGCGTGAGCTGGGGGCCCAAATCACGATGCGGCGTGGAATGATCCGGCTGGAGCCGCGCCCGGCCTTGCACGGACGCGACCTGGCGGTTCCTTCCGACCTCTCCTCGGCCGCCTTCTTTCTGGCGGCTGCTCTGGCCGTGCCTGATTCCGAGGTGATCCTCCGCGACATCGGTCTGAACCCGACGCGCTCCGCTTTGCTCGACGTGCTCCGCTCGATGGGAGCGCAACTGAAAATCCTCGAGCTCCGCGAGCAGTGTGGCGAGTTGATGGGAGACCTCGAAGTCCGAAGCTCGCGCCTGCGCGGCGGCGTGGTGGAGGGCTCGACGACCGCCGCCGTTATCGACGAGATTCCCGTCCTGGCGGTGTTGGGAGCGCTCTCGGAAAACGGCTTGGTGGTCCGCAATGCCGCCGAGCTGCGCGTCAAGGAAACCGACCGCATCGCCACGGTTGCCGAGAACCTCGGGCGAATGGGCGTCGAGGTCCAGGTCTCGCCGGACGGCCTCGAGATCCCGGGGAAATCCCGCTTCCTCGGCGCCGAGATCGATTCCTTCGGCGACCACCGAATCGCCATGGCCTTCGCCGTAGCGGCCCTCTGCGCCGACGGTCCGTCGACGATTCACGACGCCGAGGCCGCCGCGGTCTCCTTTCCGGAATTCTACGAGACGCTCGAACGCCTGCGGGACTGAAGACAATGTTCACCGGAATTGTCGAAGAGCTGGGAGTGGTCGAAACGGCCGGCAGCAAGCTTACCATCCGCGCCGATCAAGTCTTGTCGGACCTGGCGCCGGGCGCCAGCATCGCCGTCAACGGCGTCTGCCTCACCGCGGTCGAGATCCAAAGGCCGGCTTTTTCCGCCGACCTTTCGCCTGAAACGCTGGCGCGCACCAACCTCGGCGATCTTCGCTCCGGCGATCGCGTCAACCTGGAACGGCCCCTCTTGCCCACCGGCCGGTTAAGCGGCCACATCATGCAGGGACACGTCGATGGAACGGGCGTTCTGGCGGGCCTGGATTCCCTGCCCGACGGCAACTGGTGGCTGAAAGTCCGCGTGCCGCGCGAGCTCGACCGCTACCTGGTCTTCAAAGGCAGCATCGCCATTGACGGCATCAGCCTGACCATCGCGTCGCTCGAAGGCGACCTGCTGGGCGTGGCCATCATCCCCCACACCTACCGCATGACTACTCTCGCGACCCACCGTCCCGGCGACCGTCTCAACATCGAGTGCGACATCCTCGCCAAACATGTCGAGAAGCTGCTCGCCGCGCTCGACCTGAAGCCTGCCTCGCGCCTGACCATCGAGCGGCTTCAGGAAGAGGGCTTCTGAACTCAGGTCTTTCCCCGAGAGACACGCGAGGTCGTGAGCCGCTAGCATCGGCTTTATGAGGGGATCCCTGCTTGTCTCTTGCCTCGCCTTCGCTGCGCATCTTTCGGGCGGCTCCGTTCTCACTGTAAAGGAAGAGCAATATCCGCTGCGCGCGGGCTGCTCGGAAAGCGCCGAACCCGTGGCGACGCTCAAGCGCGGCGACCCGGTGAAGGTCCGGTTCTCGATCGACAGCAACGGGAAGCCGTGCTATGCGGTTTCGGCCCAAACGGACGGCAAGACCGTCCAGGGCTATGTTTGGGCGGAGGCTTTGGAAGGGATCGAGCAATTCGAGCAAGCGCGTAGGGGCGCCGCCGCGGCCTCGACGCAAGCTTTGTCCATGCGAGCTGTGTCCACGCAAGCTGTGTCCACACAAGCTCTGCCCGCCATCAGCCGCAGCGACGTTCAAGCCCTGCGGGACCAGGCGGCTGTAAAAACCGGTAAGACCAACTTCGCCCTGGCCGCCCAGCTCAATTTGGCCGCCGACGCCATTCAGTCGGGCCGCCCGGCGGAAGCCGAAAAGATCCTGTCGAAAGTGGAGGCCCCGCGCGACCAGCGTGATGTCGCCCTGCTCCGCGCCTACGCTTTGCTCGAGATGCACCAGCCCGACCGGGCGATGGACATTCTGGAGCGGGCGCTGCGCGAGAACAAGAAGGACCCACAGCTTCTGGCGGCGGCCGGCCGGGCCGCCTACAGCCTGGATAACCCGCGCCAGGCGCTCGACTATTGGAGAGAGTCGCTGGCCCTCCACCCGGACGAAGGCCTCGAGCGGATGTGCCATAAACTGGAGAAGGAAGTAAGCGCCGACAAGAGCGCTGAAAAAACCTACGGCATGCGCTTCCTGCTCCGCTATGACACGGCCGTGGCCAGCCCGGAGACGGCGCGCGGTATGGTCGGGGCGCTCGAAGAGGAGTTCTCCCGCATCTCGAATCAGCTCGGCTGCCCCGCCGACGCCAGGATTATCACCATCGTCCAGAGCCCCGCGGCGTATTACCAAACGACCGGCGCCGCGGAGTGGAGTGGCGGCCAATACGACGGCAAGATCCGGGTCCCCCTCGCCCCGGGCAAAAAGATCGACCCCGGCACGCGCCGCACGTTCGCCCACGAGGTCGTCCACGCCTGCCTTTCCAACCTCGGCCGCTGGCCGGCCTGGGTGCAGGAAGGCATGGCGCAGAAACTATCCGGCGAAGCGCTCCGCCCCGAGCAGCGCGAAGTGCTGAAGGTCCTCGCCCGAGCCGGAAAACTACCGACGCTGGAGGCGCTGGGCAACGGTTGGGGCACGCTGAACGGGGCGCAGGCCTCGATCGCCTACGGTATCTCACTCGCGGCGATGGAGCTGTTTTTTGGGAAATACGGCGAGCTCGGGCCACGAAACCTGACCAACAATCCGCAGATGCTGGAGCAGATCACACCGGAGCTGGATCGTGGGCTGTTGGAAAGCCTGAAATGAAACCACAGATGAACACAGATAAACACAGATTCCGAACGGTTTTCCATCTGTGTTCATCTGTGTTCCTCTGTGGTTCCTATCGCAGGGAGTTGTCTACTTCCAGCAGCCAATCGGGACGCTTCAACACTTCTCTCGGCCGGCTTCCGTCGGGGGGGCCGATGATGCCTTCGCGCTCCATCACGTCGAGGATTCGCGCGGCACGGCCGTAGCCCAGGCGCAGGCGGCGCTGCAGCGTCGAAGTGGATGCTTTGCCCTGCTCGAGCACCAGCCTGACGGCGTCCTCGTACATCGGGTCGTCCTCGCCGGCGAACTCGGCCTCCTCGCCTTCCTCCTCCGCTTCCTCCTCGCGCGGCGGCGGGGCCAGGTAGGCCGTCTGGTATTCGGCCTTCGATTGCTCCTTCCAGAACTTCACCACCTCGGTGATCTCCGATTCGCTCACGTAAGGCCCGTGCACGCGGATCATGCGGCCCGATCCCGGGGGCAGATAGAGCATGTCGCCGCGGCCGAGCAGCGCCTCGGCGCCCATGGAATCGAGAATCGTCCGCGAGTCGACGCGGGTGGCCACACGGAACGAAATGCGCGCCGGGAAATTGGCTTTGATCAGCCCGGTGATCACGTCCACGCTGGGGCGCTGCGTGGCCAGAATCAGGTGAATCCCCACCGCCCGCGCCATCTGCGCCAGGCGCGTGATCGACTCCTCGATGTTGTTGCCTTCGAGCAGCATCAGGTCGGCCAGCTCGTCGATCAGGATCACGATGTAGGGCAGCGGCTCGGCCGGCGCCGGCGGCTCGTCCTCATCGAACAGGCTCAGCTCCTTGTATTCCTCGGTCCGGATCTTGCGGTTGTACTGCTCGATGTTGCGCACGCCCTGCGTGGCCAGCAATTTCAGGCGGCGCTCCATCTCGAGCGTAGCGTTGCGCAGCGCGTAGGCGGCCTTTTTCAGGTCGGTGATGACCGGCGTCAGCAGGTGAGGGATGTCCTCGTAGAGCCCCAGCTCCAGCCGCTTCGGATCGACCATGATGAACCGCACTTCATCGGGCGTCGACTTGTAGAGGATCGACATGATGATGCAGTTCATCAGCACGCTCTTGCCCGAGCCGGTCGAGCCGGCGATGAGCACGTGCGGCATCGCCTCCAGGTTGGCGGTGCGGATGCGGCCGTTGATGTCTTTCCCGAGTGAGATGGTCAACCGGGAAGGCGAATCCTGAAACTCGGCCGATTCCATGATCTCCCGGAGGCTGATCACCTCGCGGCGCCGGTTCGGCACCTCGATCCCCACCGTGTATTTGCCCGGGATGCGCTCGATCAGGATCGACTCGGCCTGCAGGGCCAGGCACAGGTCCTCGGCCAGATTGGTGATACGGCTGTATTTCACGCCGGCTTCCGGCTTGTATTCAAACGTGGTGACCACCGGCCCGGGGTTGATCTGGGTGACTCCGCCGCGGACGTTGAACTCCTCGAACTTGGCGCGGATCATCACCGCCAACTGGCGCAACTCTTCTTCATCGTAGGGATTGCGTCCTGGCGGCGGCTCGAGCAGCGCTGTGGGCGGAATTTTGTAACCCTTGGAAGCGGCTCGGGGTGGGGCGGCTCTGGCGGCCGCTGGTTTGCGCTCCGGCCGCGGCGCCGGCTCGGGCCGCAGCTCGACGATCGGCAGGTCGATCGATCCTCGCTCGTCCACCACCGGCGGCATGGCAGCGCGCAAAGCAGGCTTGGGTTTGGACGGAGCGAGCGCCGTGGCCGGCGGCGGCGAGACCGATACCGTCGCCACAGCCGCTGCCAGGCGCTCCTTTCGCTTCAGGTTCGCGGCTTCTTTTCTCTTCTCTCGCCAGGCCTGCCATCGTCCGGCCCAGGCTTGATTCCATCGGCCCACAAACGCCAGCCGCTTCTGGAGCCACGCCACGAAGTCGGCCAGGCTGAACTGCGTCAGCAAATACAGCGACAGCATCGCGGCCATCAAGATGGCGATCACGGCTCCGGTCAGATTCAAGCCCGCCAGGAGCAGGTCGGCCAGCAGCCGTCCGGCCAGCCCGCCCGGCTCGATGGTCTGCCTCCACAGAAATCCGGGCTGCGCCAGGACCAGCGCCGCGCAGAGGCTGAAGACGAGCAGCGCCGCGCCGACCGGCTTCGGCGCCGGCACTGACTCCGAGCGGATCCACTTCCAGCTCAGCAGAAGCAGAAAGACCGGCAGTACGAACGCCCCCAGGCCGAGGAGCTGAAAGGCAAGATCCGCAACATAAGCGCCGGGATATCCCAGCAGGTTCTGCGGCCGCAGTAAGGCCGAGGCCGTGTTCCACGAAGGGTCGAGGGGATTGTAGGACTCCAGGCTCAAGCCCAGAGCGATGGCTGAGGACAACAGCAGGAGACCCACCAGCTCGTTGAGCCGGCGCTGGTCGGTGGGAGAGAGAAATTTCATTCTTCTGCTTCCGTCATCGTCCCGGCAGCCGCTGGCGGACGGCTTAGGGGTGCATAACGGTGTCGCGGAAGAAAAATGCCAGAGCCAGTATTATTATGCCACAGATAAGGCGGTACCAGACGAAAATCTTGAGCGTCCTGGTCTGCAAATAGCGGAGGAAAAAGGCTATCGCCGCATAGCCGGTCACGGCGCTGACGGCCACTCCGAGGGCAAAGGGAAGCTGCATCTCAGGCTCAATGCCGCCGGCCTTGAAGATATTCCAGCCGGCTTTCAGGGCCGCCCCGGCGATGATCGGCGTGGCCAGCAGAAACGAGAAGCGGGCGGCGGCTTCCCGCTTCAAGCCGAGCAGGAGCGCCGCCGCGATCGTGACGCCGGAGCGCGAGACTCCCGGAACGATGGCCAGCGCCTGGGAGACGCCGATCGTCGTCGCGTCGAACAGGCTGGTGGTGTCCAGACTCTTCTGAAACCGCCCCCTCTGTTCGGCCCACCACAGCACCAGCCCGATGCCGAACATCGTAGTGGCAATCACGTAGGGGTTGCGCAGGGTGCTTTCGGCGTAATGCTCGAGCGCCAGGCCGGCCAGCGCGCCGGGTATGGTCGCAATCACCAGGAACCAGAACAGGCGAGGATTGGCCTCCAAGTCCGGGTCGTTGGGGACGCGGCCTCCGAACCCTCGCCGGAGGAGCCGGATCCAGGTTCCGGCGAAATAGACGGCTACAGCGAGCAGCGTTCCCACGTGCAGAGCGACGTCGAAGGTCAAACCCGGATCGCGCCATCCGAACAGCCAGGGAACGAGCCAGAGATGAGCGGTACTGCTGATCGGCAGAAACTCGGTGACGCCCTGGACCACCGCCAGGACGATCACCTGATAGATAGGCATAGGTCAATCGGAGCCGCGCCGGGAAACCGCTCCCTTACGGTCGCGGGTCGGTCAGGTGCTGCTCGGTGTCAGGGCGAAGGCTGGAATCGGAGGCTGCTTTTCGGCCAGCAGCTCGACCAGGTTGCCGTCCTGCTGGAATTCAATCGGTCCGGGCTCGCCCACGATTTCCAAAATCGGATTGCTCCGGATCTCATCGAGCAGGTTCTCGGTCACCATAAGCTCGTCGAGATCGAGGGTATTGCGGATCCACGCCAGGGTGGCCTCGCCGGTGTCGAGCCTCCCCAGCGTGGGCGTCACCTTTTCCAGGCAGACCCGGTCGGTCGCGTAATGGATCGGCGTGGCGCACATGCGAGTGGTTGAGGCGGTGAGGGCGTTCAGCTCGGTGGGAGTCCGATCGATCTTGTTGTAAAGCCGGTCGGTGATGACGTCGGCCATTCCCAAGCCCACGGCGTTGCCGTAGCTGAGCGAGGTGAGATCGCGCACATAAATGCGCATGATCTTCGGCGCGTTCGGCCACACATTGCTCTCGCCGGTCACCGAGCGGTTGACGATCTTGGTATCCATGCCGGCGCCGCTGATGTTCTTGCCCATTTGGTCCACGATCAGCAGATCCAATTCCCGGATCGGGATCCGGGGCGCCCAGGATTTCACCCGCGCCAGCAACTCCTCCTCGCGCCGCTCCATGTCCTCCACGCCCAGCGCCCGAACCTCAGCGGTGGAGTGGTAGGCGTCCTCGAGAATGCCCAGGCCTCCGAGCATTTTCCCCGTATCGAGCACCTTGCGGCCCACGCCGCGGATCACGCGCTCCATGCCGATGCGCACGGCGAACGTATGGTAGCGCTGCGCGCCGGCGTATTTGCCCAGGCCGATGGCCATCATCTTGTGGACGCCGCTTTCGAGCGTGCCGGCGAAGTCGGTGTGCCACTTGATGCGGCTCACCAGCATCACGCCGTCGCTCTCGAAGGCCGTGCGGTCCATCACCACTTCGATGCCCTCGGGCGTAGGCCCCAGCGGGACCACGTCGAGCGAGCTGACCACCGGCGCGCCCATCGTCTGCTCGATAATGCCGTAGTGGGCCAGCACGTCGGCCTGGCCCTCGGCGGTCGCCGCGCCATGGCTGCCCATCACCGGAATGATGAACGGCCGCATGCCGCGCGATTTCCAGAACTCGACCACCGCCCGCACGATGGTGGCGATGTTGGTGATGCCGCGACTCCCCGCTCCAATGGCAATCCGCGACCCCGGCTTGACGCGCGAGGTCCACGCCGCCGCTTCCAGCTCTTTGCGCACAGCGCCGGCCACGTCCGGCAGGGCGCGGTCAGGGAAATGCTGCTTGACGCGAACGAGTCGGGGCAGTCGCATGGAAGTATTATGACATGGACTGAGATCGATCGAGCCGGGGCGGCGTCACCGCCCCGGTTGTTCACTGCGCCGGTTTCTGGACGGTGATAAACGTGCCGGCCGGCGTGCTCGCACCGCCGATTGTCGCCACCACCGGTGTGTCGCCGTTCGGCGTGGAAGCCGGTACCGTCACGTTGAACTGATACAATCCCGCGCCGGTCAGGCCGGCAAACGCCACCTGCGCCGCGACTCCGCCGAAGGTGATGGTCGGCGTAGGGCTGAGAACGCCGGCCGCAGTCACGAGCTGCCCGTCGGGAATCGCCGGATTGGTCGGCCCGAATCCGGTGCCGAACATCACGATCTGTTCGCCCGGCTGGGCCGGCGTGCTGACGTTCGCATACAAAGTCGTGGGGCCGACGATGGACTTGTTATCGGAATGAGTGGCCGCGACGTACTTATCGTTCTTGAAGACAAAGAATGCCGGCGACAGCGTCTGCATCTGTACCGTAGCCGTGCCGCTCGTCAGTCCGTTGTTGGCTGTCTGCACCTGCACGGGCCCCACGGTGTTGTCGAGCGGGACCAGCACGTTCAGTTGTTTCGGACTGACGAAGTAAACGTAAGCCGGCTTGCCGTTCACAGTAACCGTGACGCCGTCGAGCGATGTGGGAAGCTTGTTGCCCACGAAATCGCTCGACTTCCAGATGCGGTTCGTGGACGCGAGGTTGGCTCCGACGATGCTCATCCAGGTGTTTTGTGCAATGCCGGGCTGGAAACTGGCGCCGTTGCCCACCGCGTTTGCGGGGATCGATGGAGCGGCCTGAATGCTGCCGATCAGGCCGTGCGTTTGCCCGCCGGGGCCGGCGGCGAAATAGAGGGCGTCGGTGTCGCCTCCGTTGCCGCCATTGCCGACCTTGAGAGCCCAGAGGCCGGAATTCACAATCGGATTGCCCGACTTATCCTGAAGGGCGGCCACGAATGCGCCGGTGGAAGGATTGAAGGCGTTAATCACCCCATCGCCAAAATTGCCGACCAGAAAGTCGTTGCTGAAGTCGCCAAAATTGGCCGACGCGATCGCCACGCCCCAGGGTGAGTTCAGCGGGCCGGCGGCGATGAGGCGCTGGAGCATAGCGCCGCTTAAATCGTACACGTCGACGTAGCCGTTGCCCTTCCCCGCCACGTCATCGTGCTTGGCGGCGTTCTGCTTCGCATACGTGACGTAGAGTTTGCCCCCCAGGTTCTGAATGTTAAATGGCGCGAAGCCCTGGGGTATCAGCGAGTCGGTGAAGGCGCCGGGCAGCGACACGGGCTTGAAGTTAGTGTCGAACACATCGATGGTTCCGGCGTAGAAATTGGCTGCGTAGAGCATGGGACCGGAGGGGGGGGCGCCGATGGCGAGGCCCTTGTAGACCGCACCCGAGCTCGAGTTATCCACCTTGATGACGGCGTGGGTCGAATCCACGGCGGAATTCCAGCCCGAGATCGTGCCGTCCTCGGTAGAGAAAATGAAGCTGGACGCCCTTCCGGGCGCCAGCTCAAAACCTGAGGAGTTGGCAACGATTCCGGTCGGCCTGCCGGTCGAGCTGGAGCCGGGAGCCGCCGGGACGGCGACCTTCAGCGCCGACGGCACGCCCGCGCTGTTGTAAATGGTGGAAAGACCGGTGCGTTGGTCGCTGACCCAAAACGGACTGGTGGCGGAGGTAGCGAGGCCCCACGGATTCACCATACCCGGGTCGGTATTGTCGGCCACACCCGCCGTATCAGCCACGAGATTGTGCTGGATATAGACATTGGCCGGCAGCATCACCTGCGGCAGGAGCGCAAAGTAGAGAGCTGCAGCCAGCGGAAACGTACAAATGCGGAGAGAATGTGATCGAGACATTGGAGACCTCCTTGCTACTTTCGGCACGCATTATCACACGAACAGGAGGTAAGAAGTGTAAACCCTTGATGGCGGTCCACCGGGACCGGGCGAAAGGAATTGGAGCCGGCGGTTCTGGCCACTGTGGGGCCGACGATCAGGACAGGGCCTCAAATATTGGCGATCGCTTCCCGGCGCTCCGGCTCGAGCGCCTTGGGGCGACCACGCAGCCAGACTTGAAACCTTTCCAAGTAGAGATAGATCACGGGTGTTATGTACAGAGTCAGCAGTTGCGAGACGACCAGTCCGCCGACGACGGCCAGGCCCAGGGGCTGCCGCGCGTCGGCGCCCTCGCCGTAGGCCAGGGCGATCGGCAGGGTCCCACACAGCGCCGCTACCGTGGTCATCATGATCGGACGGAATCGCAGGATGCAGCCCTGGTAAATCGCCTTGCTGGCGGGCAGGCCCTCGATCCTCTGCGCGTCCAGCGCGAAGTCGATCATCATGATGGCGTTCTTCTTCACCACACCGAAGAGCATGATCAGGCCGACGAACGCGTAGAGATCCAGCTCCTTGTGGAACAGCTTGAGCGTGAGCAACGCGCCGAAGACCGCCGACGGCAGCCCGGAGAGAATCGTGACGGGATGAATGAAGCTCTCATACAGAATGCCGAGCACAATGTAGATCACCAGGATCGCCACGATCAGCAGGATCGACATGCCCTGGAAGGATTTCTGGAACTCCTTGACCGTGCCCTGGAAGTTGACGCCGATGGTGGCGGGCATGCGCAATTCCCGCACCGCCACGTTCACCCGCTCCGCCGCCTCGCCAAGCGAAAAACCAGGCTTGAGGTTGAAGGAGACCGTCACGGCCGGAAGCTGGCCGAAATGGTTCACGCTGAGCGGGCCTACGCTACGCGAGACCTTTACAACCGAATCGAGCGGAATCAAAGGCCCCGGCGAAGACCGCACATAGAGCTTCGAGAGGGCATCCGGGCTGCGCTGATACTGCGGCTCGACCTCGGTAATGACCGGATATTCGTTTGCCGGAGTGTAGATGGTGGAGATCTGGCGGGTGCCATATGCCGTGTAAAGGGCATTTTGGATCTGCTCGGGCGTCACCCCCAGCGCCAGGGCGCGGTCCCGGTCAATATCGACCATCACCTGCGGGCTGCTGACCTGCAAGTCGGTATTTACGTCAAGAAATCCGGGCAGCGCCCTCATTTTCTCCATCAGCGGTGGCACCCAGGTATAGATCTCTTTCAGATTGGCGCTCTGCAGCGTCATCTGGTAGACGCTGGTCGTAAACTGGCCGCTGATGGTGATCGGCGGCGGATTCTGGAGGAACGTCAGGATGCCGGGAACCGACGCCAGTTGAGGTCGCAGTTTCTCCATAATCTGGTCGACGGAAAGCTCCCGCTCCGCGCGCCGCTTCAGGGTCACGAACACAAAACCCTGGTTGCCCTCGGGCAGGAAGGCGCCCGTCTCCCGGACGTTTGGGTCCTGTTGCAGGATGTCGGCTATGGCGCGATGGTGTTTCGCCATCGACTCAAACGAAATGTCCTGGCCGGCCATCGTGACCCCGAAAATGAAACCGCTATCCTGGCTCGGAATGAAGCCGGTGGGCATGGTAAAGAACAGGTACACCGTTCCAGCGAGCAGCCCGATGGCAAAAAGCATCGTGGCAAACTGGTGTCGCAGGACCTTCCGGAGGGTGTAGTCATACGACCGGGCCAGCAGATCGAAACCCGCCTCCAGGCTGCGGTACGTCCGGCCGTGTCGCGCGTTGTGGTCGTATCGCAAGAAGCGGCTGCCGAGCATGGGGGTGAAGCTCAACGAAACAAAACCGGAGATCAGGATCGCCAGGGCGATGGTCACCGAGAACTCGTGCAGCAGCCGGCCCACGATGCCGCCCATGAACAGGACCGGAATGAAGACGGCCACCAGGGACAGGGTCATCGAGACGATGGTGAAGCCGATCTCCCGGGCCCCGGCCACCGCCGCTTCCATCGGGGGCTTGCCCATCTCCATGTGGCGGACGATGTTCTCGAGCATGACGATGGCGTCATCCACCACGAAGCCGACCGACAGCGTCAGCGCCATCAGCGAGAGATTGTTCAGGCTGTAGCCGAGCAGGTACATGACCGCGAACGTCCCGATGATGGAGAGTGGAACCGCTACGCCCGGAATCAGCGTGGCGGAAAGATTTCTAAGAAACAGGAAGATCACCATCACCACCAGGCAGATGGTGAGCACCAGCGTGGACTTGACGTCGTCGATGGAGCCGCGAATCGACTCCGAGGCATCGAACGCCACCGAAAGCTTCACCGCGGGAGGGATCTCGCTCCGGAAAATCGGCAGAAGCTGCTTGATGTTGTCCACCACTTCCACGGTGTTGGTTCCGGGCTGCCGCTGGATGGCGAGGATCACGCCTCGCACGCCGTTGAACCAGGCGATGATCTTATCGTTTTCGACGCCGTCGATGACGTTGCCCAGTTGCTCCAGCCGCACCGGCATGCCATTCCGCCAGGCCACGATGAGCGGCCGGTAGGCCGCGGCGTTCATCAACTGGCCGCTCGATTGAACCGTGAAGGCCTGCTTGGCGCCGTAGAGCTTGCCGGTCGGCAGGTTCACATTGCTCGACTGGACCGCGCGCTGTACTTCATCCACGCCGATGTTGCGCGCCACCAGCGTGTCGGGATTCAACTGCACCCGCACGGCATATTTCTGAGCGCCGTATACCAGCACGCGCGAAACACCGCTGGCCATCGAAATGCGCTGCGCGAGCAGCGTCTCGGCGTATTCATCCACCGTATAGAGCGGCAGCGTGGAGGAAGTGAGCGAGAGGTAAAGCACCGGCTGCTCGGCCGGGTTCGTCTTTTGATACGAGGGCGGCCGGGGCATATTGGCCGGGAGCTGCGCGCCGGCTTTGGAGATGGCCGCTTGAATGTCTTGTGCCGCGGCGTCAATGTTGCGCTCGAGCGTGAACTGAACCGTGATCTGGCTGATCCCCTGGGTATTGGTTGAGTTCATCGTCTGCACGCCGGCGATGGTGGAAAATTCGCGCTCCAGCGGCGTCGCCACCGACGATGCCATGGTTTCCGGATTCGCGCCCGGAAGGACCGCCGTCACCTGGATGGTGGGGTAGTCCACGCTCGGCAACGCGGCCACGGGCAGCGCCCGGTACCCCACGGTTCCAAACAGCAGAACCGCGAACGTAACCAGCGCGGTCATGATCGGCCGCTCGATAAAGATGCGCGAAACGTTCATAACCTAAACCGGGATGGAACCACAGATGAACACAGATGAACACGGATAAACCCGAATCCGAATCTGTGTTCATCTGTGTTCATCTGTGGTTTCATTTTTTTCCTGGACCGCCTGAATTCGCGCGCCGGGAAACAGGCGCAGTTGGCCGTCCGTGACCACCGTCTCACCCGGGGCGACGCCTTTCTCGATCTTGACTTTGCCGCCGACGGTGGGCCCGACCGTAACATCTCTGGACTCGACCGTCTGATCGGCTTTCACGATGTAGACGAACTGCCCTCGCTGGCCGGCCTGAACCGCCTCGGACGGCACCAGCGTCGCGTTGTTCAGCGTGTCGAGCGTCAGCACTACGTTGACAAACTGCCCGGGCCAGAGGAAGCGCTGTTCGTTGTCGAAGGTCGCCTTGAGGCGAATCGTCCCGGTGGTGGTATCAACGGCGTTGTCGATCACGCTCAGGACGCCGCGGCTGACCTTGCCCGGGTCGTTCTGAGGCGAGACCTGGACCGCAAGCTTTCGAGCGCTGCTGCGCTTCCGGATGGGGTCGAGGTGCTGCTCCGGAACGCCAAAGGACACAAAAATGGGGGTGACCTGGTTGATCACCACCAACGGAATGTCCGCGGCTTTCACCAGGTTGCCGGCATGCACCAGCAGGTTGCCGGCCCGGCCGGAAAAGGGCGAACGGATTTCGCAGTAGTTGAGGTCGAGCTTGGCGCGGTCGACGGCCGCCCGGTCGCTCTCGATCGTGGCGCGAGAGGTCTCGATGGCCGCCTCGTCGGCGCGCAAGGATTCCCGGAGGGCGTCGGCGTTGGTTCGCGACTGGTCATATTGCGTGCGCGAGACCACGCCTTCTTTCACCAGCGCCGCGTACCGCGCCGCATCCGCATCCGCGTATTTCGATTGTGCAACGTCGCGGGCAAGATTGGCTTCCGCTTGCCGCAATTGGGCGCGATCCTTCGCCAGCGCGGCTTCGGCTTGGCGCAGCGCCTCCTGGTAAGGACGCGGATCGATTTCAAACAGCAGGTCGCCTTTCTTGATGTCGCTGCCCTCCACGAAGCGCACGGTCTGCAACTCGCCGGCGATCTGCGATCTTACTTGCACCGTGGCCGAAGGCTCGACTGCGCCGACGGCGCGGATCTCGACAGGAATCGACTCCTGTGTGGCAACTGCGACGCTGACCGGCACCGGGGGCATCGTCCCGGCGGATTGGGTCTTCGGCGGGCTGCAGCCGGCGAGCAGCAACGCGATGGCCATCACCGGCAAGCCGGCCAACATGCAGGATCTCGGACGCAATGGTATTCCCCCGGGCGGCAGCATCGGTCAGCCGCTCTGTAATCGATCCATTTTCGGGCGCCGGAATCAGCCGCCTGATGCTGCGCGACGCCAATTTCCCTCTATTCCATTCAGTGTAACCGATTCGGGAGATTCATCGCACTAACAGGCAGGGCCGTCCGGCGGCTTTACAGGGTCCTGAGGGAAGGATGCGTCAGCGGGCTTGGGATGACAAGCACCCCAAGCCGCCGGACGCAGTCGATGGTCAGAAGCTGAGGCGGAGACCAAAACGGAGGGTCCGTTGTGGTGACGTCGCCGTAGTGACGGTGCTCGTGATCGCCATGAAGTTCGATGGCGTAGACGCCGTGGCATTGGGCTGGTTGAGCGTGGGCGTATTGGTTAAGTTCAACGCCTCGGCCCGGAACTGGACGTCGAGGCCCTCTTTGACCTGGAATTTCCGGGAGATTCCCAGGTTCGTGTTGAAGAGCCTCGGGCCGCGGATCGCGTTCAGGCCCATATTGCCGAAACGGACATCGCGAACCGTTGTGAAGGCGGTCGGATCGTAGAACGGGCTGCCCAGGCCCACGCCGCCGTACTTCGGAACATCCGCCCGAAGCTGATCGGCCACCTGCGTGTTCTGCGGCGCGTTCAATGAGGAACCATCCGTGCCTACGATGAATGGCCGCCCGGAGTACAGCGCCACACTGGGATTCAACTGCCAGCCCCCGGCGATAGCCGCCGCCACACCGCTCGTGGCAAACCTCTTGGCTCTGCCAAACGGCAGTTCCCAGTTCGCCGCCGTCACCCAGGCATGCGTCCGGTCGAAGTCCTCCACTGCTTTGTTCTTCGAGAACTGGCTCGGGACGTAGAAGCGGAAACCGTTGTCACTGTTACCCCCGGCATTGACGCCGATGGACTTCGACCACGTGTAAGACGAGGTCAGGAACAGACCATGGGAGAACCGGCGGGTGATGTTGTTCTGGAATCCGTCGTAGCGCTGGTTCGCCATCGGAATGAAAATACTCCGGTTCGTATTTACGCCGTACTTCACGAACAGGGGACGGCCCGCGGCGCCTGCACCGGGAACCAGGCCGGCGTTGAGCTCGAAGTAGGTCACGGCCTGGCGGACCGAATGCGTGCCGACGTACCCGGTCTGGAGCACGAACCCGGCGCCCAGGTCGCGCTGGATCGTCAAGTTGTACGACTCAATGTAGCCCCGACGGAACGTGCCGGGCTGCAGCGTGTTCGTCGCGACGTTGTTCGGGATGTCGATGGTGCCCGTCGAAAGGTCCGGGAACTGAAACGCTGGAATGCCGTTAGCCAGCGAGCCGGCAGCGACGAACGAGTTCAACGGTTGGTAGTCGGCCAAGATCACCGCCGGGTATGGGCTGCGGATGGGGCGGCTGACCGGATACGGATCCCTCGTAATACCGAAGCCGGCGCGGAACACCGTCTTCTCGTTAGCGCGATAGGCCAAGCCAACGCGAGGCGCGAACATGACGGCGATCGCATCGGTTCCGGCGTTGCGCGGAACGCTGCCGCGGCTGCCGATCAGCACTTTATTGGTGTCCGGATCATACCGCTCGATACCGTACTGGCCGCGGTTCATGATCGGAAAGTGCTCCAGGCGCAGACCGAGGTTGAGGCTCAGCTTGCGGGTTACCTGCCAGTTGTCGCGGATATAGTAGCCCTGCTGCAACTCGCGCGTCTGCATGGGATCGTAGAACTGATAAGACTTGCCGAAGGACCCGGGCAAGCCGAGCAGGAACGACGCATAGGCGTTGAAATTGTTGGGCGCGGCGCCGCCGCTCAGCCCGGTCACGCCGTTGACGAAATTGAAGCCGCCCCGCGGGCTATAGCTGCCCAGCTCCGGCTGCCAGTGGTTCATCTCGTGCTTGATGATGTCGAGGCCGAAACGAATGCTGTGGGCGCCTCGGATCCAGTTCAGGTTGGCGGCGTAGGTGTACTCCCGGTCATTCCGCTCCACCGGGCTCCAGTTGTTGACGTTGCCCAGGGAACTGTAGCCGCTGATAGTGAAGATCGGGAACCCGCTCTGCCGGGGGTCGGAGCCGTTGGTGCCGGGAATCTTCAGCACGTCGAGGCCGATGTTCTTCCCGAAATCCGGACCTTGGGTATCGTGATGCATCCGCGTACCGCCAAAATTGGCGTCGAACAGGAGCGTCGGAGTGATCACATAGCTGATGCCGCCGCCGAACACGTCGGTATGGTTGTGCCCGGTGCCGATGCCGGCGTCGCCGGCCGCGCCGCCCGGATAGGCGCCAAGCGCTTGGCCGAGAGGAGCCGACGCACTCACCGGAGCGAGCATGACACTGTACTTGCCGAAGACGCTGATCTTGTTGTTCGGCGTCCAGTTCAACTTGCCGTCCACCAGGTTCCGCTTGAAGTAGTAAGGCACCGACGCGAAGTAGTTAGTGAGCTGGCCGGCGCCGGTGTTGGGCAGCGGGATCAGGTTCTGCAGGGTGGTCGCCGACGAGTTCCAGCGGCTCTGCGGAACGAGGTTGTTCGGGAAAGCCGTACGGCCGGTGCCGTCGGGATTGCCGGTCGAAGGGTCGTAGACCGTGGTTAAGCCGTTGAAGTCGCCGGCCCGGACCTGGGCGGTCGGAACGCTCAGCAAGCCATTGCCGCGCTCGGCCGTGGTCGTCCCCTCCCACGACATGAAGAAGAACAGCTTGTCCTTTTTGATGGGTCCGCCGAAGGTGCCGCCAAACTGGTTGTCGATCCGTTGCGGTATGCCCGACCCGGCCGGCGTGTTGGGATTGAAGAACAGGTTCT
>JBGOUJ010000021.1:0-28728 GCA_041477005.1 Terriglobia bacterium | reverse complement strand
CGAAGACGCGCTGACCAGGTGCTCCACCGAATGGGCGCCCTGGCACGTCATTCCAGGAAACCACAAGTGGTTCCGCAATTATGCCGTCGCTGTGACCATCGTCGAGAAGCTCGAGGAGATGAATCCCCGCTACCCGCCGGCCTCGGTGGATGTTTCGAAGATAGTCCTGCGCTGACGGCGTCGCCGCGCCAGGCTGGCCACTAGGACTAGGGAAGGATCTGGAAACCAAGATGGACCTGGGAGAAGTGGGCGTCGGCGGTGAGCGCGTGGCGGATTCCAAGCTCTCGCATGACCACGAAGCTCGTCAGATCGGTGAAGGAGATTCGCGGCTTGTCGCGGTATCGGAGACGCAGTTTGTAGGCGTGGCCGAAGCGCTCGGGCGTGATCGGTTCCACCAGCAGCAAGCCCAGCCTCTGCGCTTCGAAGATCGCCTCGCAGAATCTTTCCGCTTCCGCAAACGGCCGGCGGCTGAACACCCGCGTAATCGTTTCGTCGAGAACGAAATCGGTGGTAATCCAGAGGCCACGCGCTTCAGCATAGCTTCTGCGAAGCCGGTCGACGGCGAGATGGGACGGATCCTTTCCGTCTTCCAACGCGATCCATCCCCAGGTGTCTATGAACAGGCGCGGCGGCCTAGATGCCGTAAAGCGCTTCATCAATGCCTTCGGCCAGTTTCCCGTCCGAACCAATGCCCGACACCTCGAGCAGCGGGTCCTTGATGGGGCGCCGCCGCGTCCGCGCTCGAGAGGTTCCCTCCAGCCGGGACCGGATCAGGTGTGCCATGCTCACCCGGGAGCGGAAGGCTTCCCGCCGCAGGCGTTCGTGCAGCTCGTCGGGCAGAAAGATTGTGGTCCTCTTCATGGTTCCATGATAGCATATATATGCTATGAAGGACCCCTACGCCCTGCTGGAGCTGGTGCTGGCGAAGCTGCGCGAACAGCTTGAGCGGACCGAGCACCTGCTGGGCCTAGTCCTGCCGGAGCGCCTGGACTGGCGTCCGGAATTCCCGGCGTCCTCCAGGACAAGCCATCCCCACGTGTCTACGAACAGATAGCGCCCCTCATATGCCGTACAGGGCTTCATCTAGTCCCTCAGCCAGCGTTCCGTCGTGGCCGATGCCTTCCATCTCTAGCAGCGGGTCCTTGATGGGGCGCCGCCGCGTCCGCGCTCGAGAGGGTCCCTCCAGCCGGGACCGGATCAGGTGCGCCATGCTCACCCGGGAGCGGAAGGCTTCCCGCCGCAAGCGCTCGTGCAGCTCGTCGGGCAGAAAGATTGTGGTCCTCTTCATGGTTCCATAATAACATATATATGCTATGAAGGAACCCCACGCCCTGCCGGAGCTGGTGCTGGCGAAGCTGCGCGAGCAGGTTGAGCGGACCGAGCACCTGCTGGGCCTGGTCCCGCCGGAGCGCCTGGAGTGGAGTCCGGAATTCCCGGCGCTGCGGCTGAGCGAGGTGGTCGGCCATCTGCTGGAATGCCTGGCCGGTTTCTGCGCCACGCTGTACGCGGTCGATCCGCAGCGGCTGGCTCATTTCCTGCGGCTGCGGGAGCGGCCGGTCAACCATCGCTGCGGTGTGGACGAAGCGCTTTGGCGGATGCGCGAGTACATGAGCCACCTCGAAGAGGGATTCGCGCTATTGACCGCTGACGATCTGGCCCGCCGTATCCCGACCGTCTTTGTTCCTGAAGGCGAAGCGGTGCTGACCATCCTTCTCGGAAACCTGGAGCACTTCATCAACCACAAGCACCAGCTCTTCTTTTACCTGAAAATGCTTGGCGTTCCGGTCGGCACGCCCGATCTCTATCAGCGGCGTGGGGGCTCCAATCCTGAGAACTGATGGACGAGCAGCGGCTCCGCGGCGAGCTGGCCCAGATCCGGTCAACCGATGGCGGATTCAACTTCCGGATCGTCCGCCCGGGGGTGGTCTACGAGGTTGATTACTCGCGAGCGGCCGGAGAAGCCAGGATCCGCACCAACACGGCCAACTTCATCGGCCTGCTCAACCGCATCCACCACATCGGCGGGCTCTGGCACGAATTCTCGTTGGTGAACGTCTGGGGGGCGCTGGTCGGAGTGGTTTCGGCCGCGCTGATCCTGATGGGGTTGACGGGAATCTATTTGTGGTTTAAGTTCCACGAAGAGTGCGTCATCGGGACGATTCTGCTGGCGATCAGCCTGGGCTACGGCGTCACGTTGACGGTTCTGATCCGAACGGCGTAGTTGCGGCGGGTCATGTTCCCACCAAGCTCCTTAGCAGCGCCACGGCGGAGAGGATGTCGCGGCGCTGCTCTTCGCCGTGGACCTCGCGCTCGATGGTGAGGGCGCCGGAGTAACCGATTTCCTTCAGCTTGGCGACAAAACGCGGCAGGCCGACCGCGCCTTTGCCCAGCGGCCGCTCGATGCCCAGCGTTCCGGGGGGACCGGCCGGCCAGTCGCCATCCTTGCAGTGAACCGAAATCACCTGAGACTTGACCACCTCCAGCGCCTCGATCGGGTCGCCCGTGCCGTACAGGATCATGTTGGCGGGGTCGAAGTTGATCCGCAGGTTGGGGCGATTGACGTCGGCGAAGAATTGCTTCAGCGTCACCGCCGGCTCCTGGCCGGTTTCGAGGGCGAAGGTCTGGTG
Organism: Terriglobia bacterium; assembly: GCA_041477005.1. Classification (GTDB taxonomy): domain Bacteria; phylum Acidobacteriota; class Terriglobia; order Bryobacterales; family JACQDG01; genus JBGOUJ01. The sequence continues at coordinate 26,101 of JBGOUJ010000021.1, read as the reverse complement.
GTTGGAGGCGCACTTGTCGCAGACGCGCCGAACCATGTCCCGCACGGCCACGTAGTCCGGGTGCGCGCGGTCGTGGGGCACAAAGCCGACGTGCGTCGCCAGGCCCGGCACGCCGGCCGCCGCCGCGAAGTCGCTCGCGGCGAGCGTCCGGGCTTCGCGCTCGGCTCGCGTCGCCGGCGGAATGAATCCGACCGTCCTCTGCACGGTCGGGATATCGGCGTAGCTTTCGCCGATGTAGGCCGTGAAGACGGTCATGAGGGCGAAGCCTTCCTCGGCCTGCGCGGTCTTCCAGGCCTGGGCGGCGGCCGGGGAGATATCCGCGTCCCCCGCCAGGCCAAGCTGGCCGCAGGCGACGCCGAAAGACTTGATCTGCTGCAGTTTCTCGCGGGGCGGGGCGTCCGCCCAGAACATGACTCCGATTTCAAGAGGTTTCATAGGGGAAACACCAATTGGAACCACAGATGAACACAGATGAACACAGATAAACCCCGGCAAACCATGCCTTAGATCTGTGTTTATCTGTGTTCATCTGTGGTTCCTTGCCTTTTTACGTCGAGACTCATTGATCCCCAGCATCGTTCGCACGGCCGCCGCGGAATCCTGCGGGCGGCACTTCTCCGGCCAGCGGTTGGCCTGCGCGCACTCTACAAAGTAGCGCAACTCGGCCTCGTAGCCGTCCATCTCTGTCAACGGAGGTTTCTCCTCGGTCCCGTCGGCCCGGTATAGGGTCAGGCGGCGGATCGCCGAGTGGAAGTCCAGCGTACCGCCGTCGGTGACGATGGTGAAGTCCATGGAGAACGGATAGCTGCGAGGGTGGTGCCAGCCGCCGGAAATAACGACCGGCGCGCCGTGATCGTATTCGAGCTGCGCCAGCACCCAGTCGACGCCCCGCTCCAGCTCTTCAGGACCCACCGCGGAGACGCCGTTGGGCGGTCCGAACAGTTCGTGGCAGAAGTCGACGTCGTGAATCAGCAGGTCGAAGGCCCCACCGCCGCTCCGGGCCGGATCGTGAAGCCACTTGCTCCAACCCGGCGCCGCGCACTTGCGGTGAAAGATGGCGCTGCGGACCCGGCCTAGCGCGCCGGAGCCAACGAGCTCTCGCGCGGCGGCATAATCGGGCCAGAAGCGCACGACTTGGGCCACCATCAGGACTCGCCCGGCCTGCCCGGCGGCGGCGATCATCTGGTCGCACTCCTCGCCGGTCAGCGCCATGGGCTTTTCCACCAGCACGTGCTTGCCGGCGCGCAAAGCGGCCAGGACCACCGGCAGGTGCAGGTGCGTCGGCAGGCAAATGTCCACGGCTTCCACGGCCGGATCCGCGATGAGCTCTTCCGGGGTGCTGGAGGCGTGCAGCCGGCCGAAATCCCGCTTGGCGCCGGGAGCGCCGATGTTCCCCTGAATGTCGCTCAAGTCCCCGGACAATCGGCGCGGCTTGGGATCGGCCACGGCCATCAGGCATGCTTCCGGGATGCGCTCCCAGGCGTTAAGGTGGGTGCTGCCCATGAAGCCCAGCCCGATGATGCCGACGTTCATACCAGGCATGATAGTATCAAGGGCAGCCGGAGACGAGCAAACGATGAAGAGACTGCTAATGGCGAAAGTTGCGCTGGTGTGCATCGGCTGCGTCCTGCTGCTTCGCGCCGGCACCCGTCCGGTATTGATGGGCACGCACGGCATGGTGGCGTGCGGGCATCCGCTGGCGGCGCGCGCGGGCGTCCGGATGCTCGAGCAGGGAGGCAACGCCGTCGACGGCGGCGTGGCCGAGGTGTTCGCCCAAGCGGTGCTCGAGTTCAACCTGTTCGGTATCGGCGGCGAGTGCCCTATCCTGATTCACTCGGCCAAGGACAAGAAGGTCTACGCCATCAACGGCCAGGGCGTGGCGCCGAAGGCGGCGACCATCGAGTGGTTTCGCAACAACGGCATCGAGCTGATCCCCGATGACGGCTTCCTGCCGGCCACTACGCCGGCTGCGCTCGACTCGCTGGTGATTGCTCTCGACCGCTTCGGCACGATGAGCCTGGCCCAGGTGATGCAGCCGGCCATCGAGCTGGCCGAGCAGGGCTTCCCGATGTATCCCGGCTTCCGCAATACGATTCGCGCCATCGAGCGCCGCCTGCGCGAGGAGTGGCCCAGCTCGGCGAAAGTGTTTCTGCCCGAAGGTAAGGTTCCCGAGGTCGGCGACGTCTTTGTTCAAAAAGACCTGGCTCGGACACTGCGGCGCCTCGTCGAGGCGGAGCAGCAAAACCGCCGCAAGGGACGCAGCGCGGCGATGCGCGCGGCGCGCGACCGTTTTTACAAAGGCGACATCGCCCGGGAGATCGTCAAGTTCCAGCGCGAGTTCAAGGTGCGCGATGCAAACGGATTCCTCTCGGCGGGCCTGTTCTCCGAAGAAGACCTGGCCTCTTACCAGGGCCGCGTCGAAGAGCCGATGAAAACCACGTACCGCGGCGTCGAGGTCTACAAGGCGGGATTCTGGTCGCAAGGCCCGGTGCTGCTCGAGATGCTGAACCTGCTCGAAGGCTACAAACTCGCTTCGTTCGGGCAAAACAGCCCGGACTACGTCCACGTTCTGGCCGAAGCCGCCAAGCTCGCCTATGCCGACCGCGAGCAGTATTACGCCGATCCCGATTTCGTGAAAGTCCCGGCCCACGGGCTGCTGGCCAAGGCCTACGCCGAGGAGCGGCGCAAGCTGATCGATATGAACCACGTCTCGATGGAGATGCGCCCCGGCGATCCGTACCCGTTCGAAGGCGGCCCGGTTACCAGCGGCCGCCTCCTGCCGCCTCTCGAGTTCCGTCCGGGCGAAAAGGGAACCACCGGCGCCCGCGCCGCCGACCGCGAAGGTAATCTTTTTTCCGCCACGCCCAGCGGCGGCTGGTTCCGCACCTCGCCGATCCTGGAAGGCCTGGGATTCGTGATGAGCACGCGCGGGCAGATCTTCTGGCTCGATCCGTCGAAGGCCAACCGCCTCGAACCCGGCAAGCGCCCGCGCACTACCTTGACCCCGACCCTGGCCCTCAAGAATGGCCAGCCTTACATGGTCTTCGGCACCCCCGGCGGCGACGATCAGGATCAGGTGAACCTGCAATTCTTCCTGAACGTGGTCGATTTCGGCATGGACATCCAGGAAGCGATCGACGCCCCGGCCTTCGAGATCGCCCACTTCCCCAGTTCTTTCTATCCGCGCAAAGCCGCGCCCGGCGTGATCGGCTTCGAGTCGCGCTTTCCCGCCAAGACGCTCGAAGAGCTCGCACGCCGCGGCCACCTGGTCCGGATCGAGGGCGCCTGGAGCTTGGGCGACGAAACGGCCGTTCTCTACGACGCCCAGCGCAAAATGCTCTTCGGCGCTGCCAGCCCCCGCCGGGAGAAATCCTATGCGCTGGGGTGGTAGCCTCTTGATCGCCGCCCTCCTGGCGACCCTGCCGGCTCTGCGAGGGCAGCCCTATAAGCCGGTCGACGCCGAGAAGCAGCAGATCCGCGCCAAAATGGGGGAGCTGGCGAAGGCGATCCAGGGGCTGCGGGAGCGGAGAGCCGACGATGCCCTGCTGGCCGAGGTCGAGGTCTATCACAAAGCGGCCGAGTGGATCCTCCGATACGAGGAAGAGTTCTACAACAAATCCTACCTGGCGAACACCCTGGCCGCGCTCGACAAAGGCTTGACGCGAGCCAAAGAGCTGGAGGCCGGCAACGCCTCCTGGCCGGCCCAAAAGGGGCGCTTCGTCCGCGCCTACCGCTCTCGCGTGGACGGCAGCGTGCAGCCGTACGGCCTGGTGATTCCCGACTCCTACGATGGCGCGACGCCGGTCCGCCTCGACCTTGTTTTGCACGGCCGCGGGGCGACGCTCAACGAGGTCAGCTTCATCGCCGCCCACGACTCCCGGCAGCCCATTCCGAGTGGCCAGGATTACATCGAGCTCGAGGTCTTCGGCCGAACGAACAACGCCTACCGATGGGCGGGAGAGACCGACGTCTTTGAAGCTCTCGAATCGGTCCGGAAGCGCTATAACATCGATTCCCGCCGCATCGTTCTGCGCGGATTCTCGATGGGTGGCGCCGGGGGCTGGCACATCGGACTGCATTATCCCGACCGCTGGGCCGCGGTCGAGTCCGGCGCCGGCTTCACCGAGACCAGGCGCTACGCCAAGCAAACCGACCTGCCCCCTTACCAGGAAGCGGCCCTGCACATTTACGATGCAGTGGATTACGCTCTCAACGCCTTCAACCTGCCCATGGTCGGCTACGGCTCCGAGGACGACCCACAATTGCAGGCTTCGGTGAATATCCGCGAGCAGTTGGCTCGCGAAGGCCTGGCGCTCTCCGATCTGCGGGCGCTGTTCCTGGTCGGCCCCAGGGTCGGCCACCGCTTCCCTCCGGACAGCAAAGGGGAATCCAGCCAGTTCATTGACGCCGCGTTGCCCCAGCGCGTCCCCAACCGTCTGCGCTTTCTGACCTACACGGCGCGCTACAACCGCTGCTTCTGGGTCACGGTCGAGGGTCTCGAAAAACACTACCAGCGGGCGGAAGTGGATGCGGAGCGCAGCGACGACGGCCGCCAGGTGACCATCAAGACCACCAATGTCGCCCGGCTGCTGGTCGATCAGAGCGAGACGCTCACAATCGACGGCCAGAAGGTCACCGGGAGCCGGGTGTTTGAGAAGAAGGAGGGCCGGTGGGCGCCCGGGCGTCCCGCCGCTTCGGGAAAAACGCACGGTCTGCAAGGCCCGATCGACGACGCGTTCCTGGATTCGTTCCTGTGCGTTCGTCCGACCGGCCGTCCCATCCACCCCCTGGCCAACGACTATGCGCTATCGAACCTCGATCGCTTCGCCAAAGAATATGCCAAATGGCTCCGCGGCGACGTTCGCATAAAGGACGATCGGGCGGTGACCGAAGACGACATCGCCCATCACAACCTGATCCTGTTCGGCGACCCGTCGAGCAATCGCATTCTGGCGCGCCTGGCGGGCCGGCTGCCGATTCACTGGACCAAGCAGGGCATCGTGGCAGGAGGCGCGAAGTTCCCCGCCGCCGAGCATGCCCTGGTGATGATCTACCCCAACCCCCTGAACCCGAGCCGCTACATCGTCCTCAACAGCGGTCACACCTTTCACGAGAAGGAGTTCCGTGGCACGAACGCCCTTCTGTTCCCGCGCCTGGGAGATTACGCCGTCCTGCGCCTGGCGAAACAGCCGTCGGGTGAAATCACCGATAGCGTCGTTACGGCGGGCCTGTTTGACGAGCACTGGGGAATGGCGGGCCGATAAGAACTACTGGCGGCGGAGTTGCCAGCACTGAGTCTGGCCTGGGGCGAGGATGGTGGTCAGAAAAAGTTTCCGGCCATCGCTCTCCAGATTCTTCGAAAGGCCACCGATCCATTCGATAGCCTGAAACTGTGCTTCTGCACTGAGGCCAACCGTAACAGGATCGATCTCCAGCCGCACTGCCACGGCCTGCTCTCCCTCATTGCGCACGGTGAAAATCGCCCCGTCGCCCTGTCCGTAACGCTCCGTCGGAATCCCCGCCTGGCTGGTGCGCGCGCCGGTCACCGGCTGCCAGCCGGCCTGGGAAAGCGCCCGGATCCAGGGAATGTAGCGCCGGAACAACGGGCGGTCCCGCTCGTAGAGAGCCGGATTCGTCCAGTAGGTATGAGTCGAGGCGTCGGCGCTGAACATGCTGGGATACATGGCGTAAAACAAGGCCGTCTGGAAATACTGGTCGACCATGGCGGGCGCGAAGCGGGAAAAGTCTGTATCCATCAGTAATAGATAGGGCTTGGAGCCGGCGTACATACGGCGGAACAGCATCGCCCGGTCGCTTTCGGGGGTCCAGCGGCCGTCAGTCGCCCAGTTGATCTCGGACCCCAGCACGTCGAACAGGTGAGCGTAGAAGGCCATCTGGTTCAAAGCGCCGTTGGCCATCAGTAGCTTGCCGTATCGGGAGCGCAGGTCCGCTCCCACCGAGCGCGCGAACTCATAAGTGGAGAAGACCTGCGGCACGCCCGCGATGCGGGGCTGGTCCTTGGAGAAGGTCAGGGGAAACGAGGAGGCGGCGAAGTGGCTGCGGCGGTAGTCGAGCAGCGTGCCGGTCGCCTCGAAGCTGTCGATGTATTCCCCGGCCAGAGTGCGCCCCGGGGCGGGGCTCTGATAGATCTGCTGGACGTCGTCGTTCCAATCCAGGCAGGCCTTGTTGACCAGGGGGCCGACCGGGGGGTTAGCGCCCGTCATAGAATTACCATGCCAGCACGCCGAGTCCGCTTGCTCACGCGCGCGGCTCAGACAGCCCTTCCGAGCCGCGACCGTCAGGGAGCGGTTGGCACTGTTATTTCTTGACAGGCCCTTAGGGGGGTTCAGCGAGGGGGCGATCGGCGATCCGGCGTCGCCGATGTCCGGATTCGGATTGTTGACCACCACCGCCCCGTACGGCATCCAGGGACGGGATTGCGGCCAAAACAGCAGGCGATCGCCGCGGTAGAACACGCCGGAAAGAACCGCCGCTTCCGCCCGCCGCGCGTCGGGCGTCCCGTTACCCCGGGCCTGCTGGGCCAGGAAGCCGGTGACGGCCTGGTAGTTGCTGGAGTCGGATCCCGGCGGCATGCTCATCCAGTAGGACCACGGCTCCGACAGGTACCGAAACGCCGAAACGCCTGCCTGCTGGTCGAACGCGAGTTGGTCGAAGCCGGCGACCTCGTGAAACTGAAAGCCGAAATCCTCGGGGTGAGGGATGGACTCCAGAGAATCAAAGGCCACCCAGATGCCTTCCTGCTGCACCCGCTTCTCAAAGAACTCCGGGTAAATCTTCTGGTACTTGTCGAGCGCGGCGCGCAGGCCCCACTCGGCCGCGTGCTGATAGAGCGTGAAGCGCACCGTGGCCTGGTTCGGGAACTTGGCCGTGTCTTTGGTTAGAGCCAGATCGAACGCGACGTAGAAAAGCTTCAAACTGTTGTTGTAGGCAAACCGCAGGGCGGCGGGGGAATCCATCGGGTAGGCCAGGGCGAGGCCGGAAGCCCCGGTAAGGGAGGCGAGCAGGTGCGGTGAGTAGGCGGCGGTCGCGCCCCATTCGACCGGGATCGTGTTGCGGAACTCGTTGGGCCCATCGACCGGGTGGCCGCCGCGGAGGTCGTCCCACCAGGTCCATCGCTGAGCGTCGAGCGGCAGGGCGAAGTAGAGCGTGATGGCCCGGTCCGTGTCGGGCTTTTGATTTTGAATGTGCGCTTCTATTTCCATGTGGTCGGTGCGGGGCGTGATGGTCGCCTGAAAGCTCAACCCGAGAGGCCCGTCGGACTGGCGCAGTGCCAAACCACTGCCGGAGGCCGACGCCGCCGGCTCCAGGCGCACGAAGTCGCTGCCCACGGCCACGTCGCGAACGAAGAAGCCGGAGGCCGCTCGCGCCGGGCAGTAAGCCAGGTCATCTTGGCCGCCCACCGGTGGCTCACCCACCCGGAGGCCGACGATGGTTCCGTCCGGCTGGGAGAGGGCGAGGCGGAGGCCGTCGGCCGTCGCCACCTCCAGGGCGCTCACGCCGGTGCAGCCGGCACGCGGCTGCCGGACGGGGACGCCGTCGAAAAGCACCGCGTCGTCGGGCAGCTCGGATAGAAGCACGTCGTCAAACCAGACCTGTCCGGTGTGGTCGCCCCGGAAGAGCAGGTAGACCATCACCCGCTGGATCGGCTTCTCGGGAGCGAAGATTCCCTCCACGGTCTGCCAGTCATGCGCGCCCACGGCGAAGGGACGCGAGAGGCCGAACGTCCAGGAGCCCCCGGTGTACTGCACGTCGAGCCAGAGCGAATAATCGGAGTCGGGCTGGCCGGTGACCGCGGCTGCCTTGCTCGCCGCCGCGAAGGCGATGGGCCGCGGGCGATCCTGCGCCAGCACCAGCTCCTGAACGGCGCCGGAGATGGCCCGGAGACTGCGGGCGCCGGAGCGTGCCTCTGTTTGGTCAATGGCAAACCCCTGATCGTAGGGCGCCCAGCCGCCGGCCCCGGCCTCAAATCCCGGACTCTGCAGGAGGTTCTGCAGCCCGGGCATGCTCGAAACGGGAACCGTGCGGAGAGCCGTCCGATCCTTCCCCGCGAGCGCGGCGGCGCCGACGACCAGCAGGAGAGCGGTTCTGAGCCATCGAAGCATCCTGACTTCCAGCCAGGTAAGACGGGCCGCAGGGCAGGCGGTCGAAAATAAATCTTGCTTATGACTACTCCACCGAAGTCATAGCGCCGATCACTGTTGGGGCGAGGCTGCCGTGCCGGATGGCCAAGTGTTCGAGCCGCTTTCCGACTGTCAACTCCTTGCAGCGCTGAAGGTTGGGGTCGAGCGCTCGGATTGGGGGGACCGTAACTCCATTCTTGTGGAGTTCTATAACCGCTACGCGCCCAACCTGGCCACCACGTGGCTGCGGCGCACCGGCAACCCGGAGCTGACCCAGGAGATCATCCAGGAAACGTTTCTGCGGGCCACCGCGAAGCTGCACGGAATGCCGGGAACCCATTCCGTGCTGGTGTGGCTGCGGACAACGGCTCGCAATTTCTATCTGGACCGAACGCGGCGCTCGAAGGTCGAGCGGCAATACTGGGAAACCGAGGCCTGGCGGGCGGCGGCGCCGCCCCAGCCCGGGCGAAGCTTCGAAGACGCGGTTCTGGCCTCGGCGGACCGCGGCAAAGCCGGTAGCATCGTCGAGCGCTACCTGCGCGCCTTGCAGCCGCAGGATCGCGAGGTGCTGCTCTTGCGAAAGCGCGGTCTGCAAATGGCGCAGATCTGCGCCGAGCTGCGCATCTCCCAGCGCGAGTGCCGCCGCTCCTACGCCCGCATCCGGGTTCTGGCGGAACGATTGCGAGAACTCGGCCTTTCCGGTTATCTGCGCGACATGCTCGAAACCTATCGATTCGATGGAGACCAGAATGAAGGAAAGCCAAACTGAGTGTGGACATTCAGAAGATCTAAACCCGTTCCTGGTGGGAACTCTGGATTCGGAACGGCGCCGGGCGTTCCTGGAGCATCTGGCTTCGTGTCACATTTGCCCGGCCACCCTCGACGCGCTGCGGGAAGACGAGAACCTGGCGTCGGCCCCGCTGACCGCTGAAGAGCGAAGGCAGATGCAGCGCATTGTGGAATCGGGGAGCCGCGTGTTTCGAGACCACCTGGAGCGGGACCGCGAGAGGCGGCAGAACCAGCAAGTGCTCGCCGTCCCCACCTTCGCCGGCTGGCAGAGCCAGCGGGCCCGGCGGGCGCTCTGGTTCGCTTCGCTGTTTGCCCTGCTGGCAGGGCTGGTGCTCTGGTCTTGCAGCCGGAGCTAAGCATAAGAGCTAAACATGGCGTCGCTAGTGTTTGCGCCACAGGCGCTTGCTTACGCGCGAGGCCCAGCGCGGCGCCGCACCGAGCCGCGACCGTCAGGGAGCAGTTGCGCAATGACCGATGACGCTATGTTTAGCGCCCCGAGAGCCAAGCGACCAGACCAGTTGGGCCAACTGCGACCAGGTGGCAACTGTCCCGAAGAGTCTGTTGATCGGCAGAGCCTTCGGCCCGGTGAGCGCCGCCGGAGTGAGGCGATCGAGAGGGAATACGGCTGGCGTTTGGGTTGTAAGCAGCACGCCCGACGTCTCTGCGCGCCACCCGTCTTTTGGCCGGGCGTTTATTCTGACTTCTGGCTCCTGACTTCTGTCTTCCTGTTCTAGTAGCGCCCTGGCTACAGCTCGCCCCGCCGCCGCAGCTCGAGGATGTTGTCGGCGGTGCGGAGCGACAGGGCGACGATGGTCAGGGTCGGGTTCTTTTCGGGAAACGTCGTGAAGCAACTACCGTCGGTCACGAAGACGTTCTTCACTTCATGGGAGCGGCAGAAGCGATCGACTACGGAGTTCTTGCGATCATCGCCCATGCGCATGGCGCCGACTTCGTGGCTGGCGAAGCCGCCGGGGCGCTGGTCGGGAGAAAACACCAGCTTGACGCCGGCTGCTTCGTAGATCTCCTGTGCCGTGGCCAGCATGTCTTTGTGCAGCGCCAGGTCATTCGGCCCCCAGCGGAATTGCACCACCGGGATGGGGATGCCATAGGCGTCGTGGCGCGTGGGATGAACCGTGACGCGGTTCTCGCGCCGGGCCAGCACCTTTCCAAAGCCCCCCATCATGGAGAAACCAGGCTGCAGCTCCCGGACCCGGCGCTTGAACGGGGCGCCGTAGCCCGGGACGCGCTTGGCGTGGAGGGGCGTCATGTAAGAAGAGTAGTTCAACTGGAACCCAAAGCCGCCGGCGTAGTCGCGCTTCGGGCCGCGCTGGAACCGTGGAATGTAAACGTGGTCGGTCGAGCCGTCCTGATTCACCGGCGGCTTGCCCGCCAGGTCGCTGAGGTAAGCCAGCGTCTGGCCGGTGATGTGGCCGTGCAAGTAGCGGCCCACGACGTCGTAAGTGTCCGGAAGCTTTGAATTGAGCCACAGCCGCGGCGACTCGATGTTGCCGCAGCACAGCGCGAACGCCCGCGCGCGAATCTCCTGCTCGGCCTTGGTCTCGCGATGAATCGCCGAGACGGCCCGGACGCGCCCGTCCTGTCCCAAAAGCATCTGGCGGGCCATCGAGTTGGAGATCAGGTGCAGGCGCCCGGTCTTTTGCGCTGCGGGCAGCACGTGCTCGGCGGTATTGAAGATGGCCGAGACCTCGCAGCCTTCCATGCAGTGGCCGCAGAAGTGGCAGGGGGCGCGGCCGTGTCCCGGCTCGGTGGCCAGCGCCTTGCGAACCGGAATCATCCGGACGCCGAGCTTGCGGCAGGCGCGGTCCAGGAGGCGCTCCGAGCAACGCGGCTTGAGCGGCGGGATAAACTGCCCGTCCGGCAGCACCTCGAGGTTCTCCCGCGTGCCGCAGACAACCATGAGCCGCTCGGCGCGGTCGTAGTAGGGCGCGATTTCGGTGTAGCCGATCGGCCAGTCATCCTCGATGCCGGCCCGGCTGCGCTCTCGAAAGTCGGCCTCGGAAAAGCGAAGCGAGACGGCGTTCCAGTGGGTCGTGCGCCCGCCGATCACCCGGGCGCGCGCTATGCCGACCGGGTCGCCGATCATCTCGATGGGCTCGAGCGCAGGGTCCACTTCGACCCGGGGGACGCGAGGCTTCAGGCGCTGGTAGGGCCAGGAGTGATGATCGAGCCGGGTGGGGTCGCGATAGGGGCCGCCTTCGATCAAGACCACGTTGACGCCGGCGCGGGCCAGCGTGGCGGCCAGCACGCCCCCGGCGGCGCCGGCCCCGATGACACAGACGTCGTAGATGGGCTGCGCCATGCTGGACTTTAGGATACCGTGATCCGGAATGAATCGCGCAGCCAGCGTCAGCCGTTGGTTTCCTAAGAGTGCCGAATCACAAAGACGGTATCGAAACAGACTTAAGATTTGCCGCCAGCAGGGCTTGGCTAGCGCGTCTCAGGTAGGGATTTGGGTTATCCGTTTTGGGCATCTCAAAGACGCAATCGACAAACATGACGTTTCGCATCCGCACCGGGTGCTCGGTGAAGACTATTCTGCACTTTACAAAGGTTGTGTAGCCGAGATCGCCTCCATCAAGCAGTACGACCGTGTTCGTTATGGGCCCCAAGTTCGCAAATCCTTTGTTACTGCGGATCATGATCTGGGGTGGTCCAGGCGCAGGAGCGCCAGCGGACAAACCGGCGCTGGCGAACTGAATGAACTGGAGCACCGTTGGCCAGTAGTCGGGAGCTGATTCATCAACGTTGCGTAACCTCCGCATGAGTTTTCCTAGAACCCCTTGATCAGGTCGGACTTCGGAGGCGGGTTGTTCTAGAGCTTTCCGCAGGGACGGCAAAGCTTTAGGGAACTCCTTTTGGTCTAACGCGCCGATTTCTCTGAGGGATCGGGCGGCGCGCGGAGATGCTAGGTCCCTGTTGATTTGCTCCACCGTCGCCTTCACGGAGGCCACATCCTTTTCCAGCGACCTTAAGTCCTTGCCAACTTTGTCTTCGATGCGATCGTTGATCGCGTTCTTAAGATCATAGGCCGAATGGGATCGATAGATCGGTAGCAGCAGGGTAGCCAGAGCTACGAGGAGCATCCCGGAGGCTATGCCCGAGCCTACGAGCCATTTCCAATAGTGCCTGAACCAAGAACCCCTCTTGGCCTTTTCGACCAGCGGCTGTATAGAAGTGCGGAGCCCTTCAACCGAGCTCGATAACAGGGAAACTTGATTTTTCAGATCGCTGACTTGCACCTTGACAGACTGGACTTCGCCTCTGATCTGCGCCAGGCTTTGGCCCGACTTTGTTTGTGCCTGGTCAGCGGCCTTCTGTGCCATCTCTGGCTTCCAATCCCAGGCCAAGACCTCTTCCAGCCCTTCAGTCTCGAAAAGAGAATCCGCAGTCCACATTTCGGCCCCTCGTGATATACTCCCACGGGGCCCTGTCCCAAGCACATCGGTGGCGCCACCACCTTTGTGCGGCTGAACGGCTCAGAATCTATAGCCTGTAAGCCCTAGACTACGCCAGAAGTTCCCCTAGTGTCCATACCCAGTCTGCAATTCCAGCCTCCATGGCCGGGGTGACCCGGATCGCTTGGTGGACCCGGCAGAAGTTGTAGAACGCGAAGTGCAGCGCATATGCCGCTTTCAGATTCTCCCATTTCTTTACCTTAAGCCCTTTATATCCAGGGAGTTAAGCGAGCCGACAACGCCCATACTTTTCAGGAACAAAAAGGGAGGGAGAGCGTTCGGCTATAGCGGAGAGCTACTTCCAATTTGTGCGAGGTGTATCTCAGACTTCGCGAAGTACAACCGCACGCTTCTCTTGCCGTTCCCGGAAGACGATCTACGCCTCAGTGACCCTGGTTCACAACAATCGGAGGCTCAGGTTTGATCCTCTGGCGGCCCGCCCTGGCGAGGCCACCACCAGGCCAGCAACGCAATGTTAGGACACTCCCCGCCAGCCGCGCCAGCCGCGGCACCGCGCTTGCGGGGCGGGCCGCTCTTCGCCCATACTTACTTATTTACCCCTCACGAAAATGCCAAAGCCCATTTTTCTTTGTCTGTTGCTGGTTGCTGTCGCCCGGGCTCAGGCCCCGCCGATTCCGGCGCTCGTCCGCACGTTGCGCGCCGAGGTCTCCTCGGAGCAGGCCATGCAGGATATGCGGCGCCTCTGGGAGACGGACCACTGGTTCACCTTTCCCAAATTCGAGCAAACGGCCCAGAACGTCGCCGCGATGATGCGGCGGGCCGGCCTGGAAGGCGTCGAGATCGTCAACCCGCCGGCCGACGGCGTGTCCCAGTTCGGCTACTGGACCATGCCGCTCGCCTGGGATGTCAAACAGGCGACGCTCGAGATCGTCGAGCCGGCGGTGAGCGCCCAGTGGAGGGTTCTGGCCGACTATCAGAAGATCCCCGCCTCGCTTGGCATGTGGAGTGGGCCGACGCCGCCCGAAGGGGTTACGGCCGACGTAATGGTTGCCTCCGGGAGAATCGAGAATCTCGACGTCAAGGGCAAGATCGTCTTGACCGATCGCAACCCGGCCAGCTTCAAGTGGCTGCTGGCCAAAAAAGGCGCGCTCGGCGCGATCAACGATTTCACCGAGAACAAAGACCTGCTCGATGGCCGCCAGTGGATCAACGCCTGGGGCGACAACGGCTGGGCGTTCACCAAGGGCAGCGCGCCGCTGTTTTGCTTCTCGCTCTCGCCCCGGCAGTCGGTGTTCTTACGCGAGTTGCTCCGCAAGGGTCCGGTCCGCGTCCGGGCCAAGGTCGATAGCCGCTACTACGCCGGCGTCTATCCCTACACCACCGGCGTGATCCGCGGCGCCGAACCGCCGGAGGAAGTGCTCACTCTCGGCCATACCTCCGAGCAGGGCGCACACGACAACGCCACCGGCGTGGCGGCCATGATCGGCGCCGCGGAAACTCTGGGACGGCTCATCTCGGCCGGCAAGCTGCCCCGCCCGCGGCGCACGATCCGCGTGCTGGCCATGGGCGAGTGCTACGGCTCGATGCCCTACCTGGCGGCCAATCCGGAGCGCGTCCGCCGCACCGTGGCGGCCATGTGCGTCGATACACCGGCCGGCCCTTACAATCTGGCCGGCACCGAATATACGTGGTATTTGAACCCGCACTCTGCCAAGTCCTATGCCGACTCTCTCATCCTGCGGCTGGCGGAAGAGTACTTTCGTTTGGCGGGCCGGCCCTGGCACTGGAAGGAATACACGAGCGGGACCGACAACTATCTGGGCGACCCGCTGATCGGAATCCCCACGGTGTGGCCCTACAGCGGCACCGGAGTCCACAGCCACCATAACAGCGCCGACACGCCCGACACGGTCGACCCCCGCTCGCTACGCGACCTGATCGCGATGAACGCAGCATATTTGTACTACATTGCGGCGGCCGGACCGGCCGAGGGGCGCCAACTGGCCGAGCTGGCCTTGACGCGCGGTTACCAGCAGGTGGCGGCGGCGGGCGGCGCGGCGATCGAGCGCGCCACAGCGGCCGACGCCGCCGGGCTGGCCCGGGCGTTCGGCGACGGGTTGGAGCGGATTCAGTATTCCTTCGAGCGCGAATCCCAAGCCGTTCGCTCGGCGGCGCGCCTGGGCGCGGTGGGCGACCTCTCCGGCCCTCTCGCCGGTTTCGCCGGCGAGCAGAAGCAGCGTCTGGGGCGGGCCGTCGAGGCCCGGGCGGCCAACCTGGGGCTGGGCGAAATTCGGCCGGCGGTCCGGCCGGCGGACCCCGAGGCCTCCCGCATCATCGTCCGACGCAAGCGCGTCGGTACCATTACTTTAGATGACTTGCCTCCCGACCAGCGCGAAGGTTATCCTGCTACTGCATTCTCTGGTCCGCCGGTCACCGCACTGTATTGGTGCGATGGCAAGCGAACACTGGCCGATGCCATCCGTCTGGCCGGGCTTGAAACAGGTCCGGTAGAATTTGATTTTGTGGGTTATTTCCGCTTTCTGCAAAAACACGGATACGTGGAGTTCACACGATGAAAATTACGGTGATTGGCACCGGGCACGTCGGCCTGGTGGTCGGGCTTTGTTTCGCCGAGCTGGGTCACGAGGTCGGCTGTCACGACATCGACCGGCACAAGATCGAAGCCCTCACGCGCGGCATCACGCCGTTCTACGAGCCGCACCTGGAGGAGCTGCTCGAAGCCAACCTCGAGCGCGGCCGCATCCATTTTTTCTCCGACCTCGCGGCGCACATCGATGACGCGCCGGTGATCTTCCTCTGCCTGGGCACTCCGCCGCTGCCGGATGGCGAGGCGGACCTTTCGAGCGTCGAGAAGGTGAGCCGGCAGATCGCCACGCATGCCAATTCCTACAAGCTGATCGTCGAGAAGAGCACCGTGCCGGTGCTGACCGGCGATCGCATCCAGGCCACCATGAAGATCTACGGCGGCTCGGTCGATTTCGACGTAGCCTCCAACCCCGAGTTCCTGAGCGAGGGCACGGCGGTGGAAGACTTTCTTCACCCCCAGCGCACGGTCGTCGGGGTCGAAAGCGCGCGGGCCGAAGCGCTGCTGCGCGAAGTCTACGAGCCGGTCCTGCGCCAGAACTTCCAGTGTCCCATCCATTCCAACTGCGAGCACGCGGGAAAGGAAACGCCGCTGGTAGTCACCAACCGCAACAGCGCCGAGGTGATCAAGCACGCCTCGAATTCCTTCCTCGCCACCCGCATTTCCTTCGTCAACGCCATTGCCAACCTGTGCGAGAAAGTGGGGGCCGACGTGCAGCAGGTCGCGGCCGGCATGGGGCTCGACAGCCGCATCGGCCCCAGCTTCCTGCGCGCCGGCATCGGTTTCGGCGGGTTCTGCTTTCCCAAGGATCTGCAGGCCTTCGTGCACATCGCCGAAATGAACGGCTACGACTTCAAGCTGCTGCGCGAGGTGGAGCGGATCAACCAGGACCAGATGGAGAAGTTTTTCCAGAAGATCAAACACGAAGTCTGGGTGCTCAAGGGCAAGCGGATCGGCGCCTGGGGCTTGGCCTTCAAGCCCGATACCGATGACGTGCGCTTCGCCCCGGCCCTGACGGTGATCGAGAAGCTGCTGGCCGAGGGCGCCACTGTGACCGCCTACGATCCCCAGGCGATGAAGGAGGCCTGCGCTGTTCTGCCGAGCTCGAAAAACAACATCCGCTACTGCCCTTCGGCCGAAGAAGCGGCCTGCGGGGCCGATGCGCTGGTGATCTTCACCGAATGGAAGGAGTTCCGATCAGTCGACCTGGAGCGGGTCCGCACCTCGATGGCCCGGCCGCTGATCATCGACGGGCGCAATATGTTCTCGCCCGAAGCGATGCGCCAGCGCGGCTTCGAATACTTGAGCATCGGGCGGATGTAACACTCCGCTCCTGAACCGACCCAAGGATTTCGCGCCAAGACGCCAAGAACGCCAAGCAAAAGAGTCTTTTCTTGGCGTACGTGACGGGAGATCGGTCTTTTTTTCACGCCTGGCGACGGACCCGTTCCGCTGGGGAGCGGGTGCTCTCTACAGGCTCCTCTTCTCCACCAGGTCCAGCACCTCGCCGCAATTGCCCAGCCGGGCGAACCAGAGCGCGGAGCGGCCCCACCAGTCGCTATTCAGCTTTAGATCCGGCGCTTTTTCCAGGAGCGCCTTCACCGTGCCGGTCTGGCAGGAGCAGATGGTGAAGCGGTCTATGTCCGGCACCCCTCCCACGGCGGCGGCCAGCGCTGTGGTGCCGTCGGTCGTCTGCGCGTAGGGGTCGGCGCCCCGCGCCAGCAGTTCCCGGACCATATCCGTATAGCCGTATCCGGCCGCCATCACCAGCGCCGTCACACCCTGCCCCACCGGGACGTAGTAGTGGCTCTTGCTTGGGGCGCCGCGGGGGTCCGGATCCCTGCTACAAGGCAAAAGACCGACCTGTACCCTGCTATGGTAAATTGTTGGAAGGCGGAGCCTTAGGTGCCAGAGCAGATCGGTCGCTATAAAGTGCTGTCGGAGTTGGGCCGCGGCGCAATGGGTGTGGTCTACAAGGCTCAGGATCCAACCATCGGGCGGCTGGTCGCGATCAAGACCATCCGGCTTGGCGAGCTGGCTCACCCGGAAGAGCGCGAGCAGCTTCGCACCCGGCTGTTTCGTGAAGCGCAATCGGCCGGCATCCTTTCCCATCCCGGCATCGTTACCATTTACGACATCTCGGAAGAGAGCAACCTGGCCTACATCACCATGGAGTACGTCGAAGGCCAAACGCTCGAAAAGATGCTCGATACCGGCCTGGTCGAGGACGCCAAGCGCCTGGTTTCGATCGCCACTCAGACCGCTGTGGCCCTGGATTACGCCCACAACAAGGGCATCGTTCACCGCGACATCAAGCCCGGCAACATCATGGTGAACCCCGACTGGGCCGTGAAGATCACCGACTTCGGCATCGCCCGCATCGCTTCGTCGAAATTCACCCACACCGGCACGGTAATGGGCACGCCCAGCTACATGTCGCCCGAGCAGGTGCGGGGGGCGGTGGTGGACGGCCGGTCGGACATGTTTTCGCTGGCCGTGGTGCTCTACGAAATGTTAACCGGACAAAAGCCCTTTTCCGGGGACAGCATCACCACGGTGATCTTTAAGATCGTCAGCGAAAACCCCGTCTCTCCCAAGGAGCTGAATCCCAGCATCGGCGCTAAGGTCAATGCGGTCGTGATGCGGGCGCTGGCCAAGGAGCCGGCGGAGCGCTATCAATCGTGCAAAGAGTTCGCCGAGGCGCTGCAACTGGCCGTGGACCAGACGGCTAACCTGACCGTGGCGGCGCGCAAGATAGATTCGCTGTACGCCCCGACCGAAGTGAGCAACGCGGCGCTGCTAACCCAGCCGGACACGAAGGCGGAAATGCGCGCTGCCGAAAGGCGCGAGTCATCCCCGCCTCCCGTTCCCGCCGCCGCGCCGCCGCCGAGCGTTTCCGAGGCGGCTCCGCTCCCCATCCCAGCCACCGAGAGGAGGCTGCCGCCCCTCGAAGCAAAACCGAGTTCGGCGCCGAAGCCGAAGCCGGAGCCGGCGCCGACCGTTTTAGCGAAGCCCGCGGCCAAGCGCCGAACCGGCTTGCTGGTGACGTTGACCCTGGCTGCGCTGGTTGCCGCTGGCGCCGCCGGCGTCTTTTTGCAGCGATGGCAGTCGGAACCTTCCGCCCCGGTAACCACACCGCCTGCCTCCGCCCCGCCCGAGAGTGCTCCGTCTCCGAGCCATCTGCCGGAAACTAAAGCGCCTCCACCCGCCGAAAAAGCGCAGGCCGAGCCGCCCCCGGCCACACTTGGCGCCGGCGAAGCAACAACCCCGGCGGGGCAGCCGGGCGCCGGCACACCGGCGGCCACCCCTCCGGTGGAGGCCGTACCAAAGCCGCTGGCCGGCGTGCGAGCGATCAATGTCGTCACCTCGGAGCCGGGCGCTCGGGTGGTCATGGATGGAGTTGAACTGACGGCCTGCACTACGCCTTGCTCGATCCCGGCCAGGCCCGGCCGTCACAGCCTGTTGCTCAGCAGGGCTGGCTTCCACCCCGCGAACCGGGAGGTAATGGTTGCGAATGGGCCGGCGGACTTGCAGGTGACGTTGAGTGCCATTCTCGGCACGATCATGCTGTCCACGGCCCCGCCAGGCGCCAGGATTACGGTCGATGGCAAGGCCGTGGATGGAGAGACGCCCAAGACGTTGAAGCTGCCGCCTGGCCGGCACGATATTGCTGTCTCCAAGGAAGGCGCCGGCTCGTCCCAGCAAACCGTGGAGATCACCGAAGACTCCCTCATCCCTCTCCGGCTGACCCTCAGCCCATGACTCAACCCCAGCTCCGGGCGAGGCCGAACCAACCCCAAAAACCTGCACCCGGAGCCGCCAAAACGACCCACGCGGTTCGGGTACATTGGCTCCCGTAGCCGACCGCATTTTCATCGCGCATACCCGTAACGGTGCTGGGGGCAACTCTTACTCGGGGCATATGTCCAAAAGGGAAATTCCACTATGTCCTTTGTTGAATTGTACCGCTTGGCGGGTTCTCTCTATGATGATCTTGCACCGCGCCGGGTGACCGACGCCAGGAGTGCACAATGGAAAAGGCAATGAGAAAACTCATTGAGGCTGTGGTTTACGCCCGAATCTGGAAGGAAACGAAGGGCCAGGACCTGGTGGAGTACGCCTTGCTGGCGGGCTTCATCACCGTTGCCGTGGCCGCAACGTTTCCGCCGGTGAGCGGAGGCATCAGCACCATCTTCTCTCGCGTCGGCAGCATGCTGTCGAAGGCGTCGTCGTAACAGCGTCATCGTCCGCGCCAAAGATCCGTTGAACCAATCTCGCGGCCCCTGGCCGGGCCGCTTCCGTCAGTGGTAGTGTCCCCTCACCCCCTACCACGCTCGATTCCTGCTATTCTGACAGTCTTTCCACTCGAGGAAACCCGATGGCGTTCTGTACTTCCTGCGGATCCCGTCTGACCGAGGGGGCCACGTTTTGCAGCGCTTGCGGCGCCCGGGCGGGGGCGACCGCCGGCGAAGCCCGGGCCGAACCTTACCAACCCCCGCCCCTCGAATACACAGTTGAAGGCAACAACCTTCAGGTGGCCCGCATCAAGCTCAAGCCCGGTCAGGAGCTCTACGCCGAGGCCGGCAAGATGGTTTACAAGACCGCCAACGTGGATTGGCAGACGCGCATGAGCGGCGAGACCCTCGGCCAAAAACTGATGGGGGTGTTACGCCGCACGGTCACCGGCGAATCGCTGTTCTTCACCTACTTCCGAACCATGAACGGCGAAGGCGAGGTCGGTTTTGCCGGTGACTACCCGGGCAAGCTCCAGCCGTTTGATCTCAAAGCCGGGCAGAGCGTCCTGGTGCAGCGCGAGAGCTTCATTTGTGCGGAAGCCTCCGTGCAATTCAACATCGCCTTCACGAAGCGGCTGGGCGTGGGCTTTTTCGGCGGCGAGGGGTTCATTCTCGAAAAATTGACCGGGCCCGACGTGGTCTTCATTCACGCCGGCGGCGATTTTGTGCACTTCGACCTGAAGCCGGGCGAGGTGATCCAGGTGGACACCGGTTGCATCGTCGGGTTCGATGAAGGCGTGGGCTACGACATCGAGTTCGTCGGCGGCATCAAGACCGCGATCTTCGGCGGCGAAGGCGTCTTCCTGGCCACCCTGCGCGGGCCCGGCAAGGCGATCGTCCAGTCCATGACCCTCTCCAAGTTGCGCCGCGAGCTGGGCGGGGGCCGGAAGGGCGGCGATGAGCACCACGGCCTCGGCAGCATCACCGACTTATTCGGCAGCGAGGACTGACGCTGCAAGAAGCCCTCAGCGTCTGGGACGAGTACGACAATCTGGCCACCGCCAAGGTGGTCGTGCGATAGTGGACGGATCTCCCTGTTCCGCACGGCCGAGCTCATCTCCGCTCTAAGGACCCTCGCGCGAGGCTGCCTTCCTTTCTCAATTCCTCCATTTCTCAATTTCTCAATTTTCTTAGTACACTGTCTCCAGGCATCCCCCTCATGGTCCCCGCTTCGCAGTTGCGTGCCGGCATGGCCATCCGGCACGAAGGCCAAGCCTACAAGGTGTTGGCGGCTGAATATCACGGCGGCCAGGGCAAGATGGGCGGCGCCGCCCACGTGCGCCTCAAGAACCTCGCCACCGGCGCCCTCTGGGAGCACAGCCTCCGCTCCGACCTGAAGATCGAAGACCTCGCGGTCGAAAAGCAGCCCATGGATTTCCTCTATGCCGACGACGAGCAATGCTACTTCATGAACCCGGAGACCTACGAGCAGGTCGGCATCTCTACCTCGGTCATCGGTCAGCAGGCCCGCTTCCTGCTGTCCGAAATGCGGCTTCCCGTCGAGTTTGTGGAGGGCCAGCCGATCAGCGTCCTGTTCCCGGACTCGCTCGAAATGCGCGTGGCCGACACCGCGCCGCCCATCCACCAGCAGCAGGACAACACGCTGAAATCGGCCCGTCTGGAAAACGGCGTCGAGATCATGGTGCCGCAGTTCATCAAAACCGGCGACGTCATCCGCCTCGACGCCCAGAACCTGAAATACATCGAGCGCGCCAAAGGCAGCGGCAGGTAGCCCATGCTCCTCTGTCTGGCGTTGCTCCTTCTGCAGGCATCGGCCCCAGCCCTCGAAAAACAGGCCTATCAGGCCTACGAGTCCCGCGACTGGGCCACCGCCGCCCGCCTCTACGACGCCTACCACGCGTCTGGCGCCGGCACGCCTTCCACCTACGACAATCTCGGCGTCGCCCGCACTAACCTGGGCCAGTGGAGCCAGGCCGAAAGCGCTCTGCGCCGCGCCATCGAGATCAATCCGCTTCATCGCTGGGCTTACAACCACCTCGGCTTCGTCTACCGCGAACAAGGCCGCTACGACCAGGCCATCGAGATGTTTCGCCGCCAGATCGAGCTCAGCCCCAAAGACCCCTACGCTTACCGTAACCTCGCCGCCACCCTCGCCCTCGTCGGCCGCCTCGACGAGGCCGACCAAGCCGCCGCGGCGAACGAAGAGATCACCTACGAGCGCGGCGCGGTCTACATCGACATGGCCTGCAGCCTCAACTCCACCAACCACCCCGACCAGGCCAAGAAATACCTCGACAAGGCCGCCGGGGCCGGCGCCGAGCGCAGCCTGCTCGCCCAGGAATCAGCTCACTACTTTCTGACCATCCACAACTACCGCCGCGCCGAGGAGCAATACCGCAAGCTGGTCGAATACCAGCCCTACGAGCCGATGATCGCCATGCGCCTCGGCAGCTTCTACTGGAACACCGGCAACCTGGAAAAATCAGCCGCCGCCTTCGCCCGCGTCATCTCGGTGGACGATGCCGATCTGGTCACCATCCGTACGTCGGCCAACACCTCGAAGACCGTTGCACTTTCCCAGTTGCGCCGCAGTGCCGCCGCCAGCTCCGCCGTCCTGGGCGATGTCCCCCTGGACCTCGGCCGCGCCGCTCTGCTGGTCCGGCTCGACCGCCTCCACCGCTCCCCCGAGCGTTTCGCCGACGCGTGTCACGAGCTCCTCCTGGGCCAGCCGAACCGCCCCCCGGTCGAGGCCTGGCTTCACGACGCCCTCGGCTGGACCCTCGCTGAGCAGGGCCGCCTCGCCCCCGCCCTCGAAGAGCTGGAGCGCGCCTGGTCCCTCGACCCCGGCCGCCGCCTGACGGCCTACCACCTCGCCGTCGTCCTTGAAAAATCAGGAGAACCCGAGAAAGCGCTGCCCCTCTACACCCGCTCGCTCGCCCCCTTGCTCCCGGCCGCCATCGATTGCGGCTGCGAGCAGCCAAACCTGGCCGCCCGCGATGAGGTCGCCCGCGCGCTCTACACCCGGCTGCGCGGCGACCCCGCCGGCTTCGACGTCTACAAAGAGGGAACCATTTCCGACCCCGCGTCGTACAAAAAGTAGCTGTCATGGAAGAAAGGGAAGGTGTGTCATGAAGAACCATTGCCCCTGGGCCCTGTCCGCAGCCCTCGTCTGCTTCGCCGCCCTCCCCGCCCACGCCGCCTCCAACAACCGGGAAAGGGTGCGCATCGAGTCCACCGACCGCTTCACCGTCGCCCCCGACGCCCTCATCCGCCTCGACGATTCCTTCGGCGAAGTCGACATCGAAGGCTGGGACCAGCCCGCCGTCGAATTTCACCTGATCAAGAAGACCCAGCGCGCCTACGGTCCCGAGGAGCAGGACGAGGGTCTCCGCCACCTGGAGAGCATCCGCATCACGACCTCCCAGTCAGGTAAGAAGGAGCTGACGATATCGACCCGGTTCCCCTCCCGCAACCTGGCCGTGCGCCCCCTGCGCGGGAAGACCAACGCCGACCTCGTTTACCGCCTCAAGGTCCCCCGCCAGCGCGCTCTGCGGATCCGGCACGACGTCGGCGAGGTGCAGGTCAAGGACGTTCGCGGCGATCTGAACATCACCAGCAGCATCGGTGAGATCGTGGTGGCGCTTCCCGGCGGCGGCCGCTACCTGGTGGACGCCCGCGCCGGCATGGGCGACGTGAGCTCCGCCTTCGGCGGTGAGGCGGAGCGCGAGCACCTCATCGGCGCCCACCTGCTCGACGACCGCAGCTTCGACGCCAGGCGTCTCTACCTGCGCGTAGGCATCGGCAGTATTGAGGTCAAGAAGATTTCGGAACCAGCTCCGAAAGAGTGAAGATCCGGTCGAACGGACACCCCAGTTGCTCCTCGATCGCCTGCCGTCCCCCCATCTCGCGATCCACCAGGCAGATCGCCCCCAGCACATTCATCCCCGCCTCCCGCGCCCGCTCGATGGCCTTGACCGTCGACCCCCCCGTCGTGCAAACGTCGTCCACGATAACGACATCCAGCCCCGCCGTGCTCTCCAGCCCCTCCAGAAACTTCTGCGTCCCGTGCTTCTTCGCTTCCTTCCGCACCAGAAAGCTGTCGATCGCCGGTCCCGATTCCAGGCTCTCCCGCGCAATCGCCGCCACCAGCGGGTCCGCCCCCACGCTCAGCCCCCCCACCGCCGCCGGCCGCCACCCCCGCTCCCGCATCTTCTCCAGGAACGCCCGCCCCACAAGCGGCATCGCCGCCGCCCGGCAGGTAGTCAACTTCGCGTCAACATAAACGTCGCTCTGCTGCCCCGAGACGAGGGTAAAGTTCCCCCGTCGCACGGAGAGCTTTCTCAACATCCCCAGCAGTTCATTGTGTCCCGTCATTGGATTTTGGCGCGCCTCACGCTACTCATGCCTCAGCGCGACTAGCGGATCAATCCGGGCGGCCCAGCGCGCCGGGGCGAACGCCGCCACCAGCGCCACCGCTGCCATCAGCAGCGAAACGCCGGCGAACACCGCCGGATCGGCGGGACTCACTCCGTACAACTGGCTTTCCATCAGGCGCTGCAAAGCCAGCCCACCGACGATTCCCAGCCCCACCCCGATCGCCGTCACCCTCGCCGCTCTTCCCAACACCAGACGCAGGACATCCGCCCGCTGCGCCCCGAGGGCCACACGAAGGCCAATCTCGGGGATGCGCGCGCCCACCCAGTAGCGCATCACCCCGTAGACCCCCACCGCCGCCAACAGCAGCCCCAGCCCAGCGAAGATCCCGAGCGCCGACGCCGTAAAGCGCTGCGGCGAAATGTAGCTCGATACCGCCTTCTCGAGGCTCGCTACGCGAACCTCCGGCGCCGTGGGATCCACCGAGCGCAACTCCCGCCGCACCGTCCCGGCCAGCGCCATCGGATCCGTTCGGGTCCGAATCATGAGCACCCCGCTCGTGCCCGGACTCTGCGCCCACGGGCGGTATGCGGTCGGCTGCACATCCGCCCCGACCGGATTGCGCACGTCACCGACCACCCCGACGATCGACACCCACGGACTGTCCGCCCGGCTCAGGTCGAGACGAATGAGGCTGCCGATCGGATCCTCCTGCCCCCAGTAACGCCGCGCGACGACCTCACTGATGAGGGCTACCGGCGCCGCTGCGTGCGCATCCGCGTCCGTGAACAACCGCCCCCTCAGCAAGGGAATCCGGACCGAGCGGAAATAGCCGGGGTTAGCCACGTACACCTCGGCCCGTGGCTCAGCCCCCGGCCGTCCCTGAATCTCGAACACCGACCCCCGGACCCGCGGTCCTCCAAACGGAAAGAACTGCGGGGCGATCACACCGGCGGTCTCGACTCCGGGCAGTGCTTCCAGGCGCCCCACCATCTCCGCGTAAGCGGCCACACACTGCTCGGGCCGGGGATAGCGCGACGGTTGCAGGTCTACGACCGCCCGCAGAACGTGGTCCGCGCTGAACCCCAGATTCGCCTTTTCGAGGCCCAGAAGACTCTTCAGCGTAAGTCCGCCCCCGCCAGCAGCATCACCGCCAGCGCCACCTCGCTCGCCACCAGCAGTTGACTGAGCTTCTGCCGCTGCGGGTTTGAGCCTCGTGAGGAGTCCTTCAGGCAGGACATCACGTCGAAACGCAGCGCGCTCAGGGCCGGGGCAAGCCCGAAGAGCGCGAGCGCCAGCAGGGAAGCCGCCAGCGTGAACACGAGCACCCGCCAATCGATCGCCAGCGCCTCCGCTCCTCGGAGCATCCGGCCGATGTTAGCCGGCAATTGCTCTTTCACCGAGCCGAGGCTCGCTGCCGCCACCGCCAGCCCGACGGCTCCGCCCAGCGCCGCCAGCAGGGCGCTCTCCGTCAGAAGCTGCCGGACAAGTTGCGCGCGCCCTGCCCCCAGCGCCGCCCGAATGGCGAACTCCCTTCGCCGGGCGTTCGATCGCACCAGCAGAAGGTTGCCGGCATTGGCGCAGGTAATCAGCAATAGTACCCCCATCGCCGCCTGCAGGACGAGCACGGGGGCCGCGTCATTCGGGCGAAACGAGTCGGTGAGGCGGCTCGCCCGCACCCGCTCCTCGCGATTGCCCCGGCCCGGCTCCGGCCCCAGGCCCCGAACGATCCCCGCCACCTCCGCCTCCGCCTGCGCCGCCGCCTGCGCCGAAAGGACCCCCGGCTTCAGCCGCGCCACCACCCTGCCTTCCGTCAGCCGGTAAGGAACGAATAGATTCCCGTCTCGAACCTGCAGCGTGAAGTCCTCCGGAAGGACCCCGATAATGGTGTACTTCTGCTCCCCGATCGTAAGAGCCTGGCCCAGGATCTTCGGATCCCCCGACACCCGCCGCCAATACTCATAGGCGAGCACAACGACGGAACTGTGGTCGCCCTCCCCCGGCAGGAACGTCCGGCCCAGGGCCGCCCGCACCCCCAGGACCGCGAACAGGTTCCTCGAAACGCGAAATCCGAAAATGTTCTTGATCCCGTCTGCCTCCGCGACCGCAAACACTCTAGCCACAAAGGCGGCGACACCCCGGAGCGACTCCGCCCGATTCAATTCCTCGAGTGGCAGCACCCGGCGAGCGAGCGAAATTTCCACCAGCTCCCGCGGGCGCTCATAGGGCAGCGGCCGCAGCAGCAGGCTGTTCACCACGGTAAACAGCGCGCTGTTGGCCCCGATACCCAACCCCAGCGCCAGAACCACGAGCGCCGTGAAGCCCGGCGTCGACTGCAGCGCGCGGATGCTGTGCCTCAGATCGTCTGGGAAAGTCAAATTTCATCATCTCACCATTCCCGCCCGCACTGGCGGCTGGTGGCCAGTTTCCGAGACTCGCGTTATGCGTCCAAGTGAAGCGATCACCAGCGTATCCTACTCAAGTACGGGGATTCTTTGG
>JBGOUJ010000020.1:0-28943 GCA_041477005.1 Terriglobia bacterium | reverse complement strand
GTGAAACTCTTGGTTATGACGGCTGTTCGAAGAGGCTGAGGATTCATTTCGGCCGGAGAGGCAGGGCCTGGAGGCGACGATGGCGGGCATCGGAAATGCGTGGCACATCCCGAAAAACGCTGAGCCCGCGGGCCAGCCGAGCATGCGGTCTCCGCTCAATGAAATCGGGCCGGAGGCAGCGGTCACACTGTTCAGCGGTAATCAGTTCCAGGGCGGCGGCGTGACCGGTGACCAGACGCAGACGGGCAGCGCGCTGCTGTTCAAGAAGGCGGCCGATCTTTCGTGGACCTCGCTCCCGGTGGCGTTCCAGGTAGCCGCCGCCAACAATAAATACTTCTCCGCGACGATCCCGGCGGGTACATTCCATAGCGGCGACGTGGTGCAGTATTACTTCAAGATCGCGTACAACGACCGGGCGACCACGTTCCTTCACGGCAGCGACGGCCGGTCGTCGGCCACCGCCGATGAAGCGGCGGCGCGGGCTCAGCCGTTCACGTTCGGGGTACGCTGGCCCCTGGCGTCGCTCGGAAACTTCGTCTCGGCAGACTCGGGGCCGGTCCAGGCCCGGATCTACCTCGATTCGGGACACATCGAGGCCGCCGGCCCCGACCTCGGGGGTGCGGCGCACGCGAACATCATCACGCTCGCCCCGCCGGCGGTCGCGGTCGGCGACCGCACCTTCAACATCGGCCGGGTCGTCTCCTCGACGGCACTGACGAACGGCCTGGAGGTCGTCCAGGAGCTTGGCCTGACGCGCATCAAGGCGCGGCTCACCTTTGCGGCGCAGGGCGTGATGCGCTACGAGGTCGTCGACTGGGGCGGGCCGGCGCCGGACGCGTCCTGGGTCGCCGCGGCCTCGGACGGCGGCGAGCACTTCTACGGGTTTGGCGAGAAGTACAACGCCCTCGACCAGTCCGGCCGTACCGTGCGGATTTTGACGTTCGACCAGCCCGGGAACAAGGGAGACCGCTCGTACAAGGTGGCCCCCTGGTTCGTGAGCACGCGGGGTTACGGTTTCCACCTCGATTCGACCGCCGAAAGCTCGTTCGACATGCGCCACTCGAAGGCGGACCGCTTCGTGGTCACGAACCCCTCGGCGGCCCTGCGGTTCAACCTCGTCTACGGTCCGAAACTCACCGACGTGGTCGCGCGCTACACCGGGATCACAGGGCGGCCTGCCTTGCCCCCGCCCTGGGCGTTCGGGCCTTGGATCTCGTCCGACATCTGGCGCAGCGGCGGCGAGGTCCGCTACGCCGTGACCAAGTTCCGCGAGCGGGGCATTCCTGTCTCGGCGTTCGTCTTCGATTCGCCGTGGGAGGTGGCGTACAACGATTTCGACTTCAACAAGACCCAGTTCGGCCAACCCGGCACGTTCGAGGGTAAGCCGTTCAAAGAGTTTAGCCAGATCGCCGACATGATGACCTTCTTCCGCGAGAACGGGCTGAAGGTCATCTGCTGGATGACCCCGTTCGTCAACGTCAGCTCGAACGATGAGGGAGTGCCCGGCCAGAACCTGCAGAAGGCCAAGAACTACCAGGAAGGGGTGAACGGCGGCTTCTTCGTCCGCGCGTCCCGGAACGGCCCGCCGCTCGTGGTGACCTGGTGGAAAGGCCGGGGCAGCCCGATCGACTTCACCAAGAAAGAGGCCCGCGACTGGCTGACGAGGCAACTGAACGACCTGCTCACGGCGAGCCAGGTCGACACGAAATCGGGAAAGGAGCCGGCGATCGGCGGCTTTAAATCGGACGACGGTGAGTCCGGCAACGGTCCCAACACTTACATCCCGGACACGGCCGCCTACGCCGACGGCCGGACGGGCCGGGAGTTCGTGAACGGCTACTGCCTGGAGTATCACAGGACGGTGTACAACGTCCTCGGCACGGCGGGCCTGATCTTCGCCCGCAGCGGCTTCACGGGAACCCAGGCCTTCCCCGGGTGCTGGGCTGGCGACAACGAGCCGAACTTCGGCGCGGAGAACGGGCTGCCGAGCGTGATCCTCGCTGGGCTGTCCGCTGCCATGAGCGGGTTCTCGGTCTGGGGCCACGACGTCGGCGGCTACCAGAACGCCAACTTCTCTTCCGTCTCCCCGGCCGACCTGTTCATGCGGTGGACACAGTTTGGCTGCTTCTCACCGCTCATGCAGATGCACCGGCAGGTCAACGCCCAGAATCTCCGACAGTACCCCTGGGGTTATCCCGAGGGCGGGGAGACGGCGGAGAACAACCGAGCCCTGGCCAACTATCAGTTCTACGCCGGGCTCCATACCCGGTTGTTCCCTTACCTCTATACTTATGCCAAGCAGTCGGGCGAGACGGGGCTGCCCATCATGCGCCCGCTCGTGCTGATGCACCAGGACGACCCGAGGGTCTTCCCGGTTCAGCACACGTACTACTTCGGCGGCGACCTGCTCGTCGCCCCGGTGATCGAGCCGAACGCGACCGAGCGCCAGGTGTACCTCCCGGAGGGGGACTGGTTCGACTTCTGGACGAATGAGCCGCACGCCGGCAAGCAGGACGTTACCTGGAAGAACCCCGACCAGCCCGACCCGCCGAAATCCAAGATCCCCGTGTTCGTGCGGCGCGGGGCGATCGTGCCGCTGATCCTGGGGCAGCAAGTGCAGACGCTCTGCGACGACAACTACGTCAACAACGCGGCGGTGAAGACCTGGGACGGCGGGCTCGAGGTGCGCCTCTACCCGGCCGGCACATCGCAGTTCACCGTCTACGACGGCACCGACATCCGGAGTGAGGAGGGAGCGGGGGCCAGGAGCGTGACGATCAACTCCCCGACCCCGCGGCCGGTCCTGCTTCGGATCCTCGCGCCGCGGCCGGCAGCCGTGCGACGCGATGGCGCGACCCTACCCGAGGTCGCCGACCCGGCTGCCTTCGAGGCGGCAAGCGCGGGCTGGCGCTTCGACGCGGCGCCGGGGTTCGTTCTTGTGAAGTTCCCGCACCCCGGGGGCGCAACCAAGGTTACCCTATGACAGGCCCGGTAGTCGGCGCCGACCACCGGCCTGCCCCCGGCCCCCGTCCCGGACCGGGGTCCCGCGTCATGGGGGCGGAGGCCCCACGGCGTTGCCTCACCGTCTCAGCGAATCCGTGAAAGGAGCTCCAGGTATGCGAATCGGAAGCCGCTTATCTCAGCCGCTGATGTTGGGACTGGCCGCCCTGCTTGCCCCGGGGGCGAGGGCCCAGGTCGACGTCCTGACGCAGCACAACGGCAACACCCGCTCCGGTGCGAACCGGCAAGAGACGACGCTGAACACGACCAACGTCAACAAGGATCAATTCGGCAAACGTTGTTTCCGCCTCGTGGACGGAAACGTCTACGCACAACCGTTAGTCGTTTCGCAGGCCAAAATCGCCAACCGTACGGCGCCCTCCAACGTCGTCATCGTTGCGACCGAGAGCAACAGCGTTTATGCCTTTGACGCCGACGACACGAACCAGGGCTCCACGGTCGCGCAGCTCTGGCACACCGGGCCCGACGTGCTGGGACCGTCCGTGCCCAGCGACGTGCTCAGCCAGGCCATCGCAGGGTCGCCCGGCAAGTGCGTCGACATGACGACCGAGATCGGGATCACCAGCACCCCGGTCGTCGCGCTCACGAAGAACAGCCCGCCTAAGGAGGGGGTAATCTTCGTCGTCGCCAAGTCGCTCCAGACACCCGGGAACAACTACTCCTATAACCTCTTCGCGCTGAACCTTGCCGACGGCAAGCCGCTGGGCGCTCCTACCCTCATCGAAGGCGAGGTCAAGGGGAAAGGCAAGGGGGCGATCGGCCCGGCCGGCGATACAAAGATCCGTTTCGAGGCCAAGATCCATTTGAACCGCCCCGGCCTCCTGCTGAGCGACAACACGCTCTACGTTGCCTTCGGCGGTCACTGCGACCTGAAGGACTTCCACGGCTGGCTCTTCGCCTACGACGTGACGAACCCCAAGACCCCGCAGAAGCTCGACGTGTTCGGCACCACCCCCAACGCGACGGGGCCGACCGACGGGGAGGGAGGGATCTGGATGTCGGGGCAGGGGCCGGCCGTCGACGACGCCGGGAACATCTTTTTCGCGGTCGGCAACGGTAGCAACAACGGAACCACGGACTTCGGTGACAGCGTCGTCAAGGTGAAGCTCGTGGGCGGAAAGATCCAGGTCCAGGACTGGTATGCGCCCCAGAATCGGGATTTGCTGAATAAATTCGACGTCGACCTGGGCTCCGCGGGTGCGGTGTTGCTCCCGGACAGCCATTTGCTGGTGGCGGGGGGGAAGGAAGGGCGGATGTACCTTATCGATCGGAACGACATGGGCCGGGGCGTCAAGCGCTCACTCCACTCGTTCCAGGTGACCCACCCTCCCCTTAAGCCCGACCAGCCGGACCACGTCTACTGGAACATCCACGGATCTCCGGTCGTCTGGGGGCGTTTGGGGCACACGTTCGTCTACGTCTGTGGTGAGGAAGATCATTTGAAGCAGTACAAGGTGATCCCGGACACCGGACCGGGCGGCGCCGGGTGGAAGTTCGAGTCCGACCTGCCCTTCGCGATGAGCCGGGAGTCCGCGCCCTACCCGAATTTCCCCGGTGGCAAGTTCAACGACAGCAAGCGGGAGCCGGTCTGGATGCCGGGCGGCATCCTCTCGCTGTCGTCGGACCAGGACAAGGATGGGACCGGGATCGTTTGGGTCACCATGCCCCTCGCCGAGGATGGCAATCTTCGGGTCGTCCGTGGCATTCTCCGCGCCTATAACGCCTCAAACGTCTCGATGCCCGAGCTTTGGGACAGTGAGGCGAATCCCGCCGACGGCCTCGGCATGTTCGCCAAGTTCTGCCCGCCAACCGTAGCCAATGGCAAGGTCTACGTGGCCACGTTTCAGGAGGAGGATGTCCTGGGGAACAACGTCCATCAGCCGAAGGCGGGAGGGAATCGCCCTGCGCTGGCGATCTACGGCCTGAAATAAAAGACGGACGCAGGACCATCAGCCCGGTTCAAGACCAAATGGATCTCGCGCGGGCCTTCGCCGACCTGGACGGAATGATCCTTGAGCGGAAAGAAGCCTTCGTGCTCGGCGCTGACCAGGTAGGTCGCCGCCATCGGAACGTGGACAGTGAAACCGCCGGTCGGATCCGCAAATACTTCGAGGGGGGCGGGGGATTCCGGCTGGCCGTCCGGCCGTAATCGGACGCGAGCTCCGGCAACGGCCGCGTCGTTTTCATCCACCACGCGGCCGGAAAGGAGTATGTCCGCGGCCCAGACGTGTATCGCGGCGCCGAGGACTCCCGCGAGAAGAAAGACGCCGAGCCTCACGGCAGCACCTGACCGCCAGTATACATCTGCCGAGTGGTTTGAGGCATACTGGGGTTAGCAGGGTTACACGATCGCAAGATGAGGCGTCGCTGGATTCGATCTCGGTGGTTGGTATGGTTGCTCACGTTCGCCCTCGCGGCGCCCCTGGCCGCGCAGATCATGGGGCCCGGCCGCCGCGGTCGGGTTCAAGGCCGCGGCAGGCAGACCACCACCGGCCCCAGCGAAGTCACCAATCCGGCCGGCCGTTTCACCGGAACTCTTCAAAGGCTCAGCGACAAAACCGTCTCGGTGGAGATCGCCGACAGCCAGCAAGTGATCGACTTCCGGTGCACTCGGAAGACGCGGTTTTTTAAGGAGTCCGATGAGATCAAGGCCTCGGTCTTCAAATCGGGCGACCGCGTCACGGTCGAGGCGACGCGCGAGTTTGACGGGGTTCTCTCGGCGGTCAACGTTTACCTGGAGGAATCGCAGCCGGAGAAGCCCTCCCCGCCGCCGGCCGAAGGGAGCGACCACCGCGTGCTGAAACAGCGCGCCGCGCCCGAGCCGGCGGCGCCCCAGAGCGATCCCGCGGGGGCTCCGGCCAAGGCGCCCTCGACCGAGCGAGTCGAGCCCCCGCCACCGGACGATCCGATGATCCGGCAGGCGCGGACCGCGGCCGAATCCTTCTCCCAGACCCTTCCCAACTACATCTGCCAGGAGTCCGTGTCCCGCTTTGTCACCGATGATTCCTCCCGCATCGGCTGGAAGCCGCTGGACGTGGTTTCCGCCGAAGTGGTCTACGAGAGCGGCCGCGAGAGCTATCGCAACCTGGCCGTCGACGGCAACCCGGTGAAGCAAGGAATGCAGGAGCTGGGCGGCGCCTGGTCCACCGGCGAATTCGGCACCCTGCTGCGCGATCTGTTCTCCCCCTCGACCGCCGCGCGCTTCCGGCTCCGCGGCGAATCCACCATCGCCGGCCGGGCGGCTGCGATCTATGACTTCGAGGTCGAAGGGGAGCACTCCCACTGGCGCATCCAGGTCGGCTCGAAATCGATCACGCCCGCTTACAAAGGCGCGCTTTGGATTGACAAAGAAACCGCGCGCGTCCTGCGCGCCGAGATGAAAGCCCGCGAGATCCCGGCCGGCTTCCCGGTCGAACGCATCGAGTCCGCTGTTGATTACCAGTACGTGCAGATCGGCACAGCTCAATTCCTGTTGCCCGTCCACGCCGAGACGGTGGGCTGCCAGCGCGGCGCCGCGAGCTGCAATCTCAATGGAATTGGCTTCCGCAACTGCCACAAGTACGCCAGCGAGTCAGAGATCATCTTCGAGCGTCCGAAGTGAAGCGAGTGGCCATGCGGCGACACCGGATCGCAGTGCGGGTCATTGCGTTGGGCCTGCTTTTGCCAGCCCTGTTGCTGCCGGGACGACCCGCCTCGGCGACGACGATCTCTTCTTTCGACCTGCCGGACGCTGCGGGCCTTCGCCACACACTGGCCGAAACGCGGGGCAGCAAGGCCGTAGTCTTCCTGTTCCTGGGTACGGATTGCCCTCTCTCCAATCGCTACGCGCCCGAGTTGAGCCGCCTGTTTTCCGAGTACTCCGCTCGTGGCGTGGTCTTTTATGCCGTTCACTCCGATCCCTCGGTCGGCGCCGGCGACGTCCAAAAGCACGCGCGCGATTTCCACTATCCGTTTCCCGTCCTGGTCGACGCCACCCAGACGCTGGCTCGCCAAACCGGGGCCGCTGCCACGCCCGAAGTCGCGGTGGTTTCGCCGGCCGGCAAGCTGTTGTATCGGGGCCGCATCGACGATCGCGTAGCGGATTTTGGCAAGAACCGCCAGCGGCCGGCGCGGCAAGATCTGCGCCTCGCGCTCAGCGAGATTCTGGACGGCAAACCCGTGGCGCAACCGATCACCAAGGCGATCGGTTGCGCCATTCCGTTCGCCCGGCAGCCGCAAAACGACAAGGTCACCTTCACCCGCGACATAGCGCCGCTCTTATACAAGCGCTGCGCTTCGTGCCATCACGATGGCGGCGCGGCGCCGTTTCCTCTGCTGAGCTATCGGGACGCGGCCAAGCGGGCATCGCTGATCGCCAAGGTCACAGCGAGCCGCTACATGCCGCCGTGGAAGCCCGAGCCGGGCTACGGCCGCTTCGAAGGTGAGCGGCGGCTGGCGGTGGCGGAGATCGCGGCGATACGCGAGTGGGCCGATGCCGGCGCCCCCGAAGGCGACCCCGCTCTGCTTCCCGTGGCGCCGAAGTTTCCCGAAGGCTGGGAGCTGGGCCGGCCGGACCTGGTCGCGAAAATGCCGGCGCTATTTTCAGTAGCTGCCGACGGCCCTGACGTCTACCAGTGCTTCGTCATCCCGCTCGGCGTCGCAGAGGACAAGTACGTCAGGGCGGTCGAGTTCGAGCCGGGAAATCGCAAGCTGGTGCACCATGCCCTGTTTTTCGTCGACGCTTCCGGCGCCGCCCGCCGCCGGGCCGCCGGCGAGACCCAGAGGAGCTATCCGTGCTTCGGCGTGCCGGGCTTTCTACCCACCAATTCGCTCGGCGGCTGGTCGCCCGGCAACGGTCCCATCCGCCTGCCGGAGGGAGCGCCCGCGGTTCTGAGGAAAGGCGGCGATCTGGTGCTGCAGATTCACTTCCACCCCACCGGGAAGCCCGAGCAGGATCAGTCGAGCCTGGGCCTCTACTTCACCGACAAGCCGCCGGAAAAGAAGGTTGCCGACGTGGCCCTCGGCTCGAACCGCATCGATATTCCGGCCGGCGATACGTCTTACAAGGTGACCGATCACTTTACCCTGCCGATCGATGTGGAAGCCATCGGCATCATTCCCCACGCGCATTACCTCTGCAAAGAAATGAAAGGTTGGGCCGTGCCGCCCAACGGCAAGAAGCAGTGGCTGATCTGGATCCGGGACTGGGATTTTAACTGGCAGGAGGAGTTTCGTTACGAGGCGCCCCTCCGCCTCCCCGAAGGCACGCGCCTCGAGATGGAGTTCACCTACGACAATTCAGAGGGGAATCCGCGCAATCCCAATCGCCCTCCCAAGCGCGTCGTCTGGGGTCCCGACACCACCGACGAGATGGCCGGCCTGCACGTGCAGGTCATGCCCGAGAGGATGTCGGATCTGCCCACGCTCAGCCAGGCGCTGTGGGGCAAATTCATGCGGACCGTCGGGGGTAAGTTCTATCAAAGGCAGTGACGAACAGGCAGCTCTCCTCACTTAGAACTTAA
Organism: Terriglobia bacterium; assembly: GCA_041477005.1. GTDB lineage: Bacteria > Acidobacteriota > Terriglobia > Bryobacterales > JACQDG01 > JBGOUJ01. The sequence continues at coordinate 20,421 of JBGOUJ010000020.1, read as the reverse complement.
GCTTCAGCCCGAAGCGGAACTGCCGTTCGTCGATGCCGTCCCGGGCGAGGTTGGTGACGCCGGTGATGGCGGAGAAGCCGCCCAGGTTGTTGATCGTCCCGTCCCCGTTCAGCACCATGTTCGACACGTTCGCGCTCGGGTTCGCGAAGTGCGGCGTGTTGCTGAAGTTGAAAGCCTCCATCCGGAACTGCAACTGGAAGCGCTCGGTGAGCTGGAACTGGCGGTGGACGCCGAAGTCCCAGTCAACCAGGCCGGGGCCGCGCAAGGACCGGAAGCCGGCAGTGCCGAAGCGGGGCTGGGTGACCGCCGCGAAGGCCAGCGGGTCGAAGTAGGACGCGGTTTACAAGCACCTAAGAAGCAAAAAAGCAGAAGTAAAAAAAGCCGGGTAGGGCTGGGGCTTATCCCCTAGAAATACTTCCCTACGAGTAGGTCCAGCTTCCGGCGGGTGGCCTCGGGGATGGCTTTGCGGTCGGTGAGGAGGGCGTGGGAAAGAGCCGAGCCGCAGCGGCAGGTCCGCCCAGCCGGCATGCGGGTGACGGCCTCGGCGACCACTCGCTGGGCGTTGGTGGCGTTGGCCGCCAGGTGGCCGAGAATGTCCTGGACCGTCACGGCCGCGTGCTCCGGGTGCCAGCAGTCGTAATCGGTGACCATGGCGATGGTGACGTAGCAGATCTCGGCTTCGCGGGCGAGCTTGGCTTCGGTGAGGTTGGTCATGCCAATCACGTCCATGCCCCAGGAGCGATAGACGTTCGATTCGGCCTTGGTCGAAAAGGCCGGGCCTTCCATGCAGATATAAGTACCGCCGCGGCGTACTGTAACCCCGGTTTCCCGGCAGGCGCCCTCGGCCAGCTCGGCTAATTGCGGGCAAATCGGGTCGGCGAAGCTGATGTGAGCCACCAGGCCCTCGCCGAAGAAGGTGGACGGGCGGTCCTTGGTCCGGTCGAAGAACTGGTCGGGAAGGAAGAAATCGCGCGGGTGCAGCTCCCCTTTCAGAGACCCCACGGCGCTGAGAGAGAGGATGCGCTCGACGCCGAGCTTCTTCATGCCATAGATGTTGGCCCGGTAGTTGATCTCGGAGGGTGAGAAGCGGTGGCCCCGGCCGTGGCGCGAGAGAAACGCCACCGGGCGGCCGTTGAGCTGGCCGAGGATGTAGTTATCCGACGGCTTGCCCCAGGGTGTCTCCAGGGATTCTTCCTTCTCCCCGGCAAAGCCCTCCATGGAATACAGCCCGCTGCCGCCGATCACTCCGATTCGCTCCGTCATCGAGTCTCCTGGGAAACCATGCAAACCGCTCCGCACGGTCACGGCTCGGAAGGTTTGAAGAAACAGGATGGCCGCGAATGAACGCGAATGAACGCGAATGAAAACAATGGCCTCATTCGCGTGCTCACGTGCATTCCCGGCCGCAGTCGATTCCCCGCAGCTTCTCAGTCGCGGGGCCGGCGAACCGAGCCGCAACCGTGAGTGCAAGAAGCTGTGAAAGAATCGAACCGACCGAAAGTTTCGCGCAAAGACGTAAAGAACGCAAAGCAAACCAAAAAGCTTTTCTTGGCCCGTGGCGTCCTTGCGTGAAATCGGCATTTCTTCACGCCCGCGAGGGAGCGGTCACCCTTCCACCAACTCTAGCAGTACGCCCCCCGCCGAGCTGGGATGCACAAATATATAACGATGGCCGCCCGCACCGGTCTGGATCGTTTGGCTCGCGAGCCGCGCGCCCGCCGCCCGCAGCCGCTCCACCGCCGCCGCGAGATCGGGCACCCGCAGGGCGACGTGGTGCAGGCCCTCGCCGCGCCGGGCTATGAAGTGAGCGATGGTGGAATCGTCCGCGGTGGCTTCCAGTAGCTCGATCCGGCTCTCTCCGGCGGGGAGCATGGCTACGCGCACCTTTTCGTGCGGCACCTCCTCGCGGCCGGTGATGGTCATGCCGAGCGCGCGCTCGTAGAACTCGATCGCCGCGTCGAGCGACCGCACGGCGATCCCCAGATGATCAACCCGCACTTCGCTCATATCGCGCGATGACCTCCTCGACAAAGCCGTAAGGATCCCGCCGGTGCTCGGCCACTTCCGCGGCGGCGGCGTCCAGCTCCCCATCGCGGAGCGCTTTGTCGAGCGCCCGCTCCATCAGACGTTCCCGCAGCATCTCGAGCAACTGCGCCCGCCAGTTGGAGACCTTACGCCCCGGGAAGCGGCAGGAGCGCAGAGCCGCCAGCAGCTCGGCGATACCACTCGGCTCGGTAGCAACAGTACGCACGATCGGCGGCGTCCACCCGTCGGGCCGGTGGGCAAGATCGAGCATGGCCCGCAGCTCCCGCTCCAGCCGGTCGGCGCCCTCGCGGTCGGATTTGTTGATCACCAAAACGTCGGCGATCTCCAAAATGCCGGCCTTGAGAGCCTGCACATCGTCTCCCATGCCCGGGACCAGCACTACCGCTACCACGTCAGCGAGCTTGACGACCTCGACTTCATCCTGCCCGACGCCCACCGTCTCGATCAGCACTACGTCACGGCCGGAGGCGTCGAGAACCAACGCGGCGTCGCTCGTCGCCCGGGCCAGCCCGCCCAAGAAGCCGCGCGTCGCCATGGAGCGGATGAAGATGCCGGGATCGCCGGCGTGGGCCTGCATGCGAATCCGGTCCCCCAGGATAGCGCCGCCGGAATAGGGGCTGGTCGGGTCGACCGCGATAATCCCGACCGTCTTTCCGCCCTGCCGCAGCTCGGCTGCCAGGCGATCGACCAGCGAGCTCTTGCCCGCTCCCGGAGCCCCGGTGATTCCCACATGCCAGGCGCGGCCGGAGAAAGGAAACAGGCCGCGCAGCAACTCGCCGGCCCGTGGGCCGCCGTTTTCAACTTCAGACAGAGTCCGGGCCAGCGACCGGGGGTCGCCGGCCCGGACTCTGTCGATCGTGGATCGTGGATCGTGGATCGTGGACGGTGGACTACCGGCTCTTGTCTCTGGCATGGGGCGCACGATCCACGATTATTCCCTCAGTAATTGACGGGCGATTACCAGGCGCTGGATCTCGCTGGTACCTTCGCCGATGGTACAGAGCTTCACGTCGCGATAGTACTTCTCGACCGGATAATCCTTGATGAAACCGTAGCCGCCGTGAATCTGCAGCGCCTCATTGGCCACCCGTACCGCTACCTCGCTCGCGAACAACTTGGCCATGGAAGCTTCCTTGGTGTTGCGGAGGCCCTGGTTCAGCATCCAGCCGGCGCGGTAGGTCAGCAGACGCGCCGCCTCGATCTCGGTGGCCATGTCGGCGAGCTTGTTCTGAATGGTCTGAAACTCCGAGATGGGCCGGCCGAACTGCTTCCGCTGCTTCGAATACCGCAGAGCCGCTTCGTAGGCCCCTTGCGCCATGCCTAAGCCCAAGGCGGCGATCGAGACCCGGCCGCCGTCGAGGATCTTCAGCGAGTCGATGAATCCCTCGCCTCGCTTTCCCAGCAACTGCGAAGCAGGCAGGCGGCAGTCGGTGAAGATCACCTCGCCGGTGTCGCTCGCCCGCAGGCCCAGCTTGTTTTCCTTGCGCCCCGGCCGGAAGCCCGGCGTCCCCTTAGGAATGATGAATGCCGAGATACCGTGATGGCCCATGGCGCGTTCGGTCGACGCCATGGCCACGCAAACGTCGGCGTGGTGGGCGTTGGTGGTGAAGGTCTTCGAGCCGTTCAGCACCCAGCAGCCGTCTTGCAGGCGCGCGGTGGTGCGGGTACCGGCGGCGTCGGAGCCGGCCTCCGGCTCGGTCAGCGACCAACAGCCCAGCCACTCCCCCGACGCCAGCTTGGGCACGTAAGCCCGCTGCTGCTCGGGGGAGCCCGCCCTATAAATATGGTTGGCACAGAGCGACGTATGGGCGGCCACGATGATCCCCACCGAGCCATCCACGCGGGATAGCTCCTCGACCACGATGGCATATTCGACGTAGCCCATCCCAGCCCCGCCCAGATCTTCGGGGAAAACGACCCCCATCAGCCCCAACCCGCCCAGCTTCCGGATCACTTCGGCGGGGAATGTCTGGTCCTCGTCCCACTCGCGAACGTGAGGCGCAATCTCGGCCTCGGCGAACTCCCGCACCATGCGCCGGAGCTGTTCCTGTTCGCTCGTGTAGCCGAATTCCATAGGGCCTTCTGACACCATGATACAGGCTTTTGAGGGTCCTCCGGGAATGGGCGAATCCGGCCACCCGCCGGGTCTGTTCATGGGAACCTTGAAAAATTGTTGAGCCTGGCCGAATCCCGTAGTCTATAATATCTATCAAGATAAGGGTGATTCCCATGGCGACCGCCATCGTTACCGAAACCGATCGCTGGAGCCACCTCCCGCCCGAGGTGAAACAGGAACTGGACGTCTACGAGACCGAGCTGCGGCGCGTGCAGCAAGGGCTGATGCCGGAGAAGGTCTTCCTCGAGTTCCGCCTGCGCCACGGCGTTTACGGCCAGCGGCAAGTGGGCGTGCAGATGCAGCGGATCAAGATCCCGCTGGGCATGCTGAATACCCGCCAGATGGAGCGGCTGGCCGAGCTGGCCGAGGAATATGCCGATGGCGTGTGCCATATCACCACGCGGCAGGACATCCAGCTTCACTTTGTCGACATCAACGACACGCCCAATCTGATGCGGCGGCTGGCCGAGGTGGGCATCACCACGCGGGAAGCTTGCGGCAACGTGGTTCGGAACGTGTGCGCGTGCCCGCAGTCGGGCGTTTGCGCCGACGAGGTTTTTGACACCACGCCCTACGCCCGAGCCATGGCGTACTTTCTACTGCGTCATCCCGATGGGCAGAATTTCGGGCGCAAGTTCAAGGTCGCCTTCTCCGGCTGCGAGGACCACCCGTGCGGCCTGGCCCTGATGCACGATATCGGCGCCATTGCCAAGATCCGGGACGGCGAGCGCGGTTTCAAGGTGTATTTGGGCGGCGGGCTGGGACCTTTGCCTTACCAGGCCAAGCTCTACAGCGAGTTCGTGCCGGCGGGGGAGATGCTGCCGATGGCGCAGTCCATTGCGCGCGTCTTTGCCCGGCTCGGTGAGAAAAAGAACCGAGGCAAGGCGCGGATGAAGTTTCTGGTCGGCCAGTTGGGCATCGAGGAGTTCACGCGCCTGGTAAAGGAAGAGCGCGAGAAGCTGCCCTCCGACTCGCGCTGGAGCAGTTACCTCGAAGAGGCCGAAGCTTTCCGGGAGGAGCCCCTGCTGCCCGGCTCTTCGCTCGACGGGAACGGCCGCAGCCCCGAGTTCGTCCGCTGGTTGGGGATCAACGCGCGGCCGCAGCGCCAGCCGGGCTATTCCATGGTGACCGTATTTCTGCCCCTGGGCGATATCAGCTCGGATCAGATGCGCGGTCTGGCGCGGCTGTGCCGGCGATACGTACGAGATACGGTCCGCACGGCGGTCGAGCAGAACATCCTGGTCCGCTGGATCCCCACGGGCGAGCTGCCTGCCTTCTATGACGGCCTCCGCGAGTTGGAGCTGGCCCAGACCGGCGCCGGCAGCCTGTCCGACATCACGGCCTGCCCGGGCACCGATTCCTGCAAGCTAGGTATTTCTTCCTCCCGTGGTCTGGCCGCCCTGCTCCACGAGAAGTTTCACAACGGCCTGGGCGATCTGGCCGACCGGAAGGATCTGAAGGTCAAGATCAGCGGCTGCTTCAACTCCTGCGGCCAGCACCACATCGCCGACATCGGCTTCTTCGGCTCGGTGCAGCGGAAGGGCAGCCACGTGGCGCCGGTCTTCCAGGTCTTGCTCGGCGGGCGGACCGACGGGAATGCCGCTGCTTACGGCCTGGCGGTCACGAAAGTACCCGCCCAGAACGCTCCGGCCGTGATCCAGAAGTTGACCGATCTCTACACCCGCGAGCGAACGGATGCGGAGAAGTTTTCGGACTTTGTCCGCCGCTTGGGCAAGGCGCGCATCAAGGAAGAGCTGGAAGAGCTGGCCGCCCTGCCGACCTACGAAGAGAACCCGGCCTTTTACAAAGATAACCGCCAGCCTTGGGATTTCCACATGGAGACCGGCCAGGGCGAGTGCGCCGGCGCAGTGGTGGATCAGTCCGAGTTCATGCTGGAGGACGCCGACCGGTTGGTCTTCGAGGCCACGCTCGACTTCGATGAGGGCCGGCTCGACGAGGCCGCTGCCAAGGCCTTCACGGCCCACATCAAGGCTGCCGACGCCCTGCTGTTCCAGAAGGGCCTGCTGCTGTCGGACAACTACAACACCGTGGAAAAGTTCCGTGAGCTGTTTTACGAGACCGGCGAGTTCTACGCCACCTTTGCCGAGAACTTCCTTCGCGCCGCCCAGGAGGGCTGCCAGGGCTTGGGCGTAGAGCGGACCCGCCGTCGTCTCGAAGAGGCCACCCTGTTCATCGAGATGGCCCAAACGGTCTACAGCCGCATGGCTGGCGCCAAAGTATGACGGAGGCGCTGGGCTTTCAGCCATTGGCCACCCCCGATCCGCTCGACCTTCAAAGGATTTCTGTCAAGATCTTGACAGATGCGCCGCGGACCCTCGACTTGAATCCGTTCCTGGTGATATTCGCCCGCTGGCGGACCGACACGAGCCAGTGGGTCGACTTGGCCGACTACGCCCACATGCCGGCTGGCCCGGGCATCGTCCTCGTCGGCCGCCTGTGTAATTTCAGCTTCGATCTGGGCAGTGAGGCTCCGGGGGTGCTTTACACCAGTAAGAAGGGCCTGGATGGCACAACCGAAGAACGGCTGCAATCGGTGCTGCGCTCTGGCTTCGAGATGGCCCGCGTCTTGGCCTCGGAAAAGGAGTTCCCGGCGGAAGCTCGCCTTCGGCCCGGCGCGCTGGAGCTGACATTCAACGACCGGCTCGATACCCCCAACACCGAGGCCACCGATCGCCTGCTTCGGCCGGCCGTGTGGAGCGTTCTCGATCGACTGATGGGCCCGGGGGCCTATCAAGGACGCCCCGAGGTTGACCCCGCCCGGCGGTACGGTTTCTCCATCCGCGCCGACCATCCTCCTAGCCTGGATGAGCTAAGGGCGCGGCTCAAGTCCTGAACCTTTCGGTTGGCTCTCTCCCAGTACCCCCGTACCCGCTGCACTCCGTTGAAAATGAACCGCTAGCGCTATTGTTTCGGGCCCGCGGTTAGTCGTAAAGTCGATGGATCATTACGGAGATCAATACGGAGACGCGAGCGTGATTTCAGATCGGGCGGTGTACAGACTGGCTGGGGCGGTGCTGTTACAAGCGATCCAGGATGTTGGGAGCAGTTCGATTGGCAGGCGGAGCGCCGCGTTGCGCTGGATCAGCAGCGACGAAGAAGCCAGCTTCAGTTTTACCTTCATTTGCCGGGTATTGAACCGGGACGCCGAAGAAGTACGCCGCTTCTGCGAAGAGCAGGCGGCCAGGCGCCGCCGGATGGACATTCCTTTCTACGAAACGCTGCGCCAGCAAGCTGCCCAGCACGCGGCCGTCGGCCTCTGACCTTTTTGCGGCGAGGGGCTACCTACCAAGCAGTTGGCTCTAAGCTATGATAGGGGCATGGCTTCCGAAGTGTTTGAACTCGAATGCCCCTGCTGCAAAGCACTGCTCAAGGTTGACGCCGAGACCCAGGCCGTCATCTCCCACCACGTTCCCGAGAAGCCGCCACTGATCGAAGACCTCGGCTTGGCCGTCCAGAAGCTTAAGGGCGAGGAGCAGAGGCGCGACCAAGTGTTCCGCAAGCAGGTGGAAGCGGAGAAGGCCCACGGCAAAATTCTTGAGAAAAAGTTCGAGGAGCTGCTCAAACAAGCCAAGACCGAGCCGGTCGGCAAACCCGGCATACGCGATATAGATCTGGACTGACCCCGAGTTCGACGACGAACTGCGCTTCCACCTCGAGATGCGGACGCGGGAGCTGATGGCACAAGGTCTCTCCCCCGAGCAAGCGCGGCGCGAGGCCGGGCGCCGCTTCGGCAATCGCACATCCCTGAAGGAGGCCGCCCGCGAAATGGACACGCTGGTGTGGGTTGAAACGCTCTGGCAGGATCTGCGCTACGCCTTCCGCACGTTGCGGCGCAGCCCCGGCTTTGCCGCCGTGGCCGTGCTGTCGCTCGCTCTCGGCATCGGGGCCAACACCGCCATCTTCAGCCTCATCGACGCCGTCCTGCTCCGCATGCTGCCGGTCAGCCAACCCGAGCAGCTTTCTGTTCTTCAACCGTTCACCAAGCGCGGCGAGCGCAACGGATGCTCCTACCCGAGCAAGAACCCGAGCGAGTTCCCGAAAGTCGTGATCTTCAACGAGACCACGGCCCGGCATTACTTCGGAGCCGCCAACCCGCTCGGCAGGCGATTCGGCTGGGGAGATCCGCCGGACGTGAAATATGACATCGAGGTGATCGGCGTGGTCAAGGACGCCAGGTACCACAGCTTGCGCAAGCAGAGCCCGCGCATGATCTATTTCGCGGGGCAGGGCGGGGACGTGCTGGAAGTCCGCACGGCCCGCGATCCACAGGCGATGGCCTCTACGGTGCCCCGGGCGATCCAGGCCGTCGATAAGGACCTGCGCATCTTTAACGTTCAGACCATCCCCCAGATCGTCGACGAGGCCCTCACCAATGAGAAGCTGATCGCCAAGCTGTCGAGCTTCTTCGGCTCGCTCGCGCTGCTGCTGGCCGGCGTCGGGCTTTATGGCCTGATGGCCTACGCCGTGGTCCGCCGCACCCAGGAAATCGGCATTCGCATGGCGCTCGGCGCCCAACGCGGCGATGTGGTGCGCCTCGTGCTGCGAGAGACCCTGCTGCTGGTGCTGGCGGGCGTGGCGCTGGGCGTGCCCGCGGCGCTCGGCGCCACGCGCTTCATCGGGAGCTTCTTGTTTGGCCTGGCGTCCCACGATCCCGCGACCCTGGCCATTGCCATCGCCTTGCTCCTCGCCGCGGCCGCTCTCGCCGGTTACCTGCCCGCGCGGAGGGCCTCGCGCGTGGACCCGATGGTGGCGTTGCGATATGAGTGAGCCTTCCTCGAACGCGGCGTCTGAAGTATAATCGTCCTCACAAATGGCGGGTTCTTTCGGCAGACTGCGGCTCACCCTGCCGGGCGGGCAGAAGCAAGAATTGTCCATCGGTAAGTTCACCGTCACCATCGGCCGGGACAGCAGCAGGATGACTCGATCCCCGAGACCAGCGGTATCATGGAAGGCTCTGAGATCCACTCTGTTCGCCAGTATCACGGCGCGCTCTACGTGGATAACGATGTCAAGATGCGGCTCAAACTGGAGCTGATGCGCTAGGCCTGCCGGCGCGCCCTTGCATGACCCTCGACTTTTTCGAGCGCTTCCGGGAGCACCAGGAGCGGCTGCCGGACCACACCGGCCTGCAGATCATCACTGCCGGCGGGCGCGAAGCGTTTAACTACCGCCGGATCGGCGAAGAACTCGCCAAGATCAGCCTTTTTCTGCAGCGTTCCGGCGTCCGCCCGGGCGACGCGGTCGGCCTGCTGATGGAAAACCACCCGCGCTGGTGCATCGCCTTTCTGGCGGCTCAGAGCGCCGGCGCCGTGGTCGTGCCCCTCGATACCCTCCATCCGCCGGAGACGATCGCCGAGCTGATCCAAAGCGCCGATTGCAAGTTTCTGATCTCGTCCGAGCGGTTCTGCGACAAGCTGGAAGCCATCCGCTCCCATCTGCCCGGCCCGCTTCCCTTGCTGCTGGCCGGGGCGGGTTGGGACGCGGCTCTGGCCGAGACCGAAGCTTCCGCCCCGGTTCCGCTGGTTTCTCGCGGCCCCGATGAGGATTTCGTGATTCTGTTCACCGGGGGCACCACCGGCAAGCCCAAGGGCGTTGTACTGAGCCGCCGCAATATTTTTCGCAATGTGGTCGAGCTGCTGGCGATCATTCGCGCCACCCCGCAGGATCACCTTCTCTCGGTGCTTCCGCTCTACCACGCCCTGGCATTGATCATGAATTTCCTGATTCCGCTCTACCTGGGAGCGCGGGTTACTTACCTGGACGTGGTCGATCCGCAACGCGTCCTCAGCGTTTTTCGCGAGCTGGGCATCACCATCTTTGTCTGCGTTCCACAGTTTTACTACCTGATCCACAGCCGGATTTTTCAGGAGATCGAAAAACAGCACGCCCTGAAGCGGTTTCTCTTTGGCCGCCTGCTGGCATTTTCCCGCTTCTCCAACCGGCGTCTCGGCTGGAACCCCGGCCGGCTCCTGTTTCCCGCCATCCATGAAAAGTTCGGACGGCAGTTCCGATTCTTCGGGGTCGGCGGGGCGCGGTTTGCTCCGCAAGTGGCCGAATCGCTGCGGGACCTCGGCTTTGACATTGTCCAGGCCTACGGCATGACCGAGACGGGCGGATTGGCCACGCTCGCCACCGCCCGGCCGGACATGGTCGGTTCGACCGGACGGCCGCTGCCCCACATCGAGATCCGCATTGACGAGCCCGATGAAGCCGGCGTGGGCGAGGTGCTGATCCGGGGCGAAAACATCATGAAAGGTTACTGGAGAGATCCGGAAGCCACGGCCGCCGTGATCCACGGCGGCTGGCTGCACAGCGGCGATCTGGGGCGCCTCGCGCCCGGCGGCTTACTTTACATCACCGGCCGCAAGAAGGACGTGATCGTTCTGAGCTCGGGCAAGAACATCTTTCCGGAAGAGATCGAGCAGTTCTATCAAACCAACTGCCCGCACATCAAGGAAATGTGCATCCTGGGCGTTCCCGACCCAACCTCCCGCGAATCCCGCGAGAAACTTCACGCGGTGATTGTGCCCGATTTCGACTACCTGAGGCAGAAGCAGATCGTCAACACCTACGACATGATCCGCTACTACATCGAGAACATTTCCCAACGCCTGCCTCCCCACAAGCGCATCCGGAGCTTCGAGGTCCGCACGGAGGCGCTGCCTCGCACCACGACCCGCAAGCTGCAGCGATTCCGGATCGAAAAGGAGGTCCAATCCGGCGCAGCCGCGAAGCCGCGCTTCGCCGAAGATACCCCTCCGGGATCCGTCGCGGAGGAGGAGATCTTCCGGCGAATCCGCCGGATCAAGAAAGCGCCGGTGATCCGCCGTGAAATGAATCTGGAGATCGACCTGGAGTTCGATTCGCTGGAGCGGGTGGAGCTTCTTTCCGACGTGCAGGAGGCGTTGGGCGTCGAGATCCCCGACGAGGCGGCCGGCGGGATCTTTACCGTGCAGGAACTGGTTGCCGCGGTCGAGAGCCGCCTGCCCGGCGGGACGCTTGGGCCCAGGGAAGCGAGCGTCTCCTGGAGCGACATCCTGAGGGAGCCGCTCGATCGCGACGAGCAGCGGCGCCTCGAGGAAACGCTGCGGCGAAGGCCGGTGACGGAATGGGTCGCATACGGGATCGTCAGGCTCGCCTACGTGCTGGGCTGCCTGTTGCTCCCCTTGCGGGTCCGAGGGCGGGAAACGCTCCAGCTCGATCCCCCCTTCCTGATTTGCTCGAACCACGGCAGCTACCTGGACGTTTTCTTGTTGGCCGGCACGCTGCCGCGCCGCGTTCTCCAGCGCCTGTTCTTCCTTGGCTACACTGATTTGTTTAGCGGCGCCGTCCTTTCGTTCCTGGCGCGGCGCCTCAGGATTATTCCCATCGACCCCGACCGCCAGTTGCGCAAGTCGCTGCGCCTGGGGTTGGCTGGGCTCCAGAAGGGATTGATTCTTTGCGCCTTTCCGGAGGGCGAGCGAACCATCGACGGGACGTTGAAGCCGTTTCGCAAAGGCCCGGCCATCCTGGCCGTCGAGATGCAAGCGCCGGTCGTGCCAGTGAGTATCATTGGAGCCTACGAGGCCTGGCCCCGCCACGAAAGCTTCCCCCGGCGTCATCCGGTCGAGATCCGGTTTGGCGAGCCGCTTCGCCCGCCGGAGGGCCAGAAGGCGTACGACGCCTTCAACGGCCGGATCTTTCGCGCCGTTCGGGACTTGCGCTGACCCTTCAAGCTCGGCGTTCTCCGCCGGGCGCGATCACTCCGCCCCCCATTTCACGATCTTCAGGTCGAGGACGAAGATCGCGTAAAGCACCGGCACCAGCAGCAGCGTGATGAACGTGGCCAGGGTCAGGCCGCCGATCTGGGCGTAGCACATCGGCTCCCACAGCGGGCCGCCGTGAGCGGCGAGCGGAAACAAGCCGAACACCGTCGCCCCTACCGTGATCAGCACCGGCCGCAGCCGGATAATGCCCGCGTCGAGCAGCGCCTGCTCCAGCGGCTCGCCCTTTTCGTGCAGCTCTTCGATGAAATCAAACAGCACAATGACGTGACTCACGATGACCCCAATCAGGCTGGCCACCCCCAGAAACGCCATGAAGCCGAACGGCGCTCCCATCAACGACAGGGCCGCCAGCGCTCCCACCATGCCGTAAGGAATCGCCGCAAACACCAGCACCGGCTTCACCGCGCTCCGAAACTGGAACACCAGCGCCAGGAAGATCGCCGCCACCGAGATCACCATCACTATGCTCATATCCCGAAAGCCCTTCACCTGCTCCTCTTCTTCCCCTCCGATCTCATATTTGTAGCCCGGCGGCAGCGACGCCGCGAATCGCTTCAGCTCGGGCCGCGCCGCGTCCATGACGTTGGAGGAAAGCACGTTGGGCGTCGGGAAGCAGGAGACGGTGATGGTCCGGAACTGGTTGCGGCGCCGGATTTTTTCGATCTCCATCCGATAATCGATCGAAGAGACCTGTTCGAGCGGGACCTTCTGTGGCCCCTGCGTGGAGTAAACGTAGAGGTTCTGGATGTCGGAAAGCTGCGCCCGCTCCGACACGCGCAGGCGGGCCATTACCGGGATCTGCCGCTTGCCCTCGCGGAGCGTGGTCACCGTGTAGCCGCTCATACCGGAGGCGGAGGAAACGGCGACATCCAGGTTCGAGACGCCGGCCAGGTTGGCGCGGTCGGGGTCCACTTCCAGCTTCACCGAGAAACTGTCGGCGCCCCAGTCGTCGCGGAGGCGGTCGGCCTCCGGGATCTTTTGAAAGATCGAGTGGGCCTGTTCCGCAAACGCCCGCAACGTCGGGATCTCCTGGCCGGAAATGCGGATCGAGACCGGCACGCCTACCGGTTTGCCGGTCTCCAGTTGCCGCACATCGATGCGCGCTCCGGGCGCCGCCGACGTCAGCGCCCGCTGTAACGGCGGCACGAGGTGACTCGTATCGTGCTTGTCCTTTACCTGGATGATCAGTTGCGCGTAGTTCGGCTGCTGCAGCTCGGGCGACACCGAAAACCAGAATCGCGGGCCTCCCCCGCCGACGAAGGTGGTGACCGATTCCAGGATGGGGCGCGGCTTGCCATCGCCGCCGGGGTGCTCCTTGCCGTATTGCGCCGCCGCCTGCTCGATCACCGCCTCGGCCCGGCGCGCGGCTTCGTCAGTGGCCGAAAAGGTGGCGTCTTCGGGCAGCCATACGTCGACATAGGATAGATAAGACAGATCCTTCGGGAAAAATTGCTTCTTGAGGTTCGCCAGGAAATGCCCGCCTACGACCAGAAAGGCCAGCGAGGCGGCGACCACCACCTTGCGGTGCTCCAGCGCAAACCGGCCCACCCGGTAATACCAGCCGGCAAACCCGCTCCGGCGGCGCTCGTCCATCGACTGCTCCGGCCCCGGCCGGGGCCGCAAGAGGTAGCAGCCGAGCAGCGGAATGAAAGTCATGGAGACGATTCGCGAAGCCACCAGCGAGCAAGCCAGCACCACCGGCAGGCTGTAAACGAAGCGCCCGGTGTCGCCGCCGATCAGCATGAGCGGCAGATAGGCCACGATGTTCGTGATGGTGGCGAACACGATCGCCGTGGCCAGCTTGGTGGGGCCGAGCCAGGCGGCGATGGTTGCCGGCCGCCCAGCCTCCAGCTCCCTCTTGATAGCGTCTCCGGCCACCACCGGGTCGTCCACCAGCAGCCCCAGAGCAATAATGAGCGAGGCGATCGACACCTGCTGCAAGTCGAGACCCAGCAGGTACATCATTCCGAATGTCATCGCCAGCGTCAGCGGAACGGACAACGCCATCAGCACCGCCGAGCGCCACTCCCAAAAGCCGATCAGCGCCACCAGCACCACCAGCCCGATCGCCTCATACAGGCTGCGCATGAACAGCTCGATGTTCTCCTCGACCTGGCGTGGCTGATCCGAGGTGCGCGCCAGTATCAAGTCTTCGGGCAGGCGCTTTCGCAGATCCCCAAGCGCGGCATCCACCGCCAGGCCAAATCGTCCGATCTGCTCGCCCGAGCGCATCTGGACTGCGAGCGTAATGGCTCGCGAGCGATGCCACCGCCCCTGCGCGTCCCGCCAGTTGTAGAAGTTCAGGTACCGGGGCGGCGTTTGGTAGCCGCGCACGATGTCGACCGCCTCTCGCAGATAGACCGGCGAGCCGGCGGCCGAGGTGGCGATCAGCACGTCGCCGATTTCTTTCTCGCTCTTGAACTCGCCGCTCGGATCGATGTTCAAGCCCTTGCCCTGCACCTCCAGCATGCCGCCCGGAACGGTGATGTTGCGGGCGCTCAGGACCTGCTGGAGCTGTGCCTGCTGGAGGCCGTAGGAAGCCAGCCGCTCCTGGGAATAGTCGAGGAACACCCGCTCCTCGAGGACGCCCGAACGGCTGATCTTCGACACCAGCGGCAAGGTCTGGAGGGTGCGCTGGATCAGGTCAGTGAAATCGTCCAGTTCGCGATAGCTGTATTTGGCGCCGGCCACGGCGGCCAGCATGGCCTCCGTCTGGCCAGGGTCCCGGATGAGAGCGACCGGCCAGACGTCGGGGTGCCGCTCGGAGGGCCGCAGACGCTCGGTGAAGAATTTCTCGACGCCGCTCAGGGTCTTCAGGTCGTCGGGGCCGAAGTCGCCGTCCACACCCACAAAGCCCGGTCCCTGGAGGGGGTAGAGGTCCCGTCCGAGATTCTCCTCTTTGGCGAAGCGGAGAAACAGGTCGCGCTCGCGTCGGGGGATCGCGGGGTCGATGGAGAGCGGAAAACACACCACGCCGGCTGCCCGCGAGCCCGGCTTCGACGGCTTGCTTTCACGCCGCGCCCTCTCGATGGCCGCCCGTACCTCTTGGGCCCGGATCCCTATCTCCACCGGGCTCGCCTCGGGGCTGGCGACGGTCAGCATCAAGGCCGCCGTGTCGCCGAAATCCTTGAGGAACTGGATCGGCCCGGCGCCTTGCGGCAGGTCGTGGATGGCATCGAGCTTGAGCCGGATATCATCGAACTCCTTGCCCACCTCATTGACCCGCTGATCCAGGGTCACGTAGACCACCGACAGACTGTTGCGCGAGAGGGACTCGATTTTCTCCACTCTGGCGTTCTGCGCGATCGTTTCTTCCAGACGCGTGGTGACGAGCTGCTCGACGCGCGTAGCGCTCGATCCCGGCCACGGGCAAAGCGCCACGGCCATTCGCACCGGGACCTCCGGATCCTTCCGCTTCGGCATCTGCAGATATGCGTAAGCGCCCCACAGCGCCGTAGCGACCAGCAGCACCCAGGCGATCTGCGGGTTCTCGACGAAGAAACGGGCGGTGTTGTGCTCGCTCGAAATCCGGTCGTCGTCGCTTCTTCGATGCGCCATCCAAGCGCCTCACGCTGCCACGGGCATGCCGTTGTGTGGCGACAATGCGTGGCGGCAGGTCGCGGCCGTCGGCCTTCTGAATACCCCGCACCGGGCGGAGCGGCATAGCGCGTAAGGCTCGGTGCACCTTGCTGGATCTATTCGAGCGGCTTTCGCAGCTCGGCGGAGGCCCGCTGGGCCTGCCTGAAAAACTCGCTGCGCTGCGAGTCGTCGGCGAAGGGCAGGCCCGCATCTTTGTAGTAGGCTAACTCGGCATCCCACCTCTTGGCCAATAGCTCCCGCGCCGCCCGAATCATCACCGGCTTGCCCCGCCGCAAAACGTAAACCGGATTGGTATGGGCCTGAATCACCGGCTCGCCTTGCTCTCGCCGCGCTGCGGTACGAGCCGCCACCCAACAGCTCTCCGGGTTTTCGATGCGAGTGGAAATCTTCAGCGATGGGCGCTTGCCATCGCCCGTCGCCGCCGCAACAACCTGGCCATTGCTCACGATTTCCAGTTTCTCGAGCGGCCGGTAAAACTGCGCGGTGGCCGTAGCTGCCGATTCGGCTTGGTTCACACTGATCTCAACCAGCGGCCCGT
Source organism: Terriglobia bacterium (assembly GCA_041477005.1). Taxonomy (GTDB): domain Bacteria; phylum Acidobacteriota; class Terriglobia; order Bryobacterales; family JACQDG01; genus JBGOUJ01. The sequence goes on along the minus strand of JBGOUJ010000020.1, from coordinate 4,334 downwards.
TGCTGACCACCACGTTCCCGCGGCGGACGCCCGCCGCCCACGCTTCGTAAGCGGAATCGCCCGGCCGGGCCTTCACCAGCGTTCGTTCCGGGCCGAGTAGCGGAATCCAACGCGGCCACGGGTTGAGGCGGGCCAGCGGCCCCCCGGGAAAGTCGCTGCCGGCAATTCCGGTCACACGGAGTCCTGCATTCAACAGCTCGTACCAAGCCTCGGTTTTCAGAATCCCAAACTGGAAGACCTCCACGAAATCGAGATTGCCCAGCGCCAGGTCCATCAGTAGCGTCGAATGGGACATGCTGCCGTTGAAGTGAGCAAACCCGACAGTGGCGCCGGCGTCTCGACCCCGCCGGAACAACACCGCCGGAAACGGATACGCCTCCGGGCCGTTGGCATACATCGTTCCGATGCTCAGGGGCCGCAAGAGGTCACGCCCGCCGAGCAGGTTGATGTGCCCATAAAACTCGCAGCGCGATTCGTGTCCCGGCCGGATCGAGTACCCTGGCCGCTTAGCCTCGCCACGCGGGCCGAACGCATACTGCACCGCGGCGTCCATCTGGCGTTGGAGTTGTAGAAAGTTGCCCACCGAGAGGTCCTCGGCCTGGAGCCAACGCAGGTAGATGTCATCGTCTTGAGGCGCTCGCGTCAGGTGGATGTGGTCGTCGCCGGAAAGCCACTCCTGCGCCTGGGCTCCCGCCCAGGTCGCGAGCTTCAGCGAGACCCGGCGCGTCTCGCCGGCGCTCAAGTCGAATTCTTCAGCCGCCGGCGTATAGAACAGGCCACGATAGGCCTCGACGCGATAGTGTGCGGCGGGCAGATCATACGACCCGCGTCCGTTGAGCAGCAGGAAGTGGGATTGCCCGTTGGAGGTGACCTCGAGAGTCTGCAGTGGATCGCCGCTCCGCCATAGCCTCTCCCGGTAGAAAGAGTCGGCCTTCAACGGCAGCAGAGCTTGCACCGGGCTCAGCCGGAAGGGCTGGCCGTTCTTGAAGAGATAAACGCGCGCCGGCATCAGCGGCTCGACAGCCAGTTCGAGATGCGCGGAAAGCTGTGGCGATCCGGACTCCCGAAACTGCGCCCAAGCCAGCGCCAGCGAGAAAATCGCGACCAGCGCCGGCCGCGTCGGCCGCATCCTTGAGCGCCGTGTCATAGCCGTTCGCTCCATACTCACCTCGCTTGCTAGGGCACCACCTCCACCGCTTCGCCATCCCGCACCATCGACGCGCCGGTGACGACCACCCGTTCACCCGGTTTCAGGCCCTGGCTAACGCCGATGCGACTGCCGAACGTTTCGCCCAGCTTCACCTCGCGGGCATGCGGCACCGTCTTGCCGCCCTGCTCTTCCACCACGAAAACAGCGTAGCCGTCGGGCCGGTCTTTAGAGCGCACGATCGCCGTCAGCGGGACAACCGGCGCCGGCGCGCGGAGCTTGGCCCCGGGCACCTCGAGCGAAGCGACCATGCCTACCTTCAGGCGGCCGCCGGGATTGGGAATCGTAATCTCGGTGTCGAACACGCGGGTTTTGGCGTCAGCCGCCGGTGAGATCTGCGTGACCCGCCCGGCGAAGTCCGCGCCCGGAATCGCCTCCGTCAGGATCGTGATGGACTGCCCCAGCTTCACGCTCGGGAGCTGGACGTCCGGCACGCCGAACTGCACCTTCACCGAGCTGGTGTCGGCCAGAGAGAATCCCCCCGCGCCGGCCCCGACCAGCGATCCCACCTCGATGAGGCGCTTCAACACCACCGCATCCATCGGGGCCTTCAGCGCGCAGTCGCCGAGGGCTATTTCGGCTTCGTGCAGTTGCGCCCGCGCCCCTTCCACTCGCGCCTCGGCGACCTGGAGCGCGGCCTGGGCCTCTCCCACTTTGGCTTGCGTCGTCTTCCGTTTGGCCTTGACGCCGTCGTAGTCGGCTTTGGTCAGGCTCTGGGTCGCGAACAGATTTTTCGCCCGGTCGAAGTCGAGCCGCGCCTGCTCCTCGGCCACCCGCGTCTCCTGCAGTTGAGATCGCGCCTGCTCCACGGCAGCCTCGGCTTGCGCCAGTTGAGCCTTGGCCTGGCTTACCTTGGCCACATAGTCGCTCTCGCGCACCCGCGCCAGCACCGTTCCCTTGGCCACCTGGTCGCCTTCCTGCAGGTCCCGCTGCCTGCCGTCGGCGCCGCGCAACATCAGGATCGTCTCCACGTATCCGCCCACCTTGAACGCCAGATCCACCCGCGAGTAAGGCCCGATGTTGCCGGAGAAGCGCTGTCCGCTACCGCCCGCAAAGGTTTCCACTGCCCGCACGGTCACCGGCGTGAGCGGTTTCTCATAGGGCTTCTCGCGGCTGCAGCCGGCGGCCAGCAAGATCAAGGTCCACAGCCCGGGGTGGCTTCTCCTTGCCATCACCGCTCCCCGAGCGCCCGCTCGAAATCGGCTCGCGTCGTCCAGAAGGCGAGCAGCGTCTGTTCATGCTGATGGTTCACGTCGGCAAGGGAGCTTTCCATTTGCAGCACGTCCTTCAGCAGCGCCGCCTGCTGCTCGTACTTGTTCTTGGCCACCCGCACCTTTTCCCGCGCTGCTTCGCGGGCCAGCTCGACCACGTGGAGAAGAGCGCGGGCTTCTTCCAGCTTGCGGAAACGATTGTCCACGTCCAGAAGAACCTGCGCCTCGGTCTCCTCGATCGCATTGCGCGCCTGCTCGACGGTGTGGGTTTTGGAAGCCAGCTCCTGTTTCTTCCGCCCCCAGTCGAATACGTCCCAGCTTACCAGGAGTCCCGCGCCCATTACGTTGTGCGGCAGCAATTCCACGCCGAGGGGCGAGACGTACTGGAAATTCAAGCTGACATCGGGGATGTACTCGGCTTTTTTCATGCTGCGATCTTTCGCCGCCTGCTGGGCCTTCAGTTTCGCTTCTCTCAGCTCCGGCCGCTGATCGAGGGCGCGGGCGCGGGCCGCCGCCAGCTCCGTTTCGGGGCCTGCGGGATCGGGCGCCTGCTTCACTGCGAACTCCGTCCGCAGATCGCGCCCCAGCAGGTTGTTCAGTTGCTCCTGTTGCGTGGCCAGCGTGTGGCGTAGCGTGACGGCGTCATACTCGGCCTTCGCCAGGCGCGCCTTCACGTCGAGGCTGTCCGATTTGAGAGCCACCTGCTGCGCCAGGCTTTGCCCCACCACGCGGTCGAGCTCGCGGTAGAGCTGGATCGACTCCGCGGCCGCCTCCAGGGCGCTCTGCGTTTGCAGCAGCGCGTAGTAGGCCTTCTTGACGTCGCTCGCGACGTCCTGCTGCCGCGCCTCGAGCTGCTGCCGGGCCACCTCCCGGCTCAGTTGGCGAACGCCGACGCCGAGGTGAATCCGATAGAGCTGAGAGAGCGGCTGGGAGACGCGGGCGTATACCCACGTGGTGGGGCGGCGGGCCGTGGTAATGGAAGTTTCCTGCGACGGAACGGGCCCGATGCCCGGAAACACGCCGAACGCGCCCTTCGGAAACAGGAAATCCATCCGCGTCAGCAGTTGCGTCTCGAGAACGTTGAAGCTGAACGCCGGCAACCGGTACGTACGCGAGGCCGCCAGGTCATTCTCGGATTTCAGCACATCGAGGGCGGCATTCTTCACCATCCGGTTGTTCTTCAGCGCCAGGCTCACCGCTCGGTCGAGCGGCAACTCTTCCCCAGCCGGCGCCGGCTGCTGGCACCGCGCGGCAATCGAGACCGCCAGCATCACAGACACGACAGTCGGTCGAATCATTCCAGGATTCTCCTTCCAAGTTATACTAGCGTTAACACACCATGGCACGAACGGCGGCGGCGCTGCTGTGTAGCTTGTGCTGGTCGCTGGCGGCGCTGGGACAAACGACGCAAGGCCTCATTTCCTGCCGAACAGCGACGGTCCGCGGAGCAGCAATATTTGGAAGTGGTAAGAGAAAAGCCGGACTATATCGCCGCCCGCCTGGTCTTGGCCGAGATGGAAGCCAAGGACGGCGATTCCGGCGCCGCGATGGAGCAGTGCAACACGCCCTGCAGCTCGAACCCCGCAGCTCACTAATATACGAGCGGATCGGCGACCTGGAAACCGCCCGCGGCCGCAGCGGGCAAGCCAGTCCAGCCTATCAGTCCGCCCTAGAGTACGCCCCCGGCAACGCTACTCGCCAGCGCCTCCGAAAAAAACAAGGAACCACAGATGAACACAGAGGAACACAGATGGAAACCGGCGTTTCCGATCGGTGGCTGTTCCTCGGGGCATGCGGCTCGGACTCGGACCCCTCTCATAGCTTTAGGCCCAGCGTCTTCTGAATGTATTGGGCGCTCTGACGTGCGGCTTCCTTGGGCGCTTGATCGGGCGAGGAATCGAGCTGTACCACCATCC
>JBGOUJ010000019.1:0-29708 GCA_041477005.1 Terriglobia bacterium | reverse complement strand
TGGCCTTTCCCTCGGGCGGCATCCCCGAAGTGGTCGTGGACGAAAAAACCGGTTTCCTGGTGGATCCGCCGACTCCGGAAGCGCTGGCCTCCAGAATCCGAACGTTGCTTTGCGAGCGCCCCGGAAAGCTGCAGGAAACCGCCCAAGCGGGGCGGGTCCTCTGGCAGCAGCGTTTCACCCTGGAGCGCTATCGCCGGGAGTTGCTGGATGCAATCGTGGCGGCATCCGGGGCCAGGTAAAGCGAGCAGACGCAGCGCCGGCAGATCGGATTGGCTGGAACGTCGAGCGAACGGCGGAATTCGACCGCACGCGGGCTGTTCAGAACCTCGCGAAGCGATTGCTCCCCCAGCTTTCCGAAGGGTGGGTGAAAAAAGCACGGCCGGACCGCGCCGTCCGACTCGACCACCGCCGATACCCACGGCGCATTGCAGCGGGGCGCGACCGGCTCATCGAGACCGAGCTGCGCCCGAAAGTGCCGGACGATGCGCCGCAGCTTCTCCGGGGTCTCCAGAATGAACCCGTCGGCCTCCTCCCGAATGATGGCTTCGATCTCCTCTTCGAGCGCCGCCAGCTCCTCAGGCGTCAAAGCGACTTCGGCCTGCCGCTCCACGGGCCACCCTTCCGGCCGGTTGAACGCGGCCGAGGTGAGATCGGCGGCGAGAAAGGAAATCGACCGCAGTCCGAGATCTCGCGCCGTCCGGATCGTCTCCCGCAGCCGGCCTACATTCCATTTCTGTACCGTCGTGCGCGCGGCGACCGGGAACTCCGCCCGAAGCCCGTGCAGGGCGCGCACGCCGCGGGCCAGCAGATCGAAAGCCCGCGGAACGCGGCGAATCCGGTCGTGAATCTCCGGCGGCCCGTCGAGCGAGACGATCACGTCGTCCAGCGACTCGACGATCCGCCGCGCGTGCTTTTCGAGCAGCAAGCCCGTCGAGAGGATGGTCGTGCGGATGCCCATCGACCGCAGCCGCTCGCACAGCCGAAACAGGTCGGAGTGCATCAGCGGCTCGCCGCCCGAAAAAACGACCCACTCGACGCCGAGCGCTTCCATGTCGGCGGCGTGGCGCTCCAGGTCTTCCACGATAATCTCCTGGACGGCGTCGATCTTCCAGATGTCGCACATCACGCAGCGGCAGTTGCAGCGGCTGTGCGGGTAGAGGATCAAGATAGGCAGCCGCTCGATCGTCATCATGCGAGCACCCGCCGTCCGGCCAGCCGGATCTGGGGGCCGAGCACTCGCGCCGCCTGGCGATAGAGCTGCGGCACATCGGCGTCGACCAGGACTTCCGGCCGCCCCTCGACCGCCAGCCGGCGAAGCCGGCGAAGCCGCGTGGCCGGAAGCTGCGCCGCCAGGCCCGGCGAGGCAAGCTTGATCTTCCCGGCCAGCAAAACCATCTCGGGGACGGCGCCCAGCAGCGTCACCGCCGGCGACCGTCCCCGATCGCGAACCACCAGGATGTCGGCAGCGCCTCCCACCGCGAGCGTTCCCGCGCGGGTATCCAGGCGCAGCACGCCCGCCGCCTGCTCGGTCACCAGGCGATAGAGATCGGCCGCGTCGAGGCCGACACGCTGAGCCGCGCGGATCTCATCCAGCAAATCGCCTTTCGCCGTTAGCGAGGAATCGGTCCCCAGCGCCACCGGAATACCGTTCCGCAGCGCCGAGGGAGAGAGCGTCCGGCCGAGCGTGAACAGATTGGAGCTGGGGCACCAGACGAGCGACCCGCCTTTCTCGCGGGCCAGCCTCAGCCCGCGACGATCGAGGGCCACGCCATGCACCAGCACCGTGCGTGGGCCGAGCGCTCCCATCTCGTCGAGCCGGAAGATCTCTCGCGCGCCCTCGCGGTCCGTGGCCTCGCCCAGATGCACGATGAAAGGCCAGCCGGCCGGCGTTCGGCGGAAGCGCGCCGCCAGGTCCGGGCTGAACTCGAGCGAGTGCGCCCATCCAAACCGCCGCATCACCCGCACCGGAAAGTGGCGTCCAAAAACAGCCGAGCGCGGATTGTGATGGCAGACCGTGGTGACTCCGCCCAGCAGATTCCGCAGCCCGCCCCAGACCAGCCGCACCGCCTTCGGCACGCCTAGCTGTTCCCTCACCGGGGACTCTTTCGGCCGATAGATATCCCGCGCCCAGGCTCCGGCGTTGGGATACGGGCCGCGGCCCAGGCGCGGGAAAAGAGCAAACTCCAGATGGTCATGGGCATTGATCAATCCGGGCAAGATCAGGCAGCCGTTGAGATCGAGATCCGGCCGGCGAACCGGACCCGGTGGCCGCAGCGCGGCGATTTTTTCTCCACGGATCTCGACGTCCAGCCTCACCGCCTCGTCCGGCCCCAAGGCGACTCTGGCGCCTCCTAAGATCATGGCGGGCGCCTCCAGCGGACGATCAGCACGGCGGGAATCTCTCGCGTTTCTTCGAAGAGATGCTCCTTTCCCGCCCGCCGGAAGATCTCGCGCTCCGGCCCCTCGAAGCGCGGCTCGCGCAGCTCGATTAACTCCAGGCCCGCGCCGCGGCCGGCAGCGAGCCACTGCTCCTTCGTGTAAGGGTGGTGCTCGATCTCGTAGGCTTGCCCGCCGCTCGAAAACGACCGCGTCCAGCCCCGCCGATACCCGTCCGGATGGAGATCGGTCGCGATGAGCTGCCCTCCCGGCTTCACGGCGCGCGCCAGCTCCGCCAGGGCCGGTTCGAGCGGCTCCAGGTAAGCCAGCGAAAACGCGCACAGCACGACGTCGGCGATGCCATCGGCAAAGGGAAGCGCGCCGGCGTCGGCCCGCGCCAGCGTTCCGGCGAGTCCGGGCTTGTGACGCGCTTGGCGCAGCATCTCGCCTGAGAGATCCACGCCCCACGCCGCCGCGCCCCGTGCTCGAGCCTGCTCGAGCCATCGTCCTGTCCCGCAGGCGGCGTCGAGAAACACGCTCCCGCACAGATCGCCCAGCGCCGGAGAGAGGACGCGCGCCTCCAGCGCCAGCATCGGGTTGGGATCGGCGTCGTAGCTTTCGGACCAGATGCGGTGCGCTTCGAGCGGCGAAAGCCTCACAGGCTCTCGAGCCTCGGCTTGCGCAGATGGACGAGTTTTTGCGCCCACTGGAGCTCCACCGGAAAATCGTAAACGCCCAGCCGGTAACGCCAACTGCTGAGCGATTGGAGCAGCGCCCGGCCCCACTGCCGCAGGTGGATGTCCTGGATGGTGGGCCAGCGCGAATTGATCACCAGCTCGAAATCGTCGATGCGCCGCCGCACCCGCTCCGGCAGCCACGGCAGCTTCGGGTCGGCGCGAACGGTGAAGTTGTACCAGCGCTCGGTGGCCCATTCGTCCGGCGTCGCCGGGAACTGAATTTGTCCCTCGACTCCGCCGTACATGCCGTCGCGCTGCGGCGTGGGGATGTAGTGCTGCACGATGATCTCGGCCTGCGGGTTGAGCCGCTTGATCCGGCGGATGAAGCAGATCGTGTCGCGGGTGTCCCGCTCGGGGTCCCGCGGGTTGCCGAGGATGAACGAAAACTCCGGCACGATCCCGAACTCGCGGATCCGCTGGGCGAGCTCCAGCGTCTGCTCGGCGGTGATCTGCTTTTTCATCTGCCGCAGCACGTCGTTGGAGCCGGATTCGGCCCCGAAGAAGATCATGGCCGAGCCGGCCCGGCGCAGCTTGCGCAGCGTTTCGTCGGAGTAGCCCAGCACGGTGTCGATGCGGCCTTCGGACCACCACTGCAGCCCCAGCGGCTCGAGGCGCTCGGACAGCTCCACGGCGTGGTCCTCCCGCAGGAAGAAATTGTTGTCGTAAAACTGGACGGCGTTGACGCCGTACTGCTCCTTCAGGTGGCCCAGGACGGCCGCTGTGCGCGCCGGCGGGTCCATTTTCTCCCGGTCGAAGACCGGCGTGACGCCGCAGAAATTGCACCGGAACGGGCAGCCGATGCTCGCCTGGTGCACGGCCGTGCGCGAGCCAAGGAACGTCGGCAGGATGTACCGGGCGGCGTCGAGCCGGTGATACGGGTACCACGGAAAATCCCCGGGCGAGCGCAGCGGCCGCTCGGGATTGTGGACATGCAGCCCGAATTGATCTTTATAAGAGAGTCCCCGAATGCCCGCGAAGCTCCGCCCGCCGCGCAGCGCTTCGAGGAGCTCCAGGAACGTGTCCTCTCCCTGCGCCCGCACCACGAAGTCGACGTATTTCGTGTTGAGCGCCGTATCGGGATAGAGCGACGCGAAGTAGCCGCCCCAGACGACGGGCACGGACGGATACTTCTCGCGGAACCCCCGGCACAGCGGGATCGCCGCGACCATCTGCGGCCCCGGCATCACCGACACGGCCAGCAGCTCGGCCGGCTTTTCCTGCATGGCGCGGTCGAGCGATTCCCACGGATGCGGATCCACGTTGCCGTCGACGATCGCGTACTCCTCCTTGCCCTCGATCACCGCCGCGAGCGCCAGGATGGAGAGTGGGAAGCGGCGATTCTTGGGCTTGGTGGCGCGAGGATGCAGGAACAGGATCATGATTTCGAAAAGCTCCCAGCCAGGATCCAAAAGCGCGAGGGCGGACGGCGGCCCGCCAGGCGCGCCTTCCACGGCCGAAGCCGCCATTGCCAGCCGTACCACGGCCGGTGGATCTGCCAGGCCATGCCCAGTTCGCGAGCCAGCTCGTCGAGCAATGCCTCCCAAAGGTACTCCAGGCTCGGGATGCTGGCTGACCGGAAGCCGTATTGCGCCTCGAACTGCCGATGCCGCTCGGCCCGCATCTGCTCGCCGTGCTCCCGCCGCCGGTAGATCGGTGAATCCAGGATCACCACCCGGCCCGACGGCCGCAAACAACGCGCGGCTTCGGCCAGCGTCCGGCGGTAGTCGGTGGAGTAGTGGAAAGAGGAGTTGAAGATCGCGAGATCAAATTGGGCATCGGCAAAAGGCAGCCGGTCGAACTCCGCCTCGACCAGCGGAAAGCTGCCATAGTGCTGGAACGCCGCCGCGAGGCCGTCCAGCCAATCGGTGTTGATGTCCACGGCCACCGGGCGATGGCCGCACTCGGCCAGCCGGTAGGAGAGCCAGCCGTTTCCGGCTCCCAGGTCGAGAACATCCTGGGCCTGTGCCGGCAGCAGATGCGCTCTTAGATATCTGTACGTTCTAGCGCGGATGGCCCATTGGCCGGCGTGCCGTCCGCTGAGGTCCCGGTAGGGAAGCGCCAGATAGTACGCGGGGTCCTCCGACCCGCGGCCCTCGGCCTGGCGGATCTTGGAGTAGTCTTCGAGGAATCGCTCGTAAAGCGCCCGGCGATCGGGCCCAATCGCCCGCAGGATGCCGGCCGTGCGCTCCAGCCGCACGCCACAGTGCGGGCAAGGGACATCCTCCGCCACCGCGCCGCGGCAACCGGGGCAGATCAGGTGCACGCTCAGCCCCAGGCTCGGCGCGCTCACTTCCGTACAAAGATCAGCAGGCAATGATCCCCCATGGAGCGCAGCACCGGCCAGCCGGCGAAAAGGCGGTCGACCCAGGCGAGCGCCCCGGCCGTTCGCGATCCGGCCTTTACATAGGACGGCGGGACGAAAACGCCGATGCCCCGGCGCCGGACTCGCCGGAATTCCGGATCGAAGGCCGCCGTGATCTCAGCCGCTGACCGGTAGAACACCGGGAAGCCCATCGAGGTCCCGACTGGCCCCCGCTGCAGCCGCCGCAGAGCCTTTCGCGGCTCGCCGCGCAGCAAATACCAGATCGTTTCCCACAGACAGAACCGGCCCATCGAGCAGAGCGCCAGCCGCCCTCCCGGCCGAATCAACCGCGCCAGGTTGGCTGCTGCCACGCGCAGATCCTCCACGCAATTCAGCACGCCGAAGTTGGCGATCGCGCCGTCGAACCTCTCGCCCGGCAGCAGCCGTCCCAGGTCCTCGATGGCCCGCACCTCGCAGTTTCCGCGGCCTCTTAGCCGCCCACGGGCCAGCTCGACCATGGCCGGCGACGCGTCCACGGCGTGTACCCGCACCCCGGAGCCCGCCAGCCACGCGGCGTCTTCGCCCGTCCCGCAGCCCAGATCGAGCACCCGCTCGCCGGGACGGAACAGCCCGCCGATCTCCCGCCAGACCGCCTCGCGCTGCAGCCGCCCGGCCGGCGAGACGGTCCACAGCTCGTCATAGCGCGGGGCCAGCTTGTCGAAGGCAGCCGCGGCGCTCATGCTTCCACTTCCTGATAGGTTTCGGCCAGGCCCCGGCGCGCCGCCTCAATTCGCGAAGGGTCGCGCTCGCCGGCCATCTCGCTCTTCAGCCACTGATCGGCGAACTGGAAGTAGCGCCGGGAGTGCCGCCCGGCGATCTTCAATTCGCGGTCGGACGTCTCGGCCCAATCGCCGATGCCGACCAATCGCGGCGCCACCGCTTCGTGGTACGGCGTTCCCTTGATGGGGTAGGAGACCGTTGTCAGGAACACGTCCGGCCGGCAGGCCTTCACGTGCTCGATGGTCGCCTCAATGTCTTCCAGTTGCTCGCCCTCATAGCCCCACATCAGGAACATCCCGACCTGGATCCCCTGTTCCTTCGAGAGCCGGACCGCCTCCCGCACCTGTTCGATCGTCACACCGCGCTCCATGGCATTGAGGACCCGCTGCGAGCCGCTCTCCGAGCCGATCCAAACGCGAAAGCATCCCAGCTCCGCCAGCGCCTCGGCCATGCGCGCGTTGAGCCGGTCCGCCCGGGTGATGCACTCGAAAGGCGCGCGCAGCCCCCGCCGTTTCATTTCGGCGGCGTATTCCAGAATCCAGCCGTGGTGGATCGTGAACACATCGTCGGCCATCCACAGCATCTCCGGCTGATAGCGATTCAAGATCCACTCGACCTCTTCCACCACCGACTGCGGCGAGCGCCGCCGGTGGGTCTTGCCGTAGGTCGAGTGGCTGCACCAGCGGCAGTGATACGGGCAGCCGCGCGCCGTGATCACCGAGACCGATCCCACGCCGTGCCGCTCCCGCCAGACTTGCAGGTATCGGCCCATGTCCACGCGTTCCCGGTCGGGCCAGGGCTGCCCATCGAGGTCCGGGATCAGCGCCCGCGGCGGCGTGCGGTCGATCGAGCCGTCCGGCCGGCGGAAAAAGATGCCGTTCACTCTCTCCACCGCCGACTCGTCCCCGCTTCGCAAGGCCGCGAGCAGCTCTTCCATCGTCACTTCGCCCTCGCCTTCGACGACGATGTCCGCCCCGGCGTCGAGATACTCCCGGGGGTAGCTCGCGGGCTCCGGCCCTCCCAGAACCACCTTCCAGCCCGCGGCCCGCGCGGCGGCCGTGATGTCCGCCACGTTCCGCCGCGTCATCAGATTGCCCGCAATGCCCACCACCGACGGCGGCCCCGCCTCCAGAATCGCCAGCAGCTCCGCGCGCGATCCGAAGGTCGTGTCGTAGACTTCGACGTCGAGGCCCTTCTTCCGCAGGTGCGACGAGAGGTAAAGAATTCCCAGCGGCGCGTAGGGCTTCATGATCTGAAGCTCTTTCGGATCGTCGTAGAGGAAGTAGCCGTGGGTCAGCAGCAGGTCCATAGAACCGCCGGCAGAACTGTCGGGTTGGCGTTGGCGCAGGTTTTCTCGAGCTGCTCGACCCGCCGCCACAGCTCGGAAAGCTCCCGCGGCCCGTTGCCGTTTCGCCGGCCGTTAGCCAGCTCCACTTCGAGGTGCAGGGCGTCGCGCAGCGTCCGGTAGAATTCGCTGGTATAGGCGCCCCGGAACATCATGGTCAGGTCGTCGCTGTCGGCCCAGTTTTTCTTGGCGCCGAGCTGCGCGCTCACCAGCTCGTAGAACTTGGTGCCCGGCAGCGGATAAGAGACCGAGACGCCGATGTCGTCGGGCCGCGTCTCGCGCACCATGCGGATGGTCCGCTGAATGTCTTCCCAGTTTTCGCCCGGATAGCCGAACTGCAGAAAGTAGCCGGCGCGGATGCCGTGCCGCCGCAGGCTTTCGCGGGCCTGGTAGATCTGGTCCACGCGCAGGCTCTTCTCCATGGCGTCCAGCACCTGCTGCGATCCCGACTCCGCGCCCATCCAGACCTCGGTGCAGCCTGCGCGCCGGAGCGCGTCTACGGTATCTCGCGTCATCAGGTCGCAGCGCGACTGCATCTTGAACGGAATTTGCGCGGCGAGCTTTTCGACCGCCGCGGCGAAGTCCTGAGTCCAGCGCGGCGAGAGGGCGAAGATGTCGTCGGCGAACCAGAGCTGATCGGGAGCGAGCGTGGTCTTCAGATGATGCATCTCCTCCGCCACCAACTGCGCCGAGCGGCAGTGATAGCTCTGGCCATAGATCGGCTTGGCGCACCAGTTGCAGCGGTAGGGACAGCCGCGGCTGGCGACCATGTTGAGGGAGAAATACCCGTGCGCGTGGCGCCAGGCGTCGCGGTACCGGTCCACCTCGACCAGATCCCAGGCCGGAAACGGCAGCCGGTCGAGATCCGCCAGCAGCTCTCGCGGCGCCGTGGAGCGAACCCTCCCGGTCGCCGGATCGCGATAGGCCAGCCCGGCGATGTCCTCGACCCGGTTCCCCGCGCCGCGCAGGAGCCGCCGGACGACCTCGAGGAGCGTGGTTTCCACCTCGCCGATCAGGACGAAATCAGCGCCCTGAGCCAGATATTCGCCGGCATGATCCGCCGCATCCGAGCCGTTCACCACGACCGGCAGGTCCCGCTCTTTGGCGGCGCGGCTCATTTCAAACGCCAGCTCGCGGTTCCGCGTCAGGCACATCTTGGTGAGGAAGTTGAAATTGTCTTCGACGATTGCGACCAGCCGCGGCCGGTCCCGCTCCAGCGCCTCGCGGAAGCCCGCCTCCGGCGACTCGAGCGTGGCGTCAAACAGGGCCACTTCGAATCCCTCCTGCCGCAGCAGCGCCGCCGCCAGCAGCGTCTGCAGCGGTGGGTAGGGCTGCATCTTGCGGACCTGCTTGCGGTCGAAGTAGAGGTGATTCGAGTGCGTCAGGAGGATGTCGGCCATTTCAACACGTCGCCGGCTCCGCAGAGAGTTGCTGGGCGTCGACCTTGGGTTTCGGCGGCTGGAAGACGCGGTTGACGGCGTTCTTCAGCCAGATCTCGGCCGGAAGGCCGTAAACGTCATGATCGAGGCGCCAGCGGGCCGGAATGCTGATACATTCGTGAACGGCGCGGGCCAGCGGGTGCCGGCGGTCGGCGGCAATGGGGATGCGGTTGAAGGCCAGCCGCAAGTACTCGCGCATGGTCTGCAGCCGCTGGTGCTTGCGCCCGTTCAGCCACGGGAGCACCGTGTAGCGTGGAAAGAAATCCGCCCAGCCTTCAAACGACTTCGGCGTCTCGATGCCCAGCTCGAACGCCCGATCCATGATCGGCGATCCCGGATACGGCGTGAAGATGTTGGTCCAGAACTCGGCGCCGCGATAGCGCCGGCAGATGTCCATAATCAGCCGGATGCTCTCGCGCCGCTCCTTGTCCCCTTCGCCCGGATAAGCGAAGATCATGTTGAAGGAAGGCCGGATGCCCGCCGCGTGCAGCCTCTCTGCCGCTTCATAGACCGTCTCGATGCTCTGGAAATCCTTGTTCATCAGGTGCAGGATCCGGGGCGAGCCCGAATCGGCGCCCTGGGAAACCTGCGAGAGGCCGGCGCGCCGCAGCAGTTTCAGCTCCTCGACCGTCAGCCGCGTCACCAGGTTGGTCGAGGCTTGAATGCTCCAATCGAATTTTACCCCGCGCCGGAGCAACCCCTCGGCGATGGCGATGGCGCGCTCCCGGTCGACCAGGAAGTTGTCATCGACCACCCAGAGCAGGCTCAGCCGATAGCGCCGGACCAGGTCCGACATCTCCTCGGCCGCTTGCTCGCCGTCCAGCGCGTTCCATTGGCGGCCATAGACGCCCTGGTTGGTGCAGTAGGAGCAATTGAACGGGCAGGCGAGGCTCGAAATGTACATCGCCCAGCGCCGCCCGCAGATTCGCTCGTAAGCGTCGAAGTCGGCCAGATGATAGGCCTTGGGCGGCAGGTCCCGGATGGGTTTCAGCGCCCGCGGGCGATTGAACACCAGCTTGCCGTCCTGCTTGTAGCCAACGCCATCGATCCCCGCGAGCGACGCGCCGTCTTCGAGCCGCCGCACCACTTCCAGCAGGGCTTCTTCGCCCTGGCCCTTCACCACCACGTCCACAAAGTCGGCTGCCAGGGTCTGATCCGGCAGCAGCGACGGATGCCAGCCGCCGATGACGATGGGCAGATCCGGGCAGAGCGCCTTGGCCGCCCGGCCGATCGCGACCGTTTCGCGGATCATCGGTCCGGTGACCAGCGACACCGCCAGGCAAAGGGCGTCGGCGAGCTCCTCGAGCACGCGCTTCTGAAAGTTCGGGGTGATCGTGGAGTCGATGATCTTTACCTGATAGCCGGCGCGCAGCAGCGGCGTCGCCACGGCCAGGATGCCCAGCGGGGCGGTCGCTTCCTGGCTGGAGAAAGCGGGAAAGAAGAAGATGATTTTCTTTGATGGCATCTAAGAAACTGCCTCGTGGGCTGTCATTTCATCTTAAACCCGGACCCCGCTGACGATTTGTAAATCTTCGGTAGCGGTCTAGTTTCAGCAAAAGGCGCACCAGCGGAAGGGCCGCCCGGTTGCCAAGCCAGCAGTCTGGGCCTGTGCACGCGAATCGAAAGGGCCGTGCCAGAGGCCCGTGCGTGGGGCCTTCCCGCCATGAAGCTTAAAAAAGGAGCAAGCCTGAGTATGGCCGATTGCTTTATTGTTCGGGCGATTTTCGTAGACCCAGCATGCCCCCACGCTGGTCGGTTTCATGCCATAATCATACCATGCCTTCCCGAGCAAGCAGGCCAACGCGCCCCAGGGACACGAACCAACTGGCGTGGCAGATCGTTCAGGAAGCGACTGGGCAGATCGAGCGTCCGCCGGAGCCGCCCGACACCAGGAACGCGGCTGCCGTGGCGCTCGGCAAACTGGGGGCCGCCAAGGGCGGCAAGGCGCGGGCTAAGAAACTGTCAGCTAAAAGACGCTCCGAGATCGCCAAAAGAGCCGCGAGGGCCAGATGGCGCAACCAGAAGCCTTAGAGAAGCATCCAACTGGGCGGAGTTGGTAATATACCAACTTGGCTATTGACACGGCATGTTATGTTGGTATATTACCAACATGGGTAAGGTTCGACTGGCGACGCTGCAAGAAGCTGTCGATCTACTCCATTACTGCCTGGATGAGGGCGAGATCGTACCGGGACGCCACTTCAGAGACGAACTGCGCAAAGAGGGCTTAACCTTTGAGGATGCGTGGGTTGTGCTGCAATGCGGCCAAATCTACGAGCCTGCCGAGGAAGACATCAAAACGGGGGAATCAAAGTACCGAGTGGAGGGCCACGAGCCAGGAGGCAAATGGTTGGCAATTGTGTTTAGTTTCAAGACCATCGAGAGAGCTTTCTTGATAACTGTTTTCTCTGTTGAATCGAGGAGGAGGGCGACATGACCAAACGCACCGAAGCCGCTGTTTGTAGCAATTGCGGCGCCAGGGCTCAAGTAGTCCAGGGCGCCTATCGGTTCAAAGAGAGCGGCCTGAAGAACGTTGTCTTGCTCGACATCGATCTGATTCGATGCCGACGCTGCAGAAACATCGACCCGATCATCCCGAACGTCAACGAGCTCATGCGGGTGCTGGCGAGGGCTGTAGCGAGCCAGCCGTATCGCCTGAGCGGGCAAGATGTTCGGTTTCTACGAAAGTACCTGAAGTTGACCGGCGTGGAGTTCGCGCGCTTGCTCAATGTGGACAAGACCACACTGTCCAAATGGGAAAACAACGACGATCGAATCGGGGAACAGAGCGACCGGCTGATTCGGATGGTCGCTCTGGCGCTAGGGAAAGGACTGAAAGAAAGATTGGAAGAAGCGGTATGGTCATTCCGCGACATCGAGGATAAGCAGCACAAGGGTCCCGTGAATGTGAATATGGAAACTCTATCCGTAGAGTACGCCTAGTCTCCCTTCCGACTTACAGCTTTTACAGGCAATCGCTGACACTGGGTCTACCTGGAAGCTGTCGAGAGCGCTGATTACGCGATGCTAAATTAGTGAAGATCTACGGCGCGGATCGGGACACCAAAACCACTCACGCTACTGCCAAACTAGACCACTACCGTCCCTTTGCATTCTTTGCGTCTTTGTACGAAATCATTGCCGCCGCCAAGTGGACCGGCCCCAAGTGGACAGCCCCCATAGCGTCGGAGGGAGCGCTCGCGCGTGATGCAATAACCGCGAGGCCGCGAACGCGCTTTGCCGGGTCCACTTGCGAAGCCGCAGCGCCGCGGTCAGTTGGTCCTCGGGTACGTGAACCGCTTCGACCGGCCCCGGCAGGCCCAACGGGAGCAGCCTCCGCCGCGCCACCCGCCACCGGTCGGACCAGGAATCGAGCAAGGTCAGGTGTAGATAGAGCTCATTCTTATTCGGCCGGAAGAGCGCCTCCACCGGCGACCAGGCGTACCGCTCGATCCAGCTTTCGAGGCCCGCCGGCAGATCGGCTTCGACCCGCGGCGCGCCGAAGTAGCATTCCGCCAGGCGGAACGCGATCGACTGGAGCGCGCGCAGCCGGCTCGGATGGAGCTGCCGCCAGCGCGCCCAAAAGGCCGCGTCCTGTTTGTGGTTTTCGAGGAACCGGGCGATCTCCTGGATGTGCGCCAGGCGCAGGCTGCCCCGCAGCAGGTGCCGCAAGGCGTGCAGCGCGGCGTACCCCAGCCGGTCGGCGAGGTCCAGCACGCGGCCGGCGCGGCGTTCCCAGAAGGCCTCCACGCCCGGCGCCTCCATTCGCTCCGTCGCGGCGTCCCAGAGACGGAAGTGCAGATCGACCATGGGCGGCAGCTCGGGGTCGAAGTAATTGCCACGGAATTGCCATCCGGTCTTGCGAATCATAGTGGGCAGATGGTCGGTGGGGAAGTCGTCGACCCCGGCGATCGGCTCGTAGCCGAGCTCGAGCAGGATGCCCCGCGCGCGATGGACATCCGCCGGCGGGCAGTAGAAGTCCAGATCGTATTGCACCCGCAGCCGTGGATCGGCCACGAAGTCCGGCGAATGCGAGAGGCCCTTCAGCTCGACAAAATCGATGCCGGCGCGGGCGAGGCGGCCGCTGATGCTCTCCATCGCAGCGCGGGTCCGCCGCAGCCGCTCCGTGTTATCCGCCAGGTTCCGGTCGAGCCTTTGCCGAACCGGCTCGGGAACCTGCTCCCAGGCGCCGCTTTCGGCCAGCCCATCCCGCAGCACCAGGGTCAACTGGGTCCGGTCGGTAAAATCCAGCGCCTCGTCCCACTGCGCCCCGGAGAAGCACAGCCGGGCTGCCTTCTGGGCCGGCTTCGGCCCAACCCACAATGCGGCCAGTACACTCGAAATCGGTTCCGGCAACCGCGGACTCACTTCAACTCCAGAATACGCCCGGCGGCGTCTTCCAACTTGCTGTAGCGCAGCTCGAGCGCGCCGCAGCCGGTCAGTTGCTGCCGCGACGCTTCATGCTCCCGCCACACGCGAGGCTCGTAGATCATGCTAGCCTCGGCCATCCGCTGCTGCGCTTCCGCGGCACCCACGGGGCGAAACTCGGCCGGTCCGTCCGGCTGCCGGTCGAGGAACACCACCTTCCCCGGCCGGCAGCAATTGGCGCTCACGAGGCCGGGCACGTCCGCCGTGCGGATCTCGAACGAATTTTTCCCGATTACGGTCTGGACGTGAGGCAGCCGGACGAGATCGGGAATCAAAGCGACCGCCTCCGGCCGAAAGCGCATCCGCTGGCTCTTGCCGATCAGCCGCGGCTCGGATCGCAACAGCCACGTCGCATCGTCGGAGACAAAGGTGAGGCCGGCCCGGGCGCAGGCCCAGGCCAGGGAGCTCTTGCCCGCCCCCGGCCCGCCGACCAGCAAAATGCCTTCGCCCTCGCGCGCCACGCAGGCCGCGTGTATCGGAGCGAGATAACGCTGGCACAGGCAGGTGTACGCCATGCAATCCAGGAAGTGAAAGCCGGCAAAAAGATGATTCCGCGCCACTCCCGGCGTCAGATACCCGAAGCCCAAGCCCCGGTCCAGGTCGCAAATGGTGAAGTTGTCGGGTCCCTCGACGAGGGCCAGCAAGTGCCCCTGCGCCCGAAAGGTGGGGCCGGCGGGCGAGTGCCGCGTGGGTTCGGCGGGATCGCCGCTCACGATCACCCGCAACTCAATCGGCGGCGCGTCAAAAGCTTCGAAAAATTCGCCCCACCCCTCGCCGCCCGCCATCAGCACGTCACTCGAATTCGTGCGCAGGTCGAGGGGAAACCCCAGCGGGAAAAACCGCTTTTCGAGCGGCAGCGGCTCGGTATGGCCCAACGGGTCGGGCGCCGGCGGCTGCCGGTATGTTGCTGAACCCAAAAGCACTTCCTTCCTGGACCGGCGAATCTGGCCTGCTGCCGGCCGGCTCCTCCAATTTATCAGACGCGAGGGCGGGAACTTTCGTCGTCTTTGTGGTGTCTTTGCTCACAGGGACGGACCGCAGCCTTGCCAACGTTCCTGATGGCTGATATGGTGAAACTAGAGGCATCATACTCCCTCACGCGGAGAGACGGCATTGGCGGACATTGTTGCCACTTTGGCACTCCCGGACCAGGATGCGGAGCTGATTGAAGAGCTGCGGGCAGGCTCCGACCAGGCCTTCGCAACCTTGATTTCTGTATATCAGCGGCCGATTTACAACTTTGTCTTCCGGCTGCTGGAAGATCCGGCCGACGCGCCGGACGTAACCCAGGAGGTCTTCGTAAAGGTTTTCCGCAAGATCGGCGATTTCCGGGGCGAGTGCAGTCTGAAGACCTGGATCTACCGGATCGCGGTGAACGAGGCTTCCAACCTCCGGCGCTGGTTTTCCCGCCATCGCCGCCACGAGCTCTCGCTCGACGAGAGGGAAACAGGCTCCCCGGCGCTCGCCGACGCTCTGGCGGATTCCCAGGAGACCCAGTACGAGCGGGTGCTGCGGCTGGAGAGAATGCGGGCGGTGCAGAAGGCGCTCTCTCAGGTAAAGGAAAGCTTTCGCGTGGCGGTGGTGATGCGCGACATCGAAGGCTTGACTTACGAAGAGATCGCGGAGGTTTTGAAGGTTTCCCTCGGTACGGTGAAGTCCCGGATTTTGAGGGGGCGGGAAGCGTTGAAGCAGAGGCTGCTGGCGTTGAGCGGCCCGAAGCTGATCCCACAGGGCGAAGCCGAGTCGGCGGCCGAAGGCGACCCCGAGGTGGGGCGACAGATGGTTCCCTGCACCCTCGAAGTAGTGGAATAAGCGTATGACTTGCTTTCTGGCACGACAGAAACTGGCAGCCTTCGTTGACGGGCAGTTGCGCCCGGAGCACTCGGCCGATCTGCAGGGCCACTTGCTCGGGTGCGGCTCCTGCCACGAGGAGTATGAATACCAGGCCCGGCTGATCTCCCCGCTGCGGGAACTTTCCGCGGTGGAGCCGCCGCCCGATCTGGCCATGGCGATCCAGGTCCGCGCCTCGGCGCGGCACGGCATCAGCTTCCGGGAGCGCTGGCAGGTTCGCCTCTCTAACTTGATGCGCCCGGTCGCGCTGCCCGCCGCCGGCGGCGTGCTGACCGCCCTGATCCTGTTTGTGGTGTTGATTCCGGCTTTTTACGTGAGCCGGGCGGCCGGCCTGAACCAGGATGTCCCCACCGCGCTGATGACCGAGCCGCGGTTCAAACAGGCCTCCGCTCTGCCGGTTTATGAAGACGTGTTGGTAGAGGCCTGGATTGATGAGCAGGGCAAGATTTCAAGCTTCCAGGTCCTCAACGCCCCGCTGGGCGCTGCCGTGGACAAGAACTCGGGTTTCCTCTCCGGCGACGTGTTGCTGACCACCATCTTCGAGCCGGCCACCCGTTTCGGCCAGCCTACCGCCGGGAAAGTGCTGCTCTCTTTCCGTCGTATCACCATCCGCGGGTAGCGGGGCAGCAGTGCCCATCACCCGCCGTCGCGCCCCGCTGGGGCAGCATTTCCTCCACAGCCCTTCGATTCTGGGCCGCATTGCGCGCGAGGTCGGCGCCGTCTCGCGCGGCCTGGAGCTGATCGTCGAGATCGGCGCCGGCCACGGCACGCTCACGTCCCGGCTGCTCGACCTAGGGCCGCGGGTCCTCGCTATCGAGATCGATCCCCGGCTCGCGGCCGCCCTGCGGGCCAAGCTTGGCGCCCACCCCCGTCTGGAATTGCTCCAGGCCGACATCCTGCAAGTGGACCTCGGGGAGCTCGTCGCCGCCCGCACCCCTGGCCCGGCGGCGATCGCCGGCAATCTGCCTTACTACATCACTTCGCCCATCCTGCGCCGCCTTTTCGACGCCGCCGGCCGGATTTCCGCGGGCCTGTTTCTGGTGCAAAAGGAAGTGGCCGCGCGGATCGTCGCCGCTCCCGGAACCCGCGATTTTGGCTACCTGAGCGTGCTCTGCCAGGCCCACAGCCGTCCCGAGATGCTCTTCACGGCGCCGCCCGGCGCTTTTCGGCCCGCCCCCAAGGTCACCTCCGCCCTGGTGCGTCTGAAGATCGAGCCGCGCCTGGCGCAATGGGGCGTGGCGGACCCCAATGCATTCTTCGAGTTTGCGCAACTCTGCTTTCGCCAGAAGCGCAAGACCCTGCTCAACAATCTTGTGAAAAGATTCGGCCGGGAGCGCCTGGCTGAGCTGCCCGAAGCCCGGCTACGCGCCGAGCAGTTGGGCGCCGATCGGCTCGCCGCCCTTTGGCTGCGCCTGGCCGGCTCGTGACCGGGGCGCTCGAAAAGTGGGGCGCGAGGCGCCCGCGCAGCGCCAACCGGGCGCGGCAGAAGTGCGTCCTCACCGCCGACACGCCGGCGGGCGGCTCGTCCAGCGAGTGGCTGCTACAGATCCGGGAAGGCGTCCTGATAAGCCTGGGCCTGCTCCCGGACCGTCCGGATCTGCACCAGCGCGCCCACCCCCACGCCCGGGCAGTAGCGCCGCAGCGACTTCCATGCCGAGCGCGTGGCGACGCTCTCCGGCCAATAGGGAAACACGCGACACTGCAGTGGCTTCACTTCATGAATGCTGCAGCCGCCTTCGACCAGGAAATGGCAGGAATGCGGACCGGGGATCGTCAGCCGCGCGCCGTATTTGCTCCGGTAGACGTAGCGCTTCTCGAAGGCGGTGCGCTCGAGACCCAAGTAAGCCGCGATGCGGACAATGTCTTCCTCGGTGACAAAGACGTGGCCGCTCTGGGTGCAGCAGTTGGTGCAGCCCCGCTGGCACTCGAACCGGAAGTTGAATCGGCCGACCTCGACCGGCTCGGTCATAACATCCGCACCTCGAGTTGCGTCTCGCTCCCGATGAGCTTGCGCCCGCGGAGCCACCTCTCGAAATGCTCCTTCAGTTCGGACGGCCCGACCGCCAGGCCGCCTTCCATCTCACCATCGCCGGTGACCAGCGTCTCGTCGAACGCCGACAGGCCGATGAAGTTGCGCATGAAGAACTGATCGAGCCACTCTTTGGGCGCCGCCCGCACACTCTCGCCTTCGACCAACTCCAGCCGGAATTTACGCGCGAACAAGCTTTTTCTCCATCAGCCAGCCGTCCTGGCCGTCGGGGTAATAGCGCGCCAAGCGTTTGATGCAAGTATAGCCCAGGGCGCCGTAGAGCGACTGCGCCGCGCGGTTGCTTACGGCCGTCTCCAGCCGGACCGTGCGCGCTCCGCCGGCCCGGAGCCGGTCTTCGCAGGCCAGCATCAACCGCTTGCCGACGCCCCGCCCGCGGTATCGCGCCATCACGTCGAGCGTGATCACGTGGGCTCGCCCGCCGCCGAGCCGGTGCGCCGCCACGAAGGCGACGACCTCGCCCCGGGAGTTTTCCGCCACCAGCGTCACCGCCCCCGGCCGGCCCACGATCGCTCGCATCTCCGCCGCCGCATAGGCCACTCGCGGCTCGAAGCACCGTTGATCGACCTCACAGAGGCGCCGGAAGTCCCGGCGCTGATACTCACGAAGAGTCATGCGATCGCCAGTCGTCCATCACCCCGCCGTCCATGCCGGCTCGACCCTCAGAAAATTCTTGACAAACGATAAAGATTATCATCTAATAAAAATTCCTGTTCGCCAAGCCGTGTCGCCTGAGACCCTGGAACGCCGGATGAAACAGTTCGGGGCGCGTTGCTCCGAGCTCGGCTTGGTCGCCACCCACCAGCGCCAGGTGATTTACCGGGTTCTGGCCGAAAGCGAGGAGCACCCGCAGCCCGAGGCCGTTTACGAGCGCGTCAAGCGGGAGATTCCGGCCATCTCGTTGGCCACGGTTTACAAGAACCTCAAGACGTTCGTAGGGATGGGTCTGCTGCAGGAAGTCGGCTCCGAGGCCGGCGCCTACCGGTTGGACGCCAACCTCGACCGCCATCACCACCTGGTCTGCGTCAAGTGCAAGGCGGTGGTGGATTTTTACGATTCGCGATTGAACCGAATCCGGGCGACCCAGGCCAGCCCCAAGAACTTCCGCATTCTGCGCTACCAGGTGGAGGCCCTGGGCGTTTGCCCGGCCTGCCGCCTGGAACTCAACAGAACAAAGGGAAAAAGGAGAGGACACAATGGGAAAAGTCGCTAGACAGGTTGTGGAGCAAGCCGGTGTGAACGTGGACGTCCTGCTGGATAAGCTGCTGCGCGCAGCCGGCGCCGAGTTCACCACCTTTTACTACTACACGATTTTGCGCGTCAACGCGATCGGTTTTGACGGTGAAGGACTCAAGGAAATCATCGAAGACGCGCGCATCGAAGACCGCAACCACTTCGAGGCCCTGACCCCGCGCATTTACGAGCTGGGCGGAGCGCTGCCGCGCGACATCCGCGGCCTTGCCGACATAGCCGGCTGCCCGGACGCGTACCTGCCGGCCAACCCGAAGGACATGAAGTCCATGCTTAACGTCCTGGTGGAGGCCGAGCGCTGCGCCGTGCGGACCTACACCGAAATCTGCAACATGACCTTCGGCAAGGATCACCGGACCTACGATCTGGCGCTGGCGATCCTGCACGAAGAGGTGGAGCACGAAGCCTGGTTCTCCGAGTACTTGTCTGAAGGCCCGTCCGGACACTTCCGCCGCGGCGCCCCGGGCACGTCGCCTTACGTGCGCCGTTTCATGTCGGCGGATATCGGATGAAAGCAGCTATCAGCCGTTAGCCGTCAGCTCTCAGCAAGCGGGTTGCTGACGGCTGTTTTGCTGATGGCTGTTTTCCTGACGGCTGTTTCTCTTATAATGGCGTTCCAACGACTCGCGCGGGCGGATGCGATTCCGCCCGGGCAAACCAAGTTCTTTTGGGTGGGCGAGGCGCCGGTGATCGTGGCGAACTTCGCCGGCCGGATTTACGCTCTCCACGGGCGCTGCCCGCACCGCAACTACCCGTTGGATGGCGCCGCGATGTGGGACCACCTGCTCGATTGCCCGTGGCACCACTTCCAGTACGATGTCCGGACCGGCGAGAATTATTTTCCGAAGAACGTGTACCCCGCCGATTATCCGCGCCTGCAGGAGCAATTGCGCCCGCTCAAAACCTATCCCGTCCGGATCGAGGACGGCGAAGTTTGGGTGGACTTAACATGAGCGAACTGGCTGCCAAACATTGCGTGCCCTGCCGGGGCGGCGTGCCGCCTCTCCAGGGAGAAGCGCTGCGCAAGCTCACCGCGCAGGTTTCCGACTGGAAGGTCATCGACGAGCATCATATCACCAAGACCTTCCTGTTCCCCGATTTCAAGACCGCCCTCGATTTTGTGAACAAGGTCGGGGCGGTGGCCGAGGAAGAAGGTCATCACCCCGACCTGACCCTGACCTGGGGCCGCGTGGACGTGAAGACCTACACCCACAAGATCGACGGCCTTACCGAGAGCGACTTTATCCTGGCGGCGAAGATCGACCAGTTGTTCTTCAAGAAGTGAGATAGGAGATCCCCGGAGGCGCGACCGGAGAGTCGGATGGCGTGGAGAAATGCCGATCTCACGCAAACACGCCAAGGAAAACTTCTTGGTTTGCTTTGCGCGCTTTGCGTCTTTGCGCGAAATCTTTCGGTCGGTTCGGTTCGGGAGGAGCGGTCTACGGCCCCAGAGGGCGCCCCGGCTCGGAGGCCTGTCCCCTCTTGACCTCTTCGCTCAGGATGATCGCTTCGGCGATCTCCTTCATCGACTTGCGCCGCTGGCGGCTCTGGCGTTGCAGCGTGTAGTAAGCTTCTTCCTCGCTGAGGTCCAGCTCGCGCTGCAGGATGCCCTTGGCGCGCTCGACCAGCTTGCGGGTCTGCAGTTGCTCCGATAGCTGCAAGATTTCGCCTTCCAGGCGCGCCATCTCGATCTCGGCGCCCACCAGGAAGCCGATGGTGGAGATCATCTTGATCTCGTGCCGGCTGTGTTGGTGCGGCAGCTTGTGCTGCAGGTTGATCACGCCGACCACGCGCCCGCGGCACAGCACCGGCACCGACAGGAAGGCCTCGTAGCGGTCTTCCGGCAGTTCGCTGAAATACTGAAAGCGAGGGTCTTGGAAGGCATTGCGCGCAACGACCACCGGCAGGCGATGCTCGGCCACCCAACCCGTGATTCCCTGCCCCACGCGCAACTTCAAGCGATCCACCACTTCCGGGTGAGGGTTCTTCGAAGCGCGCAGCACCAGCTCATCCCCTTCCATTACGTAGACGAAGCAGGAGTCGCACTTCACCGCCTCCGAAACGAACAGCAACACGCGGTCCAGCACCTCGTGCAGCGGATCGGAAGCGGCCATGCGGCTGCCGATCTCGTGCAGAAAGTCGATTGCCGGGTTCTCGCCAACCAGCATGATGGGTTCCACCCCTTCACGCTAGCAGTGCCCGCCGTGGCCGTCCAATCGAAACTTTTTATGCGCCGGATAACCATCGCAGAGGGATAGAAAAAACCTTGGCAAGCCATAAAATATTCCAATCCGACTTCACCCACCCTTTCCCTAGGCTGGAATTAGCAGGACACAACGCCGTGTCCGCTTCGCAGACAAGCCGTTCCAACAGGACCGGGAAGTCCTTCCGATTCACCACTTTGTTGTGGTTCCCCGTGGAGTTTTTTTCCGGCGGCTCGCTGTGCCAGCTCAGGGCGCGTGTGCGCCACCGAGGCCAGGAGGAAAGTGTGGGCAACGCGGTCGAAACCTACAAAGCGTCCAAGGGGGGCGACGGGCTGCGCATCCGCGAAGATCTGCCCGGGCTGATCGAGCGCGGTCACGAAGCGTTGAGCCAGGCAGAAAAGGACCTGCTGAAGTGGGTCCTGCCGTGCCGCGACCGCCAGGAATCCGGTCGCGCCTTTTACACGCTCGAGTATTTCCGCGCGAGCTCCCGCATCTTCTTCAGGAGAGGCGGCACAGCGGTGGCAGGATCTGCCGCGGCCTCGTATTCCAAGGCCAGGTAGCCCTTGTAGCCGTGGCGGGCGAACATCGAGTAGATGCGGTCCCAGTCCTGCGGAGCGCGGGTGCCGTCGTCGAGGCGCATCTCCGTCTTCAGGTGGCTGCTGACGGCGTAGGGAATGCACATCTCGATCTGATCGAGGACCTTCGGCGCCTTGAAGTTTCCCGTATCGAGGTTGATGCCCGCCCACGGCGAATCGACGCGCTTGACGATTTCGACCGTCTGGGCGGCATAGTCGGTGATGCCGCCGTCGTCTTCGAGGCCCAGGATGATGCCGCGCGCGCCCGAGTATTCCGCGCCGCGCTTCATCGTCTCCGCCGCCCAGGCAACGGCCTGCTCGGTCGTGGCGTCCTTGGGAACCCGGCCGCCGAAAACGCGAACGTGCGTCGACCCCATCTTCTGCGCCACGTCGACCCACTGGCGCAGTGAGGCCAGCTCCTTCTCGCGCAGCTCCTCGGTCGGCTGGCACATCTGGGCCCGCACGGCGAGGCTGTAGATGTCGACGCGGTTCTTATAGGCGAACCGGCGCAACGGCAGGACGAACGCGTCCGAGGTATCGGGGAACCAGTAGACGGTCATATCGATGCCATCCACTCCCGTCTCCACGGCCAGCCGGACCAGGTCCTCATAGGTCATGTTCTTGGCCTTGAGGGCCTCGCGAAATGAGTAAGCGCAGATAGCGGTGCGGAAACGGGCCGCCGTTTCGCCGGACGCCCCGCGGCCCGGTGACTGTAGCGCCAGCGCCGGAACGGCGCCGGCGGCTGCTCCTAGAAAGCTTCGTCGGTTCATGATGGACCTCAATCGCCGGCGGCGGTGACCGGCTCGTTGCGGCGGCCCCGCAGGGCCGACTCGATGGTTTCGTTGATGCGGCCTTTGGCGAACTCCATGGCAACACGGATGGCGTTCTTGATGGCGTTGGGATTGGAGCGGCCGTGGCAGATGATGCAGACGCCTTTCAGCCCCAGCAGCGGCGCGCCGCCGTATTCGGAGTAATCGACGCGGTTCTTGAAATCGTCGAAGGCGGCGCGGGCCAGCACGTAGCCGATCTTGCGGGTCACGGTGGCGGTGAGCGAGTCCTGCAGCATAAACTTGATGGTCTCCACCAGCCCCTCGCTCACCTTCAGCGAAACGTTGCCGATGAAGCCATCGCAGACTATCACGTCGGCCTCGCCGCTGTAAAGGTCGCGCCCCTCCACGTTGCCGATGAAGTGGATGAGCAGCTCCTTGAGCAGGGGCGTGGCCTGGCGAGTCAGATCGTTGCCCTTGTGCTCTTCCTCGCCGATCGAAAGCAGCCCCACGCGCGGCCGCTCCTGGCGGCAGATCACGCGCGAGTAAGCGTCGCCCATCACGGCGAACTGGGCCAGCATCTGGGGCGTGGAATCGACATTGGCGCCGACGTCGATCAGCACCGCGGCCGTGCCCTTGAGCGTGGGAAACACCGAGGCCAGCGCCGGACGATAGACGCCGGGCAGCGTCCCCAGCACGATCTTGGCCGTGGCCATCACCGCGCCGGTATTGCCGGCCGAAACCAGGCCCTGGGCGCGCCCGTCGCGGACCAGCCGTGCGGCGACGCGGACCGAGCTGTCCCGCTTGGCGCGTACAGCCTTGGCGGCCGCATCATCCATGGTGATTACTTCGCTGGCGTTGACGATCTCGATGGCAACGTGATCGGCCAAGTGCTCGGCCAGCTCCCGTCGCAAGACTTCCTGCCGGCCCACCAGCAGGATCTTCACCGGGTAGGACCGCGCCGCCAGGATCGCGCCTTCCACTTCCACCCGGGGAGCCGCATCGCCCCCCATTGCGTCAACGGCAATCGTATACATAGGCGGTCTGCAGGAACGGGGTACAGGAGCGCTATTCTTCTTCGACTTCGATAATGTCTCGTCCTCTATATTGCCCGCAGTGGGGACAAGCCCGGTGCGGCAGCTTGGGCTCATGACAATTGGGGCACTGCGACAGCCCCGTCCTCTTCAGCGCGTCATGAGCGCGGCGCTTGGAGGTGCGGGCCTTGGAGTGCCGGCGTTTCGGGTTAGGCATGTCGAAAACTCTTTTCTAAGCGAAGTGATCCGTGTGCATCTGTGTTTATCTGTGGTTCCTAATTCTTCCAGTCTCTTAACGCTTCCCAGCGGGCATCGGGGAAGTGCTCCTGGCAGCAACAGGCTTCCCGGTTGCGGTTCTTCCCGCAGGTCGGGCAGATCCCCCCGCAGTCCTCGCGGCAAATGCTGCGCATGGGCAGCAGGATCATGACCTGCTCCCGGACCACGTCCGCCAAGTCGAGCCCGGGCGCTTCGTAGAAGCCGACTTCGGTCTCGGCGTCGTCGATGGCCACTTCTTCTTCCCGGGCGATCCGCGCCATGGGACAGTAAAACAGGTCCATCTGGCAGGAAACCGGCAGCCGGATCGGCTCCAGGCAGCGGGCGCAAAACACTTCCATTCCGCCCTTAACATCGCCCCGCACCCGGATCTCCCGCGCGCCAAAGGGATCCACCAGCTCGGCCACGCCTTGCACCAGCAGATCCCCATCCTGCCTCAGGTTTTCGTCCAGGAAATCGATCTGGCCCGGAGCGAACACCTGGTCAAAGCGGATCTTGTGTCGCTGCAACGTCTGAATATCAAAGAACATACGCTGCCCCTCGATGAGTTAGACGGGCCCGACAAAGCTCCTATTATACAGAAAAAAAGGGCGCGGCGAACCGCGCCCTGAGTGGTGGGGGGTTGGGGACGGCTATCTAGGGGGGTTGGGGACAGTCATTCAGAAGCTTGCTGGGTGGTCTGGCCCGGTTCAGCAACCGTGTACACTTTCAGCTCGACCCGCCGGCTCAGCTTGCGTGCCTCGCGGCGGTCGGGTGCTTCCGCGGGCATATCTTTTCCAAGGCCGATCGTGTGGACCCGATAGACCGGAACCTTGTGCTGCTCGGTGAGGTAGCGGACCACGGCCGCGGCGCGCTTCTCGCTCAGAGAGTAATTGTAATCGGCGCTTCCGATCGTATCGGTGAAGCCTTGCACTTCGACCACGTACTTCTTGCCGGCAGAGAGCGCCTGGGCCAACTGGTCGAGATCCTTCTTGGCGTCGTCCGTCAGCAAGCTCTTGTTAAAGTCGAAGTAGACGGTCTTGGCGGACGACATCTGGAAGTTGTCGAGGTTTTGCACGTACTTCTCGAGCTGTCCGGTGCGGGCAATGCCGCTCTCGGCAAGCGTGCGCGCCCCGTCGGCCTTCTCGATCGCCTGGCCGCCCTTGGCAAGCGCTTCGCTGGCCGTCTTGGCGGCCGCGCCGGCGTGCGTATCCGCTGCGTCGGCCTTCTCGTTCACGCGAGAGATATCCCGGCCTGTCTTGTCGTCCAGATCGCCGATCTTGCGAGCGTTATCGGCGCTCTTCTTGTCGAGCTCGCTCACTTGCTGGCTGATCGGATCGGTCTGGTTGCGGACCCAGCGATGGGTGGCGCATCCGGTGGTGGCGGTCGCCAAAGCTACCAGCCCCAGAACGGTGAAAACTCGGTTGCTCATAAGCTGCCTCCTGGAAACCACCTAGATTGCACGCCAAGATCCACTCGGCAAGGGCCTGTTTTGCAGCAACTTACAGAGATGGCCCTGGCTCCAGGGGCTGGCTCCGATTACATAGTGGAGTAAAATTTGCCGGGGTCGCCTCCCACCGGGGCCGAGATCCGAAAAGTACCAGGAGGTGGCCCGGCTAGTACCAGAAGAAAAATGATACCACCAGTCTATAACAGCGAATCTCGATTCTGTGCAAAATAGAATACAGATCGCGGGAAACGAAAGCGTTTCTTTTTCCTTGTGCTTCTCCTAGGGGGCGCGGTCGCAAGATCGCGCCCCTCCCTTTCCGAAACAACCACAGTCAGCGGGGGGCAGACCCCAAAGCCCACGGCGAAGCCTGCCCAGCACCCGCGAAGTCATTTCAACATCTCGGGTTGAGAGGGGAGCAATCGGGGTGCCAAGAGTTTGGGGGGCCGCCTGTCTTGCTAGACCGCACGCCCGAAGTCTTTGCCCACCGCCCGTCGTTTGGCCGGGGTGTTCATTCTGACTTCTGACTCCTGGCTTCTGTCTTTCCGTTCTTCCGGTTTATCGCTGATGGGTCCGGGCCTCTTCGAGCAGACGCCGGGCGCGAACCGGGTTGTACACCCCGCAGGGGCAGAAGCGGGAGAGTGTGAGGACGGCGGCGTCGGGAGTGCGGCGGCCTTCGCGCACCATGTCCAGCATTTTCTTGGCCATGTTGAACGACACCATGCCGTGGCCGCACATGGTGGCCAGCTCCAGCACCTGGCTGTTGGGCAGGTGATCGTGGCGGTCCCAGAAGCCAAGGGAGTATTCCACGCTGTGGCGCTTGATGCCGGTGTCCTGGCAGCACTCCTGCGCGCCATCCACCGAGGTGCTCATGTTGATGGAAAGGCCCAGGTCGGCTTTGATCACCTCGCGCAGGGCCGCCTCGGCTTTCTCTTTGCTGTCGAAGACGGCGGCCACCGTGCCGACCTTGTTCACGGCGCTGATGACGCTTTCGTAATCCTGCGAAAAATCGCGGCTCCAGTGGTTGAGCGGATTGAGGGCCGGCGACGGCTGGTAGCTGCCGAAGTTGCCGTTGCCCATGTTAGCCGGCCGGTGCTGGGCGCAGATGCGGAGGAAGGCGCGCAGCTTGTCGATTGCGCCCTCGTCGTTCTTTCCCTTGCAGGGAATGGCAAACAGGATGTAGTCGTCGCGGAAGCTTTCGGAATCACCGTACCGATGCAAGGTGTTCGTCACGAACGGCCTCCTCTTTCTTCTGGATATTGGTTACCCGGCCCAGGCCGAGGTTCGTCTTGGCCCGGTAGAAGCTGTAGCCGTGTTCGTCGAGAAGCGCGGAGAGCACCTTTTCTTCGCCGTTTTCATCACACCGGGTGGAGACGCCGACGGCGATAACGGTGTCGACCTGCCGGGACATCGCATCGACCACTTCCAGCACCTCGATCACGCGCTGCACCGGGGTCTTGATCTCGACGATGGCCGAGAGGATCTTCTCACCGAGCAAATCCGGCTTCAGCTCGCCGGTCTTCTGATCGGTCATCAGGTGGGTGATGGGATTCTTCTGCTCGAACTGGACGCCGATGCCCGCAAGCGCCACGGTGACCTTTTGGATGTCGCGGAAGCGCACGCCGACGCCGGGCCGGCCGAACTCGATGACGTAGCCGGCATCGCCGACCCCCACGCGATGGGCCACGTCGTTGGTCTTCACTTCCTCGGTACCGCGCCCGTGGACCCCGGTCGATTTGTGCTCGACCAGGGGGTCGGAGAACACGCGCCGGACGATACGCGGCCACTCCAGCTCTTCCATCACGAAAGCAGCCGTCGGGCAGACGTCCGGCTCCGGCTCGAAGCGGAAACGGAAGATCTTGGCCAGCTTGCGGACCGTCCGGACCATCACCGGATTCAGGTGCTCCTGGCTCATGCCGCGAAAGCAGGTGGAGCACTCCACGCACTCGTCGTAATTAATGGTGGCGCGGCTAATAGCCGGATCGATATAGATCGCCCCCATCGGGCAAACCGGTATGCAGTTGCCGCAGGCCACGCATTTCTTCGGATCAATTTGCATAGGCTTCCTACCAGCAAATCCTGCCGTAGTCTACCATAACAGGATCGTGGATCGTGGATCGTAGATCGTGGGCCCTGCCCTCCAAGGATCTCCCGCCGCACAAGCGGGACCGCCGCCTCGGGCACCGGGCCCACGATCCACGATCCACGATCCAAAATCACCCAACGGCTGATTTGCTTGGATCGATCCGCGTGGCGACAAAGGCGGCGGTGATGCACATGGCGCTGGCGACCAAAAAAGGCCAGTTCCAGCCCAGCTTGGTGGCCAGATAGCCGATCACCACCGCCGAGATAGCGCCACCGACGTTGCCCCAGGTATTCATCACCGACGACACCGAGCCGCTGAAGTCGCCGCCGATATCGATGCAGATGGCCCAGGAGACCGCCACGGTCAGCTCCAGGCCGGCCAGCGCCAGGGTGAGGCACAGCAGGCCGGCCGTGGCGTCGGAGGCCAGCACGCCGGGGACCAGGGCGATGCCGGCCACGACGAAGCCAAACATCGAGACAAACAGCCGGCCCCGGCGCAGGTCGCTCCAGCGGTGGGCCAGCCGGTCGGAGGCCCAACCGCCCAGCACGTTGGTCAGCGTTGCCGCAAGCAGCGGCGTGCTCGCGGCCCAGCCCATCTTCAGTTGAGTGAAGTGCCGGGCCTCGACCAGGTAGGTCGGCAGCCAAAGGATATAGATCCACAGCACCCACCCATAACAAAAGTACATCCCGCTCAACAGCCACAGATTGCCGCAGGTCAGGATGCGCCTCCAGGGAACCACGCGCGCGCCACCGGGCTTGGCTGTAAAGCCGGTTTCCCGCAGGATCTCCAGCTCTTCCTGGTTCACGCCGGGATGATCCTGCGGGTAGTTGCGATAGTAGACATACCAGGCGACCGCCCACACAACGCCCAGCATCCCGAAGAGGTAGAAGACCCAGTGCCAGCCCACTCGCACGATCAGATAGACAACCAGCGGCGGGGTGACGGCGGCGCCTAAGCGGGAGCCGGCATGTTGAAACCCCTGCCCGAAGGCGCGCTGCCGAACCGGCAGCCAGCGAACCAGGGCGCGGGAGCTGGACGGGAAGGCGGCCGCCTCGCCCATGCCGAACAGGAACCGGGCCGCCGCCAGAGACGCCCCATTGAAGGCCATTCCAGTGGCCGCGGTGAACGCCGACCACCACGCCATGGCTCCGCCCAGGACCAGCCGCGCCCCGAAGCGGTCCGCCATCCACCCGCCCGGAATCTGAAACAGCGCGTAGGCCCAGTTGAAGGCCGACGTGCTCCAGCCCATGGCGATCTTGTCCAATCCGAACTCCCTCATTATGGTCGGCTGCGCGCTGCCCACGCACGCGCGGTCCATGTACATGATGAAGGAAGTCAGAAACGTCAGGAGCAAGACCCAATAGCGCACACGGCTCGCGGGCATCCTGCGCATTATAACGGATCGACGATCGAAGACCCCCCTTGCTACACTGCAGAATGAATGCAGATCGAGCTAGCCGTCTTTGACCTGGACGGAACCCTGATCGATTCCAAGCTGGACTTGGCACTGGCGGTCAATGCCACCCGCGCCGATCTGCGCCTGCCGGCGCTCCCGGAAGAGAAGGTTTTCTCCTACGTCGGAAACGGCGCGCCCACCCTGATCCGCAAGGCGATCGGCGACGAGTTTGGTGAAGATCAGTTGCAGCGCTCGCTCGAGTTTTTCCTGAGCTACTACCGCCGGCACATGCTCGACAACACGCAGCTCTATCCCGGCGCCCGCGAGGCGCTCCACCGGATGCGCGCCGCCGGACTGCAGTTGGCCGTGCTCACCAACAAGCCGGTGCGCTTCAGCAGCGAGTTGCTGCGCGGCCTCGGCGTGGCCGATCACTTTCGCCTGGTTTACGGCGGGAACAGCTTCGAAACCAAGAAGCCGCATCCGGAGGGGCTGGAGAAAGTGATGGGCGAGATCGGCGCGCCGCCCGAGCGCACGCTCGTGGTCGGCGACAGCGGCGTCGACGTTCGCACCGCCCGCAATGCCGGCGCCTGGGCCTGCGGCGTCACCTACGGCTTTCAGCCCGAGACCTTCGCCGGCGATCCGCCCGACTTCTTAGTCGACAGCCTGGAGCAACTGGCCACGATCGTGACGCAGGGCGCGCAGCCTCACCCCGTCTACCGGACGAGCTGACTCCTCGCCGCGGCGCGGCCATGCCGAGTCTCGAAGCGAGGAAACGCAAGATAGCGGCGCGCCGGATCAGGCCGCTCTGCGGCATCCTCATAGCCGTCCTATCCGGGCCCGGTGGGGCTCCGGAACAAGCCACCCTGCTCAGATGCTCTGCTCAAGATGATCTGCGGCGGAGAGGCTCCAGGCGAGGCGGGCCTTGCGCAATGCGCTTGCGCAGCGCGCCGGAGCCCGAGATGAGCTCTCCGAATTCGGCCCACCAGGTGACCCCGGCCTCCGCCAGCGACAGCAGGTGCGCGCGGGTTTGGTCGGGCTTGTCCGCGTCGGTCACGCCGCCGGTCGCGATGTCAAACGGAGTGCGGGCGGTGCGCAGGCGCGCTACGGAGGCTCGGAGCTCGCGGAAGTCGGCAGGCTCCATCATGGCGTGCCGGCCGTCGGGCAGCACCTTGTAGAAACACGCGCCGTCGCAGCGACAGGCGCGCGCGACTACGCTCTTCCTGGGCCAGCCGCCCCCCACCCAGATGGGAATGCGCGGCCGCTGCACCGGCCGGGGCAGGAAGGTGACAGCCTTTATCCGGTAGTGCTCGCCCTGGTAGCTGAACTTCCGGCCCGCCCACAGCCCTGCTATGACCTCCAGCGCTTCGTCCAGCATCCCGGCTCGGTTTTGG
>JBGOUJ010000018.1:0-30664 GCA_041477005.1 Terriglobia bacterium | reverse complement strand
GTAAGGCCGCGCTCCGTCTCCACGCTCAGGTGGCTCGGGAACAGATACCCGCCGCCGTGCATCGAGTTGTACGAGAGCTGCCGCATACCCATCTCGTTCTCGGTCTTGAGAAACCCGTCGTTTCCCACGACGCCGTCGATCACGTCCGGCGGGATCATCTTCACGTGCTCCGCCAGCAGCGGATACTCGGCCCAGATCAGCATTCGCCGCCCGCGGCTCTTCAGGAAATCGTGGGCCTTCTGCACGAACTCCACCCACTTCAAGCTCCGGTTCACCGGGTTGTAATTGTTGCCGCACTTCCCGTCAATGCTGGCGTAATAGACCTCGTCGGTCGAGACAAACAGGTAATCCACGCCCTTCGACGCCTTGATGGCGTCGTCGTACATGGAAAAGATCAGGTCATAAGTGCGTGGGTCGCAGAGGTCGCTCTGGTAGTTGTTGCCGTCGGCGCGTAGCTCGGCAAACTGGGGATGCTTCAGCACATAAGCCAGGTGCCCCGGCGACTGAATTTCGGGCACAACCTGGATGTACCGCTCCAGGCCGTAGTTGACAATCTCCTGCAACTCCGCCGTCGTGAACGCCCCCGGCGCGCCGATCACCGGATGGGACGGGTATTCGAACTTGTCCTCCAGCTCGAACCCGATCATGTTGACCTTCATCCGCGCAGCCCAATCGAGATATCGCTTGAGCGTGAGGATGCGGTCCTGGTGGTGCTTGGTATCCCAGTGCAGAAATCGCAACTGGAACGTCGGCCAGTCTTCGATGGTGCCCTTGGGAGCGAGCAGCCGCCCGGCCTCATCGCGCTTCAGGAGCTGCACCAGCGTCTGGACGCCGTAGAAGAGGCCCGGATCGGCGTTGCCGGTGATTTCGATCAGCCGGTCCTCGATACGCAGCCGGTAGCCCTGCCGGTCGATCTCGGGAGCGGTTTTGGTCTCGACCGCCCCGGGGTTGATCGTCAGCCGGATCACCGCCCCGTTTCCGCCCCGCCGCAGTTCGAGCCCGTGAAAACTCTCGAGGTCGCCTCGCAGCGATCGGGCCGCCATGCTCTGCTCGCCCGCCCGCCCCGCATCCAGGCGCCAGCTCTCATCCACGCGGACGTCCCCCTCCCCCAGCCGCACAGTCCGCGGTGTCGGGATGACCGAATACCCGCGAAGCCATAGCTCAGTGGGCGCCTGGCCGAAGCAACACACAGCCAGGCACACCACCAGGACTGCGACGTGTAGGCGCATCAGGAGGAGTATACGCGAATCAGAACGAAAGCCGCAGCGAGAACTGAATCGTCCGAGGATCGTTCGGCTGTGTGCTCAAATCCTGCAACCCGGTCGTGCTGTTCGGGTTTGAGTCGTTCGGATGGTTGAACGCGTTGAAGAAATCAGCCGTCACCCGGAGCCTGACGCTCTCCGTGATGCTGAAATTCTTGAATACTGACGCATCCGTGTTCCACGCCCCTGGCCCCTTGAAGAACGCCCGGGCGTTCCAGTTCACCAGGTCCGTAATGCTCGTCTGGCGAGTCGAGCCATTGGCCAGCACCTGTGGAATCTGGTTGTTGAACGAGACGCCGACCGGACGCAGCACCCGGCTGCCCCGGCTTACCGGCACCAGGTTATACAGGGTGTTCAGGTCG
This sequence comes from Terriglobia bacterium, assembly GCA_041477005.1. Classification (GTDB taxonomy): domain Bacteria; phylum Acidobacteriota; class Terriglobia; order Bryobacterales; family JACQDG01; genus JBGOUJ01. Next base: position 29,040 of record JBGOUJ010000018.1, on the reverse strand, counting down.
ACGCCAGTGGCCTTCGTCGGGTCGAAATCGCCCTTGAACCACAGCCGCTGCGGATGGCCGTTGTACGTCATCACCAGGCGTTGATCGGCGCTCAGAGTGGGATCTCCGAACAGAAAATCGCTGGACGTTACACTCTGCCAGGTCCCGCTGCGCCAGTCTCCGATGAAGGCCAGTTGCCAGCCGCCGATGACCGCATCCAGGCCACGCGACACGCTCCGCCCGAAGTGCTTGCCCCGCCCGAAGGGCAGGTCGTAGATGCCGTTCCAGCGGACATGGTGCGCCGGAATCGCAGTCGAGTTGTAGTAGACCAGCCGCAGCCGCTGATCGTAAGTCAGGTTCGGCTCGCCCAGCAGATTGATGTTCTCGGGCACCGCCGGCGTCCCGGCCGTGTCGTTGATCGCGCCGTTTCCGCTCGTTGACGCGCCCGCGTCGGATGTCGACAGAGAGCGCGTGAAAACGTAAAACCACTGGAAGGCCAGGCCGTTCGAATAGCGCTTCTGCACCTCCGCCTGCACCGAGTGGGTGTTCGAGTATCCCGTGTGGTTGGCCGCCGCGAAGGACCAGTTCGGGTTCACGCGCAGCGCATCGCGGAAGCTCGGAACGTTGAGGCCCGTTCGCGCTACGTAATCGTATTGCGCCTCCTGCGAGTTCAGGTTGTAACGCTGCTCGAGGTGATCGCCGCGGTTACCGATATAGTTCAGCTTGAACACGGTGTCCTTCATGATTTCGCGCTCGATGGTGAAGTGCCACGACTGCTGGCGGTCATCGGTCCAGTCCCTCACGTCCCACGGCATCATCGACTGGGCGGTGGTGGGAAGCGTGATGATGCCGTTCGTGTCGACGGCGGCCTGGCCGATGTAAAAGTTGGCCTGCGGCAGGGTGCGAACGGCGAATGTGCTGGTTCCGTCCAGGCTTCCGAGCTGGTTGGTGTAGCGGAGGTTCAGCGGTGGATTGGTGCGCGAAGTTTGCAGGATCTGCGACAGCGGCATGGTCCAGTAGTAAATGCCGTAGCCGCCGCGCAGCACCGTCTTGTTGTTGAGCTGGTAGGCGGCGCCGATCCGCGGGCCGAAGTCGTCATTCACGCTGGGGGTCAAACCCGACGGAAAGCCCGCCTGGCTCGCTGTCTTCCACGTCAGTCCCCGATTCGCCCACGCGGTCAGCACCGTCGGCGGCACGCCCCGCAGCGATTCCATGGTCACGCTGTCCGGCGTGATCACCTGGAACTGATTGGCAAACGTGGCCAGATTTACGTTGACCAGCCGGTTGAGCTTCTCGTGGTAAGAGCTCCACTTCTCCCAGCGCAACCCCACATTTAACGACAGCTTGGGCGTCACCTTCCAGTTGTCCTGTATATACAACCCGGCGTTCCACTGCTGGAAGTAAAAGAATCCTCGGTTGTACTGGTTGGAAAGAAATGTGGGCAAGCCGAGCGCCATCGAGGCCAGGCCGATCCCGGTGAACGGCACGGCCTGGTCGCCGTCTGGATCGTATAGCGCCGTCCAGTCGCCGCCGAAGTCGTGCGAGCCCTGGGCCTGCTGCAGCTCGCGAATGTTGTTTTCTTCGCGCCGGATCTGCCCGCCGAACTGAATGGTGTGCTTGCCCCGGACCCAGGTTGCGTTGTCCTCAATCTGGTACGCGGTCAGGTTTTGGTCCTTGTGGTTGTCGGCGTCCCAGCCCCAGGGGTCGTCGCCGGCCGAGATCGTAGGCCAGCCCGTGATGCCGAAGGGGTTGGGCAGGCCGAGCTGGTTGGCCCAGGGCGTGAAGTCGGCCAGCGTGCCCTGGCCGTTCGGGTTTCGCGTGCTTGCGACCAGCAACTCATTGATGACTGTCGGCGTGAATGTGCGCGTGTAGGTGATCGCCGTGGAGTAGACGCGCGCGTTTCCGCGGCTGGAGCCAAACGGGTTCTGCATATCCTCCCGGGGCGACCCGAAGCGAGCGCCCGTTTGCGAACTCGTCAATTGGCTCCGCGTGAAGCGGCCCGACAGGCTGTCCTTATCCGAAAGTCTTTGATCACCCCGGATCGTGTAAGTATTGTTATTTTGCGCGACCGGGTAGAACGTCTGCAGGTTGACATCCTGAAATGGGTTGGTGTTGTTCGTGGGCAAGTGGGTGATCGACTGCATCGTTTTGTAGAACGAGGAGATCCGCACCTGCGGAATCAAGTCGTTTGTGAACGGCTGCCGCAGCCCCTTGGCGTTGGTCGTGAGCGGGTCGTAGATGTGCGTTCGGACGCCGTTATTGTCGATCGCCTGGCTGTAGTCGCCGTTCCACATCGCCTGTGTCGGAACATAGTCGCCGCTCGAAGAGCCAACCTGATCGAAGGCGCTCTGGCGCTGGCGCAGCCCCTCGTAGGAAAAAAACCAGAAGCTCTTGTTCTTGCCGTCATAGACGTGCGGCAGATAGACCGGACCGCCGGCGGACGCGCCAAACTCATTCCGGATCAGCTTCGCCGAGGTGTTGCCGTCCTGCCGCTGCCGCGCGCGCAGCCCGGCGGCGTTATTGCGGAATGTTTCGAAGACGGTGCCGTGCAGCGAATTGGTGCCGCTCTTGGTGATCAGCACCGCCGTGGCCGGGTGGGAATACCGGGCGTTGGATCCGTTGGTTTCCAGGCGGAACTCTTCCACGCTGTCCAGAGCCGGGCGGATGCGGATCACGCCGCCGCCGAAGCGGTCCACCATGGAGATGCCGTCTTGCAGGATTTCCGTTGCGCCCACTTTTGAGCCGTTGACCCGGGGAGCGCCGCCGCCCTCCACGCCGGGGGTGAGGTTGAACAAGTTCGTAACATCGCGGCCGTTGAGCGGCAACTGGTGAATGCGCAGGGAATCCTTGACGTCGGCCACTCCCATGCCCTCCGTAGTGATCACGGGTGCGACGTCCGTGACCTCGACCACCGTATCGACGGCCCCCACCTCCAGAGTTGGATCGACAATAACCGTTTGCCCGACTTGCAGCGCGAGTGTGCCCGACCACTTCTTGAATCCCGTCACCTGCACCACCAGCGTATACCGCCCCGGCGGAATGTCCCCGAAGTAGTAAATCCCGACGCTCGAACTGACCGCCTGCCGCGAGATGTTCGTATCATCGTTGGTGAGTATCGTATTGGCCCCTAGGACCGCCGACCGCGACGCATCGTACACCGTTCCCCGCACCGTCCCCGAGCCGGTCTGGGCCAGGCACACGCCGGTAAACAACGCGCAGAGCGCACTGAGAGAAACGCAGAACTTAATCATCGAACCACCCCCATAGCAAGCACCGTCACCGCAGTCTCCCCCCCGCCGTCAAGATGCTGGGAAACACAACACCACGTTCGGGGCCTTTCTGAGCCGGGGCGCCTCCCCCCACCAAAATCGCCAAAGGGTTTCGCCAGCGCCGCGAGGCCGACAAGGCTCGCTACAGGAACATGTCCGAGGAAGAGGTGAGTCGTCTGCTCCACACCTCCGCCATCGGCATTCTGGCTTCTGGCTCCTGACTTCTCGCTTGCATATCCCGCAGGGATATCAAGGGCGAAGCCCCTGCGTGGCTGGTGTGTTGCAAATGTGTTATCTTTGAGTCATGGCTTCTTCGACCTCCAGCTTCCGCATCCCTGACGAGCTCCGGTTCCGCCTCGAGGGCGCCGCCCACCGGCTGAACAAGGGCAAGAACTGGATCATCAACCGGGCGCTCGAGGAGTATCTCGAACGCCACAGCAGGGCGAAACTGCGCGAAGAGGCCCGGCGCCAGTCGTTGCTCGCCAGCCGGAAGCGAGGGAAGGGCGAGACGTTCTGGGAAAAGGCTGCGGCGGAGGCCTGGAATGATTGAGCCGGCCTTTCGCCGCGGCGATGTGGTCGTCTGCGCCCTCACGGGCGATTACGGCAAACCTCGGCCCGCGGTAGTCGTGCAGTCGGACCTTTTCAACGAGACCCATGCCAGCCTGGTTCTTTGCCCGGTCTCATCGGATGTCACCGGACTCAGCCTGTTTCGCGTGACCATACCGGCTTCGCCGGCCAGCGGGCTTCGGAACAACTCGGAGATCATGGTGGACAAGATTACTGCCGCCAGGCGAACCCGCGTCAGCCGCCGGATCGGGCGTCTCTCGGGCGCCCAGATGCGCCTTGTCGGTGACGCGCTACGCACCTGGTTGGATCTACCCCGGGCGGCCAGTTCCTAGGCGTGAAGGCTTGCGGCTCTCAGAATGCCGTAATTTCGTGGCTTTTGACAGGTGAGACTCGCGTCTGGAGCGACCTGGACGGGCCGGAGATTCGCGGCACTCCGCACCCTCCGAATGGAGCGGCCACCCGTGCGGTTCCTCGATGGGGACGGAATCCCGGTTGCCTACCAGCTGCGGCGCGTCCCTGAGCGGAAACGGGCAATACCTTGGGCGGAGTGGTTCGCCGAGGAGTTGAACCGGCTGTTTCATTGCGCTGGATTCACGCATCGAGCATTCTGACGTATACTCTTGTCGGGTGACGTGGAGAAACGGGCTCCACGAGGGGGGCAACAGTGTTGAACTGGGTTTTTGCCCGGGTCGCAAGGGTACGACCTCGGGTACTGCAGTGGGTGAGGGTATTTCTTCAACTCGCCGGAAAGGGCGAACAAAAGGTAGTCGCGGTGTTTGGAGTATCGCCGCACCACTGTGACCAGGCTGTCCGTTATCTAAGACAAAGCGCGCCAAACATTCCCATCTGGTTGTTCTTGACGGAGGAACCTTCGCCCGATGTTGCAGCATTATGCGAGCGGGTGACCGTCAAAAGACATTCCATAAGCCTTCTGGCGGTGGCGCAGAGGGCTTTGTGGCCGCGCTGGGTGGCTCTTGGGGTCGCGACATGGACGGGTGAACGATGGAAATGGCCCTTGAAATTGGCTCCGTTCCTGATACCCCCCTTTCGCGCCTTGCTGATGAACGAGCACCGAGGCTTCTTTCCCGGAACCTTCCGAGCGATTCTTTTGCATCTGCGGCGGAGGGTGCGTGACTCGGCGCATTCGGGCTGGCATCGCGCCGGAGACCTGACCCGGGGGTCCATCCTTTTCCTGATAGCATTGTCGCGGCACGGGGTGCGGGATCCCCTTCATCGAGCGCAGGACCTGATCCGAGGGGCTTGGTTTTTTCTGCTAGCGGCGCTGGTGCGAGCCCTTCCAGCGTCTGCGGAATTGGTATTTAAGAGCGTCCATGGCGCAGCAGCGCTGTCGGTCCGCCCCCGCGCCGCTTCCAGCGCCGATATAGTCAGCTTCGAGTACCAGCATTCCCATGTGGACTGGAAGCACTTGAGTCGGCTGGCGGCCGGTTCCGACTGCCGTCTGATCTTACTAATCGAGGCGGGAGTACAAGACGAGGTCGACGACATGCTGCCGCTGTTCGACGATGGGCGCACCTTCGCCGTGTCCCGGCAAACCGGTTATCGTGACAACAGGCTTGGTCTCTTCGCGCGAGCGCCGTTTCGCACTTTGCAGCCTGGCGAAGCCTGCCGGGTTCTGGCGCCCGTCTCTCGGGCGATGCTTGTGGATCGAGAGAAGCTCCTCGCCCTCGGCCTGGTGGAAACGTCCTACGCCGGGACCGCCTGGCTGATGCTCTTTTGGAAGGCTGCGGCGGCGGGCTTTCGCTCCTACAGCGTCGGTGGAACCGCGTCGCTGAAACCACAGCCCGCTTGGCCGGTGCAAGACGCTGAGTTCGTGATCCGGTTGCTCTCACGCCCAGCGTTGACCGCTCTAGGTCCTCAAGAACCGGATCTTCTGCAGGGCAGCATCTCGTCCCGCATCGGCGCCGGGCGACCCTCTACGAAGCGGCCGCTGGTGCTGGTAGTCTCCCCGTACCTGCCCTATCCCCTCTCGCATGGAGGGGCCGTTCGGATCTACAATCTTTGCCGCGCCCTTTCCGGACGCGTGGATTTTCTATTGGCGGCGTTTCGCGAGAAACACGATGTAGCCGAGTACGCGAAGCTCCACGAGATCTTCTGCGAAGTTCACGTAGTGGATAAGGAGGACCGCGCCCCGAAGGATTCAAGGCTTCCCAACCGGGTCCGAGAGTATCGGTCTCGCAGCATGAGGGCCCTAATCGCCGAACTTTGCTGCGAAAAACAAGTGGACATCCTGCAGATCGAATACACCCATCTAGCGGCGTTTCGAGAAGCCGCGCCGCAGGTGCCCGCCATCCTGGTGGAGCACGACCTGACGTTCGCGCTGCACCGCCAACTGGCAGAGCACGCTTCGACGGCGGCGGCCTGGCGAGAATACCGGCGATGGCTGGCCTTCGAGCGCCGGTGGCTGGCTAACTTTGAAGCGTTGTGGACCGTGTCGGAAGAGGATCGCTCCACCGCCATCCGGCAGGGCAGCCGGCCGGAAACAACCTTCACTGTGCCGAATGGCGTAGATACCGGCCGATTCATTCCACAGGACGATGGTGCGACCGAACTGGAGATTCTGTATGTTGGCTCATTCCGCCATCTTCCGAACATCCTGGGATTCGAAAAGCTCCGGCGGGAGGTGATGCCGCGCGTCTGGAAGCACCGTGGCGACGCCCAGCTCCACGTAGTGGCCGGACCCCAGCCGGAGAAATACTGGCGGGAGTTTGCGAAAGGCGGGTTTCCAGCAAGCTCCGATCCGCGGATCCGGCTCCACGGGTTCGTCGAGGACCTCCGCCCGCTTTACAGGAAGGCGCGGGTCGTTGTCGTTCCGCTGCCGGTTTCGGCCGGCACGAACATCAAGCTGCTGGAAGCGATGGCCTGCGGAAAGGCGGTTGTCACGACCCCTGTCGGCTGCGCCGGCCTGGGGCTGGTCGACGGCCGCGACGCCTTGATTCGCTCCGACTGGACCGAATTCGCTGCAGCCCTGAGTCAAGTGTTGGCAGACCGGCAACTGCGGGAGCGGATCGAGCGCCAGGCCCGCCGCACTGCCGAACAGCGTTTCAGTTGGGCAGGCATTGCTCCGGCAGCGTACGACAGCTACCTCGCGCTAAGCAAAGATTCCGCGAGGGTCTGCAGCTTTGGATGGACACCGGCCACGGGCGCCGGCGTCTTTGAGACCTTGCAGCCCGATTTACAGAATCGCGCCGGCGACTAGCTATTAGATGGCCTCCACCAGCCGGGCCGCCAGCGCCACCCGATCTGCCAGCCGGTTGACCAGCACGCTCTCGTTCTCCGCATGGGCCCCCTCGCCCACCGCTCCCATCCCATCGAGCGTCGGAATCCCTAGCGCGGCGGTCAAACTGCCGTCCGAGCCGCCTCCCACCTGCGCTTCGCCGAGATCCACTCCCAGCTCCGCCGCGATCTTCCGCGCTTGCCTGTAGAGCCGGACCACCCCCGGCGTCCGCTCGAGCGGCGGCCGGTTGAGGCCCCCCTCGATTGTCAGGGTTGTCCGCCGATCCACCGGCCGCAGCGCCCGGAACTTTCTATCGACGCTCCGCGCGTCGGCTGTCCGCCACACCCGCAGATCAATATTGGCCCAGGCCTCTTCCGCCACCACGTTGGTCCGCGTCCCGCCGCCGATCACCCCGGGGTTGACCGTGATCCCGCGCTTCCGATCGGTGAACCCGGCGATCCGGAGCATCTGCCGCGCCAGTTCGAGCGTCGCGCTGGCGCCGGCTTCGAAATCGAGCCCCGCGTGCGCCGCCCTCCCCTTCACGCGAATCGCGTAATCGCCCACGCCTTTCCGCCCGGTCTTGGCCTTTCCATCGAGGCCGAAGCTCGGCTCGAGCACCAGCGCCGCCGCGCTCTTCGCCGCCTCCGCCTCCGTAATCGCCCGCGACGTTTCGCTGCCGACCTCCTCGTCGGAATTCAATTGCAGCACCATCCTCCTCCCGACGGGCCGGCCGATCTCCCGCAGCGCTTCGGCCGCGAACACCGCAATCGCAATTCCCGTCTTCATATCGAAGACCCCCGGGCCCCACATGCGGCCGTCCGCCACGCGAAAGGGCATCCGCTCCAGTGTTCCCACCGGCCACACCGTATCAATGTGCCCCAGCACCAGCACCTGCCCGTCCTTCTTCTTCCCCGGCAGCCGGAACTCGGCCCGCAGATGGTTCCCGCGCTCTCGCACGCGATGGACCCGCACCGTCGCCACCGGCGCCAGGCGGTCGGCCAGAAACTCGCCCAGCCGGTCGACCGCCGCTTTGTCATCGCTCGGCGATTCGATCCGGACCATTTCGCCGATGAAGCCGATCAGCGCCTCGCGCCGCGATTGGGCATAACTTAAGAGGGAGTCCACGGCTTGCTATAATAGCCGTTTTTCCCGTCGGATAAGCCCCCGGCTTGTCGGGCTGCCTGCCTGCCGGGACAAGCCGGCCCTATTCCACGGGCGCCATGCTCGACATCAACGACATCAACCGCATCCTCCCCCACCGCTATCCGATGCTGATGGTCGATCGCATCGTGGAGATGGAACCCGACCGCATCGTTGGGATCAAGAACGTGACTGCCAACGAGGCGTTCTTCACCGGCCACTTTCCCGGCTTCCCGGTCATGCCCGGCGTCCTGATCGTCGAGGCCATGGCCCAGGTTGGCGGTGTGCTGCTGCTGAGCGCCATCCCCGACCGCGACAACAAGCTCGTACTGTTTGGCTCGATCGAAAACGCTAAGTTCCGCCGCCCGGTGGTCCCTGGCGATCAGTTGCGGATCGAGATGACGGTCCTCAAGAAGAAGGTCTCGGTCTGCAAGATGAGCGGCCGGGCGACCGTGGACGGCGTGCTGGTCGCCGAAGCGACCGTGCTCTGCAAGCTGGCGGACAAGCCGGCCGCGCCGTCGGCCTAGCTCCATGCCCGTTCACCCTTCCGCCGTCGTCCATCCCGGCGCCAGAATCGGCCCCACCGCCGAGATCGGACCGTTCTGTGTCATCGCCGACGAAGTCGAGATCGGCCCCGCCACCCGCCTGCTGGCCCACGTCTACGTAGAAGGCCCTACCTGGATCGGCGAGGGCAACGAGTTTTACCCCTATTCCACCGTCGGCGTCGCCTCCCAGGACCTGAAGTACAAGGGCGAGCGCGCCGAAACGCGCATCGGCAACCGTAACCGCATCCGCGAATTCGTCACCATCCACCGTGGCACCCGCGGGGGCGGCGCCCTCACCTCGATCGCCGATTCCACCCTGGTGATGGCCTACGCCCACATCGCCCACGATTGCCACATCGGCTCCCACTGTATCCTGGCCAACGGCGTCACCCTCGGGGGGCACGTGGACATCGGCGATCACGCGGTGGTCGGCGCCTTCAGCGGCGTTCACCAGTTCTGCCGCGTCGGCATGCACGCCATGGTCGCAGGCTACAGCGTCATCACCCGCGACGTGCTGCCTTATTCGCTCACCGGGGTCGACCGCGAAGCGCGCGTCTTCGGCGAAAACAAAGAGGGCCTCAAGCGCCGCGGCTTCTCGCCCGAAGCCGTCCGGCGGCTGCACAGGGCCTTCCGCCTGCTAAAAAGCTCCCAGCTCAACACCGCACAGGCGATCGAGCGGATGCACGCCGAAATCGAGGCCTCACCCGAGCTGGCCGAGCTGGTCCGCTTCATCCAGTCGTCGGAACGCGGGGTCGTCAAGTGAAAGACGGCTTAACCAAAGAGGGCACGGCGAAAGAGGGCACGGAGAAACTTAAGCCTTCGTGCGGTCCGCGTGGGGTGTCCTTGGGGACGCCCCTGGAGCCCTGTGTTGAATCGCCGGCCCTATGAAGTACGCCCTGATCGCCGGTAACGGCCGCTTCCCGCTGCTCGTCCTCCAGGCCGCCCGCGGCGCCGGTCAGGACATGGTCGTGGTGGCGGTGAAGGACGAAGCCGAGCAGGAAATAGAGACGCTGGCTTCCCGCTGCCACTGGATCTCGATCGGCGAGCTCTCCCGGCTCATCCAGATCCTGAAGCAAGAGTCCGTGACCCACGCCGTCATGGCCGGCCAGATCAAACACGCCCAGATCTTCTCCGCGATCCGCCCCGACTGGCGCCTGGCGAAGCTGCTGCTCTCGCTGAAAACCAGGAACACGGACGCCCTGCTCGGCGCCGTGGCCGGAGTGCTGGCCGAGGAAGGGGTCGAGCTGGTGCATTCGACCGCCTTCCTGCAGCCTCTGCTCGCTCCGGAGGGGCCGCTCACCGCCCGCGGTTTCGACGAGCGGGAGGCCGCCGACGTCGCCTACGGCCACCAGGTCGCCCGCGCTCTAGCCGCCTTCGACATCGGCCAGAGCGTCGTGATCTGCGACCGCGCCTGCGTGGCCGTGGAGGCCATGGAAGGGACCGACGCCGCCATGCTCCGCGCCGCCCAACATGCCAACGGCCGGCCGCTCACCGTGGTCAAAGTCTCGAAGCCCAACCAGGACATGCGCTTCGACGTGCCGGTCATCGGCCCCCGAACCGTCGCCGCCATGCGTCAGGCGAACGCCACCGCCCTGGCCATCGACGCCGGCCGCACCCTGCTGCTCGACCGCGACGAGCTGCTCCAGGCCGCAAACCAAGCCGAAATAGCCATAGTGGGGTTTCGCCCGGTATGACCAACGTCAGCCATCAGCAGTCAGCTATTATCGAGGGAGGGAAGCCGCCAGTCATGAACTTTCAGCACGTCCGAAGCCCGGTTGCTGATGGCTGATGGCTGATGGCTGATAGCTGACGGCTGATGGCTGTTCTCTATGGGTACAATCCGCGTAGCGGTCATCGGCGCCGGCGAATTCGGCCAACACCACGCCCGCGTCTTGCACGAGCTTCCCGAGGCCGAGCTGGTCGCCGTCGCCGACCCCAATCTGCCGCGCGCCCAGCAGGTGGCCGCCTCCTACGGCGCCGCGGCCGTCGCCGACTACCGCGAGCTGTTCGGCCGCATCGACGCCGCCACTCTCGCCGCCCCCACCTCCCTGCACGCCCCCATCGGCATCGACCTGCTCTCCCACGACGTGGACTTGCTGGTCGAGAAGCCCATCGCCGCCGACCTGGCCTCGGCCGACCGGCTGCTCGCCGCCGCACGCGACCACGCCCGCATCCTCCACGTCGGCCACCTGGAGCGATTCAACCCAGCCGTCGAAGCCGCTGCCGCCCGCGCCAGGCTTCCCCTGTTCTTCGAGGTCCACCGCATGAGCGTCTTCACGCCTCGCAGCCTCGATATCGACGTGGTTCTGGACCTGATGATCCACGACATCGACATCGTCCTCAGCCTGGTTTCGAGCGAAATCCAGCAGATCCACGCCGTGGGTTTGCCCGTCCTCTCGCCCCACACCGATATCGCCCACGTCCGGGTCCAATTCCAGAACGGCTGTGTCGCCAACTTTACCGCCAGTCGCGTTTCTACCGAGAAAATAAGAAAACTTCGCTTCTTCCAGCCACGTCAATATATTTCGGTGGACTATTCCCGCCAGGACGGCGCTATTTTCGCAGTCAGCCCGTCCAACCAGATTCAGTTCGAGCCGTTGCCGGTCGAGCGGGCCGAGCCGCTGCGCCGGGAAATGGCGGCGTTTCTGGATGCGGTGAAAACACGCGTAGTGGGACGCGTCAGCGGCGAAGAGGGCCGACAGGCGCTCGCCGTTGCGCTTAGAATAATAGAAGAAATCGAATCGCACGCCCGGGTGGTGGCGGCTACAATCGCCGGGCAGGGAAGGTAACGTACGGAGCCGGATGAGCTGGAGTTTCATTTATACCCCGAGGGCTGGGAGGAGCCTGTCTCATCCCCGCGCCACCAGCGCGCCGTGCTCGGCTCGGTCGCAACGCACCTGGTCGTCATTGTCATACTGGTCCTCTATGGCAGGCTTTTCCCGCCCCCCAAGGCGCCGCCCCCGCGCCGGCCCGGAGAACACGTCACCCTGATCTACCCCCTACCCGCCGAGCTGACCCAGAAGGAGCCGAACCGGGGGCCTCGCTCGAAGATGTTTCTGGGCGAGGCGGAGCCCGTGAAACCTCTCAAGTTGTTCACGCCGAAGTCGATTCCCTCGGCGCCGCCGCCCCCTCCGCCCTCCAAAGGGGACCTGTCAAGAGAGGAGAAGCCGCCTCAAATCGTCCCCAACCCCGAGCCCACCCTCTCGACCACGCTGGCCCCGCTGATCCAGCAGCCTCCTCCACCAGCCCCGCCCAAGCTCGCGCTGGAAAACGTGGATAAGGGCCCGGCGGGCAAGCAGGGTCCGCTGCAGCCCGGCCTGCTCGCCCAACAGCATCCCGGCAACGTGATCGACGGCGCCGTCCGCGATCTTTCCCGCAATGCGGCTCGCGGCGGCGCAGCGGTCGGCGACGGTTTCGGCGGCGGCGCCGTTGATGGATTCACCCTGCCCTCGCCGGGCAACTCCGGCAGCAACCTGGAGTTGTTGAGCGACCCTAAGGGGGTGGACTTTCGGCCCTATTTGGCGCGCATCCTGGCCTCCGTGCGCCGCAACTGGTACGCCGTGCTCCCCGAGAGCGCCCGCCTGGGCATGGTGCGCGGCCGCGTGGCCATCCAGTTCATCATCGTCCGCAACGGCAATGTTTCCAAGCTCGTCATCGCCGATGCTTCCGGCTATGAAACCCTCGACCGCGCCGCCGTGGCCGGCATCAGCGCTTCCAACCCCTTCCCTCCGTTGCCCCCCGAATTCCGAGGCAACGAGGTCCGGCTCCAGTTCACGTTCCTCTACAACATCGCGGTAAAGCGGTGACAGGTGACGGCCACAACCCTCCGGCACTCCCCGCCGCCCCCCGTCCGGCCGAGCCCGCACCCAAGAAACGACGACGAGTGAAGAGCGCCGTTTGGCGTTCCCCACTCGTCACTTGTCGCCCCCACTGCCTTACTGCGCCGGCGGAACGTGTTGTTTTCGGTGCTGAGTGAAAAGTTTCGCGGCGGAAGAACAGCCGTGGGAAAATGGCGGATCGCGCGCTTGCCGTAAATTAAGTCCGCTTCATGAAATTGATTTTATCGATCTCAGTAATACTACTTTCAGCGTACACACTCCTGTGGCGCATCAACGGCACGGTGCTGTGGCGCGACGAAGCGACCACCGCGTGCTGGGGGCGCGAGATGGCCGAGCGCCGCTCGATCGTGCCGCGGGTCTTCAACGGAACGCGCCTCATCGCGCAGGCCGCCGACGGGCACGATTTCAACGATCGCTTCCTGCCGGTGATGCAAGGCTGGCTGCAGTTCTACGTGGCCGCTCTCGGTTTTCTGGTGGCGGGCGCCGGTACGGTCGCCGCACGGATGCCGTTCGTGCTCTGCGGTGCTTTGTCGCTATGGGTTCTCTATCGCCTGGGCCGGGACCTGTTTGCCCCGTGGGCGGCCGCGCTGCTGGCTCCGCTGGCCGGGGCAACATCCATCTATTTTCTGACCGCCGCCCGCCAGGCCCGCTATTATATATTGGTTGTACTCTTCACTTCCCTGATTCTCCTGGAATTTGTCCGCTACTTCCGGGATCCCGAGCGGGCCCGCCGCTGGAGCTTCCACCTGCGCCTGGGCCTTTACGGCCTGCTGATCTACCTGGCCAACTACGTCAGCTTCGGCGGCCTGTGGATCTCGCTCACTCTCTTCGTCCTGCTCACCCGCGACCACACCCTGATCCGCCGCTTCCTGGCCGTGTCGGCCGTTCTGGCGTTGCCGCTCGCGGCGGAGTTCCTGCTGGTGCATTCCGAGTTTGTGGCTGGTACGCCCGCCGCGCAGGCCGTCCGCTGGAGCGAGTACGCGGAGGCAATCCAGTATCACTGCCAGGAAATGTTCCGGATGATTCCCCTGGCGGCGATGATTCCGGCGGCCTGGTATGTCTTTGTGCGGCGCCGCCAGCGCGGCCTGATCGGCTGGAGCGCCTTGCTCGCCGCCGCCATCCTGGTGGTCTCGGTGGCGGCAACCGTTCTGGTCGCCAAAGGGGCCGCCCTGCCCCGCTACTACTTTCAGATCCTCCCGCCGGTTCTGCTGCTGGCGGCGATTCTTGCGGAGCGGCTGCGCGCGCTCGCCGGGACCGCCTGGGCCGCGGCCTTCTTTGTCTTCGCCTTGATCTGGCCCAACCTGAACTTCTATCACGGCTGGTGCGAGCATGCCGTCGAGCGCCAGCTCACTCGCGACACCACCTGCAACGAGCCCATCGTCGATTTCCTCCGTTCCCACGTCGCCCGCGGCGAAACGGTCGCTTTCTACCGCAACGTGCAGGGCATGATGACCTACTTCAATCTGCCCTGGCTCCAGTGGGACAACCTGCTCGACAGCGACGAGCCCCGCAACCAGCGCCGCCGCGCCATCCTCCCGGCTTACGTCTTCGACGATTACCCCGGCGTCGATTGGTTCGTGGTCTGGGATAACCACGGCAAGGCGCCCCGGATGCTGACTGCGGATTATCAGTTGGTATGGGAATACAGCTACACCGATCCCAAGAGCTGGTGGGACCGTCACTCGCCGAGCCGCGTTCTGGGCTACCGTGTCTATCGGCGCTCGGGCGCCGGCGCCGGCTTGGGCGCCGGAACCCGAAAATAGATCTGCGCGGCGGCCGCCCAGAACAGCTCCAGCCCCACCAGCCATAACCGGCTCAGCACCGCCACTATAAACGCCGTGCCCAGCGGCAAGATCTTCCCCAGCAGCAGTCCCAGGATGCCCTCCCGCACCCCGATGCCCCCCGGCGCATAGAGCGTGACCACTCCGACCAGCCAGGAGGCCGCGTACTGGCTGACGACGGGCAGCGCGTCCGAGACGCGAAGCGGCGTCAGGCTCCGCGCGAACAGAACGAAGCCGGTCCCGAACACCACCCACACCAGCAGGCAAACCGCCCATAGCCCGGCCAGCGTCCGAAACCGCAGCTCGATCGGCGTGTACTCCATCTTGAGCCGAGGCAGCACGGCCCGGGCCACGCGGTTCAGTATCGCCGGTTGCAGCACAATCGCCGCCCCCACCGGAAAGGCGAGCAGAAGAATCCGCTGCGCGTGCTCCATCACCGGAAACACTTCGCCGATATGCCACAGCACCAGCGGGACTGCCGCCAGCGCCAGCAGCAGCAGCTCCATCAGCGCGCTCGACACCGCCACCGACGCCGGAACGCCCCACGCCGCCGACAGATAAACCCGGCTGAAGTATTGCCACACCGTCCCCGGCACGTACCGGCTCAACTCCGATAACACAAAGATCCGGACGCTTTCCGTATACGGGATCCGGCGGCCGAAGTGAGCCACGATGGTCCGCCACACAAACGCCCGCGCGAAAAACCAGAACGACGTAGCCAGGAACGACAGGGCCAGGAACAGCGGGTCAAAGTGCCAGTCAAAGGCGCGAACCTTCTGCCACTGCAGATAGATCACCCGCCCGATAAAAAACGCGACAGCCAGCGGAACGATTAATTTCAACCACGGGAGCAGGCGCTTAATCAAGTTGCTCCCGGATGCGGTGGGATGGAGCGGCGGGCGGGGTGTAGTACACGAAAATCTCGGCCCCCAGTCCGGCGGCCATAAGCACCAGCACTCCCAGCGCCGGCGCAATGAAGTAGGAGCTGTACGGCGAAGCGTGCAAGGCCAGCAGCGCCGCGCCCGCCACCAGCGCCGCCACGCCGAAGGCGTGCAACGGCCGCCCGCCGTAGCGGGTGATCAGCATCACCGTAATCAGGTCCAGAAACCCCTTGAACAGCCGGCTGAAGCCGTAGTGGGAACGCCCGTGCAGCCGCGGGTGATGCGTCACCACCAGCTCCCCCACGCGATACCCCAGGGTGTCAGCCAGCACCGGCGTGAAGCGGTGCATCTCCCCCCACAGCCGCAAGCTCCGCGCCACTTCCCCCCGATAGGCCTTGAACCCGCAATTGATGTCGTGCAGCCTCACCCCCGAGACCCGCCCCACCACATAGTTGAAGATCCGCGAGGCGACCACCTTGCCCACCGGGTCCTGCCGGTGCTTCTTCCATCCCGACACCAGGTCGTAGCCCTGATCGAGCATTTCCAGAAACCGCGGGATCTCCTGCGGATCGTCTTGCAGATCGCCATCCATGGTGAACACCACGTCGCCCCGCGTGGCCGCAAAGCCGGCTTCGAGCGCTGCCGTCTTGCCGAAATTCCGCCGGAACCGAATCGCCCGCACCTGGCCGGCCCGATGCAGCTTGGCCAGCTCCTCCCAGCTCCCATCGGTCGACCCGTCATCGACGAACACGATCTCGTAACGGGTCGGCAGCACCTTCTCCAGCGCCCGGCACAGGGGCGCAACCGTAGCTTTTTCATTCGCGACTGGAATAACCACCGAGATCAGCACGCCTATCGGAGCCTCGCCGGCTTCAGCGTCCAGGCTCCGAGTCGCCCCAGCTCGAGCAGCTCCGGGGCCTGGAAGCCTTCCGGGTGGATCACCCAGTCGAAGGCTTTCGCCGCGTCGGTATCGACGTATTTTTCCATCTCCGGATTGGCCTTGCGCACCGTCACCACCGTGCCGTCATCGGCCGCCAGCGTGGCGGCGAAGTCGGCGAGCGAAAGCGTCTCCGACCCGATCCACACCGCCGCCGGCAGCCGATGGTTCTGTCGAATGAAGGCCGCCGCATCGGCCTTGGCCCCCTCGAACGCCGCCCGGGGAACGGCGCCTTGGCGATAGGTGGTCTGTTGCCGGGAAACCGGCCCGTCCACAAACTCCGGCTCCAAGCCCAGCAGCAGGAGGAGCGCGTCCGCCGCCGAGAGGCTGGAGGTCCCCACGCTCAGGAACGTCTGCCGCGCCGCCATGTGGTTCGCGAGGATCTGCCGTCCGACCCGGAGGTGCGATACATCCGGGCTCTGGTAAAGCGGCAGCAACTCCCGCGCCGTCACGAAGCGCACCCCGGGCGTGTTCTTGGCGTGCTCCACGTACCGCCGCAGCATCCGGTAGCACCGCTCGGCCTCTTCGGGGGTGCGTCGCCGCGGCCGCCGCCACTGGCTGCGCTCCGGGTTGGCGCCCTTGGAAAAGTTGGGCGCGTCCCAAAACTCGGTGGTCATAAACTCATTGGGATGGTAGTAAGTGCTGATGACCCCGCCACCTCGCCCGGCCAGCTCGGCCACATCCTGGTCGAACCGCTTCATGGTTTCCTGGAACTGGTCTTCGTGGTCCAGCTCCGGCCGGATCAGAAACCGGCCCATGTTGAAAATGTAGAGCATCCCGCCGTACCAGAAGGGTTGCTCGTGCAGGCCCACATGGGATCCTTCATCGAGGTAAACCGGGATTCCCAGCCGCCGCAGAGCAGTGTTGGTCTGCGGCGCCCAGGAGTTTCCCGGCTGGCCGTAGCAGCTCGGCGTCACCCCGAAAATTCGCCGCAGGTCCCGCACCCCGCCGCTCTCCCGCCGCTGGAACTCCGCCGCGCCTTCCAGATACCCCATGGGCCGCAGGTAAACCGCCGGCGGCGGCGGGATGCTGTGGAAGTTGGAATGGTAGCCTATGTCGTGGACCGACAAGGCGCGAATCACATCCGTGCGGCCCCGGCCTTCGAGCATCCGCGCCATCTCGCCCACCACTTTGAACGTGGCACGCACGCCCATCCCATCCAGGTCCCGGGCCAGCCGCAGCGCCGCGTCGTCGGAAGCCGGCTCGATGTAGTCCTCGGTGTCAAACCACAGGACCACGTAAACCGGTCCCCGGTCGGCGGCCCTCGCCAGGACCACTACGAAAAGGAATAGCAGCAATCGAGCCATGACCTATGATTCTAGTTGACAAAAGCCTTCCCTGCTTGCCAGAAGCATCTCGCCCGCATCGACTTCGAGCTGAAGGTCGGCGCGGTGGCCAAGGTGGTCGAAGTGGCCGGCGGCGCCCCGCTGCTCACCACCGAGAACGCCGGAACGGTCATCGAAAACAAGCGCATCGTGGAGCTCCCGCTCAATGGCCGCGACTTCCTCCAGGGGGCCAAGCGCCTACCTGCAACCACGCCGGTTGCCGAAGCGCAAGGTGGCTGAAAGCACGGCTGATGGCTGGCGGCTGATAGCTGACCGCTGATAGCTGACGGCTGATAGCTGACGGCTCTCCGTCTCCCCGTCTGTTAAGCTAGGCCCAGTGGCCCCCGCTGCTACTCTTACCGCGCGATCGCTGGACTTCGACCCCTACCAGCCGCTCTTCGGCCAACCCGACCTCAACACCATCGTCGGCCGCTACTGGCCGGTTGGTCTCGAGCCGGGCGAGCCGCGCCTGTTCACGACCGAGCCGGGCGTGCAGATCCTCGGCCGCTGCCACTGGCGCAATGCGGCTGCTCCCCTCGTCGTCATGGTCCACGGCCTGGAAGGGTCCTGCGAGTCGACCTACATGCGCTGGATGGCCCGCGCCGCGCTCGATGCCGGCCTCGATGTGCTGCGCCTCAACGTCCGCAACTGCGGCGGTACCGAGGGGCTCTGCCCCACCCTCTACCACTCCGGCCTGACCACCGACCTGCGCTCCATCGTCGAGCAGTTCCCGGACCGCCGGCTGTTCCTGGTCGGCTTCTCCATGGGCGGCAACCAGGCGCTGAAACTGGCCGGGGAATGGGGCGCCGCGGCGCCGTCCCACGTGACCGCCCTTTGCGCCATCTCCGCGTCCATCGACCTCGCCGCCTGCGCCCGCCGCCTGGGCGAGCCTCGGAACCGCCATTACGAATGGCGTTTCGTCCGCGACCTGCGCGCCCGCTACCGCCGCAAAGCTCGCTTGTTCCCCGACCGCTTCTCCACCGCCCCGCTGTCCCGCGTTCGCACCGTCATCGACTTCGACCAACACATCACCGCCCCGGCCTTCGGCTTCCGCGACGCCTGGGACTACTACGAGCAGTCCTCCGCCCGCCGCTTTCTTGGCGCCATCCGGATCCCCACCCTGCTGATCCAGGCCCGCGACGATCCGTTCATCCCCTTCCAGTGCTTCCGGATGCCCGACAACCCGGCGCTCCACCTGCTCGCCCCCGAGCACGGGGGCCACGTTTCATTTCTTTCCCGCACGCCGCCCCGCTTCTGGGCGGCCCGGCAAGCGATCCGCTTCCTCCAGGCCTATGCCTGAGAATTGTTGATTTATTGATTTGTTGATTAAAGGCCGCCTGGCCCGGGGTTTTTCAATCAACAAATCAAGAAATCAACAAATCAAAATTCCATGACGAACCCTCTTTCCTACCTCACCGACGAGCTCAACTCGCTCCGCGAAAAAGGCCTCTACCAGCGGCTGCGCGTGCTGGGCGGCGAGCAGTTGCCGGTGGCCGAGTTCGACGGCCGCCGCGTGATCAATCTCTGCTCCAACAACTATCTCGGCCTGACCACTCATCCCAAGCTCCGCGAGGCCGCCCTTCGCGCCACCGAGAAATACGGCGTCGGCTCCGGCGCCGTCCGCGGCATCGCCGGCACCATGGCCATCCACCTGGCCCTCGAAGAGAAGATCGCCGCCTTCAAGGACGCCGAGGCCTGCGTGGTCTTCCAGTCGGGCTTCGCCGCCAACGCCGGCGCCGTCGCCGCCGTGCTCGGCAAAGACGACATCATCATCTCCGACGAGCTGAACCACGCCTCCATCATCGACGGCTGCCGTCTTTCCCGCGCCGCCATTCGCGTCTTCCCGCACAAAGACGTCGTCGCCGCCGAAGCCATCCTGGCCGAGATCGCCTCGGGGGCGCCTTCCGGGCCCGGCCGCCGGCTGCTCATCACCGACGGTGTCTTCTCCATGGAGGGCGACATCGCCCCGCTGCCCCCCCTGGTCGCCCTAGCTGAAAAATACGGCGCCATCATGATGATCGATGACGCTCACTCGAGCGGAGTGCTCGGTCGCAACGGCCGCGGCACCGTGGACCACTTCAACCTCCATGGCCGCGTTCACATCCAGGTGGGCACCCTGTCGAAGGCCATCGGCGTGCTCGGCGGCTACGTCTGCGGCAGCCGCGACCTGATCGAGTTTCTCTACCACCGCGCCCGCCCCTTCCTCTTCTCCACGTCCCATCCCCCGGCCGTGGCCGCCAGTTGCCTGGCCGCCTTCGAAGTCCTTGAGCAGGAGCCCGGCCTGATCGAGAAGCTTTGGGAAAACACCCGCTTCTTCAAGCAAGGCCTCGCCCAGCTCGGCTTCAACACCGGCCTGAGCGAAACGCCCATTACCCCGATCCTGGTGGGCGACGCCGCCCTGGCCTTTCAGTTTTCCCGGGAGTTGTTCGAAGCGGGCCTGTTCGCCACAGGAATCGGCTACCCCACCGTCCCCCCCGGCAAGGCCCGCATCCGCACCATCGTCACCGCCACCCACAGCCGCACGGAGCTCAAGCAGGCCCTGGGCATCCTGGAAGACGTGGGCCGCAAGCTGAAGATTCTTTGACCAGCTCCTAGATCCACTCGCCCGAGCCGCGCACGACCTACAGGGACAGCCGGAGGATCTCCGAGGCTATCGCCTGAAAAGCGTTGTTGAGCCCCGTTGAATCAGTCACGAAGATGTATCTACCGGCCGGCCACGCCGAATTGAAATCCGCGCTGGCCGGGTCGTTGGATACTCGCTGCAGCAAGCCCGCCTCCGGCGTGCTATCCACGGCGCCGCCCAGCCCGACGCTGTAGATCACCGTACTGTAAGTCGTGTCCTGGTGGATCAGGACCGCCGCATTGTCCAGCGCGTTGATCGCAGCGTTGATCACCGTGCCCGGGTCATCGATTCGAGCCTTCCCCCCGCCGGTCGTCAGCAGAGACTTCTTTCCCCAGATGGAAACGTTCCCTACTCCGCCGCTGAAGTCGCCGCCCACGGTGTCCGGAAGGTTGGCGATGTCTTGAGCGACACTGGAGGTACTGGAATTGTAAGCGCAGTTGCTCGAGGTTGCGCCGCCTATGGATCCCGGATCCGCAGCTACCGGCGGCGCCGGGGCGCTTATGTTTCGTACCCCGGTCTCCCCAACTGGCACCGCGGGAGTGACCGAGGTGTTAAAAAGCGCGGAAGACCATCCGAATTTGTTGGTCTTATCGGTGCAAGAGCTGGCCGCCTTCACCGGAAAATAGCCGGTCATGCCGTTTGGCTGGCCATCGGTAAAGAACAAAATGACGTTCAGTTTCCCCGGCTGGGCGAGCGCCACCAACTGTTTGTAACCCTGCCATATCCCTTGAGCGGAGTTGGTCGCGCCGTTGCAGGCGACCGAATTGATCACGCTGCTGATGGTGGGACTTGCCGTCTTGAAGTTCACCGAGGGCGCAAAATCCACCCGGTAGCTTCCACCGAAGGTGACCAGCCCAAGCGTGTCCCGCGCTTCGGCGAACTGGCTGACGAAGCCGACCGCCGCCGCCTGCATCGGAGCGCAGGAGCTTGACAATGAGAGTGAGCCGGAGCGATCGACCACCAGTATCACATTCACGTCGCGCCGCGAGGCTTGGCCGGAGGCGTTGACCCGCGTGGTGGTCGCGTTCATCGCCCGCAGAAAGAAGAGGGGGGCGTCGACGTAAGCGTCCACCTTCACGGTGCGGACCAAGGTTGACGACTGGTTCACGGTGATGGTGGGGGCGGTACGGGGAGCGAAGAAATAGGTGGCGGGGAAGTTGGCGTTGTAGAAGCTTTGC
The DNA here is from genome assembly GCA_041477005.1 of Terriglobia bacterium. Taxonomy (GTDB): domain Bacteria; phylum Acidobacteriota; class Terriglobia; order Bryobacterales; family JACQDG01; genus JBGOUJ01. Next base: position 7,741 of record JBGOUJ010000018.1, on the reverse strand, counting down.
GCCGTAGCCGTAGCGGTGGAGGCCTGCGAGCCTATGTCCAGGCCGGTGCTCAGCGATCGCGCGGCGGCCAAAGCCGACGCATCCACGGCCGTCGAAAGTTTAGTCTTGATTGCATACAAGATGCTGCCGTCGATGGCCAGACCCACCATCGGTATGATGAATGTCAGCATCACCGCCGTCAGCATCACTGCGATTCCCTTCTCACGCCAATTCTGATGGACTCGTTGTGCCATTATCTCTGTGCTCCTTTTTTCCTTCTTTAGAAGATCGCGCGGGCGTAAACCCCGCTGTTAGTTGTCTGCCCGTTGGCCAGCGCCCCGAGGTCCGGCGAGGTGAAAAAAGACTCCACCATGTAGCCGACGTCTCCCGGATTCAGCGTCATGAGGGACCCGAAGTTGTTGGCGACGGCGCTCGCATCCGTGAGATAGTTCTTTACGATGCCCTGGGAGTCGATCAGGCTGGCCGTGGGCGTCCCGAACTGGCTCGAGGACTGCGAAAAATTGCCGACCACGATGCGCTGCAGGAACACGTTCTGGTTGATGTTCTTGCACTGGCTGGTGGTCAACCCCGCCGCCGTGCACTGGGCCGCCCCGGCATACATAACCTTGGAAAGAATGACTACGCCATCGCCCGTGGTTGTTGTCATCCCCATGCCGTAGGCCAGCCGCACCAGGATGTTCTGGTTGGCCGCCAGGGAGAAATCCACTTGCTGGGCGTACATGTGCCCTACATCCCGGGTCAACTGGATCACCTGAATGCTGCGCCCCAGGTTTACACCGATCACAAACATCCCCAACAGCAGGGGAACGAGAAAGATCGAGACGATCGCAAACTCCAGTAGCGCGTTGCCCCGTCGTTTCGTCCTGCTCGATAAGCGCATCCTGTCTCTCCTTGCGAGTCTACAGCGCCGGAGGTCCGGTGCTTGGACTCCCCTCCATGCGGTCCGAAGAGCGTGCTGTCAGCGTCAGCGGCGTGCGGGATTTTAGCAAGAACGACATCCAGCTCCAGGTGTAGCCTTCAATGGAGACTTCCACGATGTTGCCCCCGATGTTGCTGCCCGGGCCGGTGACTTGCGCCAGCGTCCCCGGAACGTAAAAGCGGATGAAGATCACGGCCGCTCCCGACGATCCGTTCAGGAACCCCAGTGCGTTCTCCTGCACAATGTACTGGATGGATGCGATCTGCCCCATCCCCGTCTTGGTCTGGCTGGTAATCGCGTAGCGAACCCCTTCCCGCACCGCATGCTGAAAGGTGTTCTTCAAGAAGACGGCGAAACCGAAATCGAGCAGACCCAGCAGCAGGGCCAGCAGCGGGATAATGACAAACACCGATTCCACCATCGCCGAGCCACGCTTCTTGACAGTCGCTCTCATAAAGGGGGAAACCTCCTCCCGCTTTACAAATCGATTGAGCGGGCGGCAATCTCCATAAGGTTTTTCCCCGATAAGGTCGTTTTCCCGCCGCTTCTGAGGCCTTCGCCTGAGCAAATCGCGCCCAACACCGGGGTTACGATCGAATTGGGTGGCGGAAACCGGCAAACTCTACGACCCTGGTGAGGCAGCCGATCCCACCGACGGCGTCGATCGGGAGGTAAGGGAGATCTACCGGCTGAATGCAGCCCGCCTCTTTCGCTATGCCGTGGTTCTGATACGCAACCAGGAAGGCGCCCAAGACGCTTTGCAGGAAGTCTTTCTCCGGTACTTCCTCGCGCGTCGCGAAGGCCAGCGCATTCTCAACCCGAGGGCCTGGCTGTTCCGCGTCCTGCGCAACCATCTGTTGGACGTCCTGAAAGCGGCCAGCGTGAAAGAGGAAGTTGGCATCGAGCAGCTCGCCCAGGCGCCGGATCCGCGCCAGGACCCCGAGTCGAGCTATGGCCAGCGGGAAACGTTGCACTGGCTTTGGAACCTTCTCGCGCCCCGCGAGCTGGAATGCCTGCGGCTCTGGGCCGAGGGGCTGCGCTATGACGAGATCGCCGAGATCGTCTCGGTGCGCCCTGGAACCGTGGGCGCCACTCTCGCCCGTGCCCACAAGAAGATTCGCCACGCCATGCCCCAGGGCGACCGCGCCAAACAGTGGGCCCTCGCGGCCTTTTGCGATTCGGCCCAAGGCAAACCATCCGCTCCCTGACGGGGCCACGCTCTCCGGGTCGGGACGGCGAACTGGGTCGAGACGGCGAACTCGACCGGCCCCCTCGATCCTGCTCCGTCGTCGCCCCTCCGGCTCGAGCGGTTGCGCCACCCCGCCACCCGCCTCGCGCACCCACCCCGGCCCACCCTGCCCAGCCCCTCAGCCCTCGCTGCCCTCAGCCTCCTCTGCCCTCAGTCCTCGCTGCCCTCAGTCCTCGCTGCCCTCAGCCCCCCTGCCCTCAGTCCTCGCTGCCCTCAGCCCCCCTGCCCTCAGTCCTCGCTGCCCTCAGCCTCCTCTGCCCTCAGTCCTCTCTGCCTCCGGGTGAAACTGGTGCGATAATGTTTTGCCATGAACCGACGCGAATTCGTTTCCGCCTTGGCCGGTACGCTGGCGGCTTTTCGTTCCCAAACCGATGCTGCCGACAAGAACATCTCCTGGGCCCTGAGCCTCGGCCTCTGGAACTACCTGACCCCTGTGCCCTTCACCGAGATCCTCGACATCATGAAGGACACCGGCTTCACCGGCATCCGCATGACCAGCTTCCCCGGCTGCCTGAAGCAATACAACCTTACCGTGCCGATGCTTCAGAAGGAGCTCGACAGCCGCGGCCTGCGCATCGCGACCATTTCGTTCGGCGGCCCCGCGGACGACCGCACCAAGCACGAGCAGATCGAAAAGAACGCCCGCGAAGCCCTCAGCTTTCTGAAGGAATTCGGCGCCACGGAGCTGGTGGTTTTCGCCCCCTCCCGCGTCCCCAAGATCCTGGTCCCGCAGCGCATCCGCATCGCCTGCGAGTTCTACAACCACTTGGGCGACGTCGCCAAGGAGTACGGCTTCCGCGCCGGCCTGCACAACCACCTCGATGAGCTGATCGAAGAACAGGACGAGGTGGAATTGTTCCTGAAGTCCACCGACCCCAAGCGCTTCCACTTCGCCCCCGACACCGCGCATTTGCACCTGGCCGGCTGCAACGTCGTCGAGCTGTTCGAAAAATACGCCGACCGCCTGATCTTCATGGATTACAAGGACGCCAAAAACACCCCCGCCGACAAGGACATTACCTACCAAAACGGCCAGGTCGTCAAAGCAGGCTCCGCGAACGCGACGTTCATGAACAGCATCTACGATCTGGGCGACGGCGAGATCGACTTCCCCCACCTCACCCGCATCCTCAAACGCCGCCGCTACAAAGGCTGGATCTGCGTCGACCTCGATTACGTCCGCGTCAGCGCCCGCGACAGCTTCGGCCGCTCCATGAAGTACATCCGGCAGAAGTTGGACCCAATTTACGCTTAGGAGGGAAAAGGTGGACGTTCCAGGCCCTGGGATCTGGGCGCTGTGGGAACAGCGGACCTACTCTTGGTGGCTGGCGAGAACCCCCGTCGTGCGCAGCTTATCTACGGTTTCGTTGCGTCTTCGTTCGATTTCGGGAAGGCGCCGGGCGGTCTCCTGCGCCCCTTTCCAGGCGCGGGAAATCTGGTTGCCGAGCTGGGATGAAAGTTCGTTTCCCTGGGGCAATGCCTCGAAATACTGGGCAAAATAGACTCGACCGGCTGCGATCTCACGCTTCTGTGGCATCCACGCGCCACCGGAGATCTCAATCTCGACGCCCTCGCCAAACACATCGGGTCGGGCCCGCAGCAGCGCTTCCGGCACCGGCTTCAGCGCGTCATCCTCTTCCATTTCCCGCCACAACCAAACCCAACTCTCCCCGTCAAATGCGCAAGGAACCTCCGCCAGCTCCAGGATCTTGACAGCTTCCTTCACCGCGCTATCGATCCTCTCAATCATCTCAGTCACCGGTTCCCGCTGCGGCTTCTGCCCCGCTGTAGACACAATCGACAGTCTCCCCCCCAAGCTTAACACGCCCCTGTCCCATCGGGGTCGCCTTCCCCCGGTACTGCTCTAAGTGTATGTTAATCCGGTTGACCCTCCCTTTCGATCCCGGCTTCTCCCATTTCGTTGAAAACAAATGCCCAATAATCTTGAAGTAGCTGTCACCGATGGTGGGCTCGGGGATTTGCCCCACATGGTAGATTGAGGGACAGGTTCAACCCTACAGATTCCGGAGAGACTCGGAGAAGTGAGAGACGACAGTCTGGCGCGAACACTGGATCAAAAAAGATGGCAACGCTCCGCCATCTCCTGGCTCCCTGCGTACGAGCTTTACCTCAAGCGCAAACCAGCCCTCACCGGTCACCAGGTCGCGGATGTTTACGGCCTCCTGGCTCACTACACCACTCAGGACGCACTTGTGCAAATCTATAGGGCCGGCTACATCGGCAACGGCCGGGGCTGCTGGCTCACACCGACGCCTTATGCGGCGTGCATGGCGCCTTATGACCTGGGGCTTCGCTCGCCCCGCGACGTTTGCCTCTTGGTCGACGTGCGCGAATTGCAGCGGCTTTGGGGGCCTGGAACGGCTGCGCCTTCGAGCGTGCACCAAGCACTCTGGCGAGGTGGCGCGGTAGAATTCTTCTCCCCCGAGTCGATCGATTTCAGACTTGTGAAGTCGGTGTTGGAAGCGGCGCCATGCGGGGACCGGCACCAATGATTAACGGCGAGCCCGTGCACGCCTACCGCACTTGACCTGCACGCTGCCCTCTGCACACCCCCACTGTTCTTTCAGTGGCACCCCATGCACCGGAAATCCACGCCGTGGCAAATCCGGCAGGAGGGTTTGTCCAGCTTGACGTTCTTTCTCGAGTGGCTTTCCAGGTAGTCCGCGGTGTGGCCGGCCGGTTTCAGGACGGCCGTGTTCAGGTGACACTTCTCGCAACTGAACGGCAGCTCGATCTTGTTGTGGCAAACCAGGCAATCGGCCATCTGCGGAAAGTTGGCCTTGGTTACCGCGTCGGTCTCCTCGATCCCGCGATGGCACGCCCCGCAAGCGTCCTTGTCGTTTAGATGGCGGCGAATGTCGCCCGCCGGCGCCGGATACTTGCCACTGTCGATCGTCGCCGCCAGCACCGGCGCCAGGTTTCCCATCGCCAGGTGCAGCTTGTGATTGAATCGGATGTTTCGCTTGCCGCTCGACGCCGTGCCCGAGGCCGCTCCCGCATGCCAGTCCACGCAGCGGACGCCCGGCTTCTGCAACGCCTCGCGGTGAGAGAACTTCGGTTGCTGGCCCCAGGCTGCAAGAGCCAGGAGGAGACCCGCCGCCCCCCATCTACGGCTTATAAGTAATCCGCCAGATCTTGTTGCCGCCGTCATCGGTCACCAGCAGGGATCCATCCGGCATCTGAAACAGCCCCACCGGCCGCCCCCACACCTCGCGCTTATCCGGCGCGAGCATCCAGCCGGCCAGAAAATCCTGCGGCCCGCTCGTCGGCTTGCCGTCTTTGAAGGGGATGAAGGCGACCGAGTACCCCACGCGGTTCGCCCGGTTCCACGACCCGTGAAACGCCAAAAAAGCACCCCCCTGATATTGTTTCGGGAACATCCCGCCCGTGTAAAAAAGGAAGTCCAGCACCGCCTCGTGCGCTCCCAGCAGCACATCCCCGGCGATCGTCTTCTGCACCAGGTCCGGACGCTGGCCCTTGTTCCGCGGGTCTTCATTCGGCCCGGTATAGGCATACGGCCAGCCGTAGAATGCGCCCTGTTTCAACAAGGTGAAATAGTCCGGCACCAGGTCGTCCCCCAGGGCATCCCGTTCCTGCACCGCCGCCCACAAAGCGTCGGTCCCGGGATACCACCGCAGCCCGATCACGTTCCGCAGCCCCGAGGCGAAGATCTCGTGCCCGGTGCCGTCAGGATTGTAGCGGTTGATGGCCGCCCGCATCGGATCCTCGCCGGTCGACACGTTCGACCCCGACCCCACCGTCAGGTACATCTTTTCCCCTTTGCGGTCGAACAGCACGGTTCGGGTCCAATGCCCTTCGGTAAAGCTGTGCAACGGGACGATCTCCTCCCCCTGGCTCGTGACCCGCATGGCCTTGGCGTCGTACTTGTAACGCTTGAGCGACGTGGTCTCGGCCACGTAGAGGTAATCCTTCCAGAGCGCCAGCCCATAAGGCCGGTCGAGGCCCTCGATCAGCTTGCGGCGCTCTTTGCCGTTCAGCACGTAGACCGACCCGCGCGGGCGAGCCCCGCTGGCTGATGCTCCGGGCGGTGCGCCGAGGCTGTCCGCGAGCAGGATCTCCTTGCTCGGCCCGAGCAGCATGAAGCGCGGCCGCTCGAAGCCCTCCGCGAAAACTTCGATCTGAAAGCCCGGCGGCAGACGCAGCGTCGCGCCGTCCGGGCGCGGAATCACCCGCGGCCCATTGTTCACCGAGGGCGAAGCAAACGGCGCCGGTAGTGCGGCCCGATTCACCTGTAACGCGAACGCGGCGCCGGCGATGGCTGCCACCGCGACCAACCCCAACACCAGCCGAGCTTTCGTCTTGTTTGCAATCATTCCCTTATCATAGTACGCGACTCCAAATGTCTCCCCTGCTCGCCATCCTCGGTCCTACCGGCGCCGGCAAGAGCGAGCTGGCCCTGGCCCTGGCCGAGCATCACTCGGGCGAGGTCGTCAACTACGACTCGATCCAGGTCTACCGCCACTTCCAGATCGGCGCCGCCAAGCTCAGCGAACCCGAGCGCCGCGCGATCCCGCACCACCTGATCGACATCCTGGAGCCGAACGAGGTCTTCACCGCCGGCGAATTCGCCCGCCGCGCCGCCGAAGCCATCCGCGACATCCGCGCCAGGGGCCGGCTGCCCATCTTAGCGGGCGGCACCGGCTTCTATCTCCGCGCCCTGCTCGACGGCCTCTTCCCCGGCCCCACCCGCAATGAAGATCTCCGCCGCCGCCTCGCCGCCCGCCCCCCCACCCGACTGCACCGCCTCCTCGCCCGGCTCGATCCCAACGCCGCCCAAAGGATCCACCCCAACGACATCCCCAAAATGATTCGCGCTCTCGAAGTGACGATCCTCGCCCGCCGCCCCATCACCGAGCTGTTTACCCAGGGCCGGCAAAAACTGGAAGGCTTCCAGGTGTTGAAAATCGGCCTGCTCCCCGACCGCGATGCCCTCTACGCCCGCCTCAACCTGCGCACGGAGGCCATGTTCGCCGCCGGCCTGATCGAAGAGGTGCGCCAAATATTAGCCCGAGGCTATCCTGCCGCCGCCAAGCCCTTCGGGTCCCACGGCTACCGCCAAGCCCTGCAACACCTGCGCGGCGAGATCAATCTTCAGGAAGCCATCCTTGACGCCCAGCGCAACACCCGCCACTACGCCAAGCGCCAGATCACCTGGTTCAGTCGCGAGCAGGAGGTAGAGTGGTTCCCCGGCTTCGGAGACGACCCCGCGGTCCAGGAGCAGGTTCTGGAGCGGGTTCAGAACGTGATCCCCGGTGAACCGCCGGCTTAACGGTTGGCATCACCGGCCTGCGGATACTCCAACTGCCGTCAGAAGAAAGAGTATTAGGCGTCTCATCGCTCTGAGGGACGGAGGTACGGCGAACCCCGTTTCACTCTAACGCCCAACCGGCCCAACCCCGGCCTATTGACGGGTTTGCTACAATACGGCATAGTATGAAGCGTTTCTGGGTTTCTGGGTCATAGCATGAAGTATCTCTGGGCTACCCTTTCGTTCCTTTGTTTGACATCTCTGGCCTGGCCCGCTGAATCCT
>JBGOUJ010000017.1:0-30700 GCA_041477005.1 Terriglobia bacterium | reverse complement strand
CTGCGTCATGTGTTACGGGCGCAACCTGGCGAGCGGGCGCCTGGTCGAGCGCGGCGAGGCCGTCGGCGTCATCGCGGCCCAATCCATCGGCGAGCCGGGCACCCAGCTCACCATGCGGACGTTCCACATCGGCGGAACGGCGACCCGCGTCTCCGAGCAGTCTACGCAGGACGCCAAGTCCAACGGCTTCGCCAAGTTCCTCAGCATCGCCACCGTCCGCAACAAGAACAACGACCTGGTGGCCATGAACCGCAACGGCATCCTGGCGATTGTGGATGAGAAGGGCCGCGAGAAGGAGCGCTACCCGGTCGTTTACGGCGCCAAGATCCGCGTCGACGACGGCAAGGCCCTCTCCATCAACCAGATCCTGCTCGAGTGGGATCCCTACACCTTCTCGATCCTCACCGAGATGGGCGGCAGTGTTCACTTCAGGGACCTGCAGGAGGGCGTCACCGTCCAGGAGCAGGTGGACGAGATCACCGGCCTTTCCCAGTGGGTGGTCACCGACTCGCCCGACGAGAAACGCCAGCCGTTGATCGAGATCAAGAGCGAGCACGGCAAGGGCCTGCGCAAGTACCTGATGCCGACCCACGCCCACCTGATGGTGCGCGACGGGGAGCCCGTCCATGCCGGCGACGTGCTGGCCAAGATCCCGCGCGAGACCACCAAGACCAAGGACATCACCGGCGGTCTGCCCCGCGTGGTGGAGTTGTTCGAGGCGCGCAAACCGCGCGAGACGGCGGTCATCGCGGAGATCGACGGCGTGGTGCGCTATGGCGAGCTCATCAAGGGTCAGCGCAAGATCGATGTCGTGCCCGATAGCGGCGAGACCCGCGTGTACACGCTGCCGCGCGGCGTCCACATCAACGTGCAGGAAGGCGAGCGCGTCCAGGCCGGAGAGCCGCTGATGGATGGCCCGCGCAACCCGCATGATATCCTGGCGGTTCTCGGTGAAAAGGAGCTGCAGAAATACCTGGTCAACGAGATCCAGGAGGTCTACCGGCTGCAAGGTGTGAACATCAATGACAAGCACCTGGAAGTGATCGTCCGCCAGATGATGCGCTGGATCAAGGTGGAAGAAGTCGGGGACACCGACTTCCTGCTCGAAGAGGTCGTGGACAAGTTCAGGTTCCGCGCGGAGAACGATCGGGTGATTGCCTCGGGCGGTTCCCCGTCAGTCGGACGGCCGCTGTTGATGGGCATCACCAAGGCGTCGCTCTCGACCGACAGCTTCATCAGCGCCGCGAGCTTCCAGGAGACCACCCGCGTGTTGACCGAAGCGGCCATCTCCGGCAAGATCGATTACCTGCGGGGCTTGAAGGAGAACGTGATCATGGGCCGGCTGATCCCGGCCGGCACGGGCATGCTGCACTACCGCAACGTCCAGGTGCCCGGGGAGCCGGTGCCCGAGCCCGAGCTGGAGGAGACGGACGTGCTGGCCGGCATCCCCGGCTATGCCGACGAAGCCCGCGTCGAGTACGTCGGCGGCCTCACCGAGGACACCCCCGAAGGCATGATGGCCGAGTAGGGGGCGAAGGTCGCGGCAGCCCTTGGGAGCGACGAAAGCTCTGCTCAGCATGTGGCGCAGCCGCAGGGCGCCTTCATGGTGCGACGTACTGCACCTCCGCGTCGGTTAATGCCCGGTCACGAAAATACGGGCTCAGAAACTGAGCGAAGGCATGATGGCCGAGTAGGACAGGAGCTGACGCCTGTCCTACGAATCCTGAATTTTCAATCAGGTTCTAGGGTGCCCGTCCCAAAAACTGTAGATTTCGCCGCGATCGACTTGTAAATACCTGCTGTTTCCAATGGCTTAGCAAGTGGCAGCCCAGTTGCTTTCCCTGTCGGGGGTTGGGCTGCGAGGAAGATGGGGTCCGGGCCCGGAAGGGCTTGTCGGTGAGGTTTTTCGAGCTTTGGTGGTGGGTTGCCTCCGTCTAGCGCCTCCGCGCGAACGGCCAGGTAGCAGGCCCTGCTTCGGTTGACCGAGGCAGGGCTTTTTTGTTTACCGGACGACCCGGGTGTGGCCCGGCAGGCAGGCAATCGCGAAGGCGAAAGCGTATACGGCCACTGATCTTCGCCCAGGACGCCGCCGGGAGTGTATTCACGGGCAGGTAACGGCGCCCGTCGGCCGAAGCGTAGCCGGGAAAAGGGGCCGTGCTGAGGAGCAGGCGCTCGCCTCTTCCCTGCCGGATCGGCTAAGATCGTCCATGGGACCCTCTGTTCCATGGTGATGAGACCCTCGGTTTCCGCCGATCCGCCCGAGTTGCTGCGCGCCCGTATCGAGGAGTTCGTGCGCGGCTGCCGGTCGCCGGCCGTGTTCGAGCCGGGCGGAAAAACAATACCGGTCGAGCCGGGCCGCTTCGACCTCCAGGTTCAAGGCGGCGCCCTGGTCTTGCACGCCTGGAACGCCGAGGCGAGCCTGGTGCGGCGGATCGTGCGGGTGCGCGAAGAACAGCGCGGCAAGCTTGGTCTCGTCACGCGCCGGCTGGCCCAGGGAGAAGGCGGGTTGCTGATTCTGGATCTCGCCCGGGCCGGCCCGCACCTGGAGCGGCACGCCGGCCGCCTCGAGTTTCGGGAGCGGTTCCGGCGCTTGCTGGCTCGCCAGTTCGGTGGCTGGGAGATCGCCCAAATCAGCGGCTCCGCCGACCTCGAGCACTCGCTCTCGCCGGCTTACGCCCGGGCGCTGCTCACGCGGGGCCAGTCCGCCTTTGCGGCGATCGGCATCGATCCCGATGCCGACCCCGCCACCGCCGATCACATCCTTTCCTTCGGATTGATTTGGCTCGACTACGTGCGCCGTCGCGGGCAGCAGCGAGTCGTGGAGAGCCTGAAGCTGTTTCTGCCGGAAGGCCGCGAAGCGCTCACCGGCAATCGCCTGGCCTATCTGGATCCGGCCCGAGCGGATTACGAGCTATACACGTTCAGTCCGGGCGGTTCGATGGCGCGCGTGGACGAATCAGCCTATGGCAATCTGGCCACGACCCTCGAGCCGGCGCTGCCGCCACCCGAGCCGGCCGGCCGCGTGGCCGAGTGGATAGAGCGGCTGACCGCGCGTTTCGGCGTCGAGCGCGTGGCCCAGGCCGACGGGCTGATCTCCCTCCGATGGCGCGGTCTCGAGTTTGCGCGCGCCTCGGCCCGCATCATGACCTACGGCTTGGACCAGGATCTTCCGGTCACCGACTCGAATTTCGACCGCGTCGAAGGCTTGGCCCAGCGGCTGGCGACGGCGCGCTCGGCCGGCAGCGCCCAAAAGCAGAACCCGCTCTACCGCGCGGCGCCCGAGAAGTGGCTGGAGTCGCTGGTTCGCGCCGATCCGGGCAAGATCGACAGCAGCCTGCTTCCAGAGCCGCTCTACTCGCAGGTGCCGGCGGTGGCCGGCTCCGACCGCGGCATCATCGACCTGCTGGCCACCGACCGCGCCGGCCGGCTGACCGTGCTCGAGCTCAAAGCGAGCGAAGACATTCACCTGCCGCTGCAGGGCCTCGACTACTGGATGCGCGTGAAGTGGCACCTCGACCGCGGAGAGTTTCAGAAGCGGGGCTATTTCCCCGGCATCGAGCTCGGCGCCGACCCACCGCGTCTGCTGCTGGTATCCCCGGGGTTCGATTTCCACCCCACGACGGAGACAATTCTGCAATACTTTTCTACTCAGGTCCGAGTGGAGCGCGCCGGCCTGGGCGCCGAGTGGCGCACCGAGCTGAAAGTGGTTTTTCGCGCCCATGGCGCCGCAAGACCGGGCTGAACCTGACACTTATGCCGCTTCCCGTTCTCAAGCAGATCCAAGGCGCGCTGCACAATCTGAATCCTCATGACGTTCGCGAGCTGGCGGCGCGGCCGTTCACGGTCGGCCTGCTCGCGGCTGACGAAGACGGCCATCGGCGCCTGGTGCGATTCCTCCTGCCGCCGGGCATCTCCGATAAAAAGGCGCAGCAGGCCGGCCGCCACGTGTTACCGGTGGGCGAAGCAACCGACTTCGAGCGCTGCGATTTCGGCTTGGCCGAACCGCACCTCCCCCATCCGGCGCATTTCTATCCTTACGACCCCTCGCAACCGGCTCAGGCCCTCGAACCGTTCCTGGACGGGCGCGAAGACCTCTGGATCCCCGTGGCGCGCCATTTCGTGGCGTTTCGGGAGCCGGTCGTGGAGCGGCTCATCCGTAAGATCGCTCGAGAGAATGCGGCCTTCGCTGTGGCGACCGCCTTCCCCAACCTCGTGCCGAATTTCTTCGAGCTGCCTTGGACGGTCGGGGAGTTCGCCTCCGACACCGCAGTCCTTACCATGAGTCAGATCCGGCTGGCGTTTCTGATCGCCGCCGCCAGCGATGCCGTCATCGGGTACGTGGAGCAGCGTGGGCAGATCGCCTCCATCATCACGGCGGCATTCGGCTGGCGGGCGCTGGCGCGGGAGCTGGTGTCCAAGATCCCCTTCGGCGGCGGCCTGGTGGCGAAGGGCGCCGTGGCCTTTGCGGGAACTTACGTGGTCGGGCTGGGTCTCGAGCGTTACTTGCGGCTAGGCCGCGGCTTGACCGCCGCCGAGAAGCGCGAGCAGTATGCCCGCGCGGTCGATCACGGCCGCGCCATCGTCCAAAGCCTCATCGGCAGACCGCTGTGATCGGACGAACTTCGCGACTGCTTTCCTGTCTCCTGCTCGGCGCTGTCGCCCTTGCCGGGGATTCCCTGGGGACCATCTCCGGCGTCGTGTTCAACGCCGTCACGCAAACGCCGCTTGCCGGGAGCACCGTGACGCTAAGCCTTCTCGACGGCTCGCCGATCCGCACCGTCATCGCCGACCGCCGCGGCCGCTACCTGTTCGAACAGGTGCCGCCGGGCAGCTACCTGGTCAAGGCCGGCCGCGCCAACTACGCCCCGGGCCGTTTCGGCCAGAAGGCCTGGGACCACGTCGGCCGCCCCATCCCGCTCATCGCCGGGGCCGGCGCCACCGCCGACGTGCACTTGCACCGTCTCGGCGTGATCACTGGCATGGTGGTGGATGAAAACGGCGAGGGCATGCCGAACCTCACCGTGAACGCCATTACCGTGAAGCCCAACTCCCTTACTGGCCGTGTTTCCTCCGCCGGCGTGACCGACGATCGCGGTGTCTTCCGCATCGTCGGCCTCAAACCCGGCCGCTACTATGTGGCGACCGCGGCGCGGCAATCGGAAGATGGCACGGGTCTGCTTCCCACCTATTTCCCCCAGACCCTGAACCGTTCCGAGAGCCAGGTCGTGGCCGTGGAACTCGACCGCGAGACCCCCGACGTCCAGATCCAACCCATCCTCGGCAAGTTGTTGCATCTTTCGGGCGCCGTCCCTGCAGCGGTTCGCCATGCCGGCCATCCGGCGACCGTGACCCTGTTTCACGAAGAGGAGAGCCGCGACGCCTCCACCGATCCCCTGGGCCAGTTTGCCTTCTCCCATCTGGTTCCCGGCCGCTACACGCTCGTCGTGGAAGTGTCGGCGCCCGAAGGCAACCTTGCTGCCTACCAGCCGCTGGACCTGTACAGCGATCGGGACGGCCTCTCGGTGAGCCCCGTGGCTGCTCCCGAGCTTCGCGTCCACCTGACCGACGACAAGGGGGCGGAGCTGAATGATCCGCAGGTCGTGATCCTTCTCTCCCGGGTGGAAAACGGCGCGCGGACCCCGCCGATGAGGGTCGAGCCGGACGTCGCGGCCAGCGCCCCAGCGGGCATCCGAAGAGGCGCCCCAGGGGGCGGCGCCGCCGCACCGGGCTGGCACGCGGTCCGGGAGTTGATGCCCGGCGAATGGCGGTTCTTCGTCCTGTGCCCGGAATCTCGGGTTGTCGACGCCATCCAGGTTGACGGCAAGGACGCGCTGGGAGGCTTCCAGTTGATGCCGGGGCGAAAAGTCTCGGCCACGATTCGCTTGCTCCACGAGGCCGGCAAGGTCCACGGCCGCGTTTTCGATCCTGATGGCCAGCCCGCTCCCGGCGTCTTGGCCCTTTGCTATCCTCTCGACCCCCAAAATCGCTACCGGTTGGGAGGCTCCCGCTCGCAGAAGACCAGCCTGCTCGGGGAATACCGCTTCGCCGGGCTGCCCGAGGGCGACTACCTGATCTTCGCCACCGAGGTCGAGGACTTCAACCCGGACGATCAGTTGGAGAATCTGCAATCCCGCGTCCGGTCCCTACGGGTCGGCCCGTCGGCCGATCTGACCCAGGACATCCGACTCCTCGAATAAATCTCCCTAAACAAGCTTGGACCTCCGCGAGGGCCAAAGGTCGTTGTCGGCAAGTCCGGCATCGGCGGTTCGGGCCGGACCCCCTTTTGGTGCTCACCGCCAAGATTGCCGATTGATTGCTCTTCCCCCATCGTGTCTAATGTGGGGTATGAAACTTCGCGTCCTGGGTCTGGTCTTGGCCGGCGGTAAAGGTTCCCGCCTCTATCCGTTGACCAAGGAACGCGCCAAGCCGGCGGTGCCGTTTGGCGGAAAGTACCGGATCATCGATTTCGTTCTCAGCAACCTGATCAACTCCGGCATCTATTCGATTTACGTTCTGACACAGTTCAAGAGCCAGTCGCTGCTGCAGCACTTGAGCGACGGCTGGCAGTTCGCCAACCTGCTCAAGAACCAGTTCATCATTCCGGTACCGGCCCAGATGCGGAAGGGCGAGATCTGGTACGAGGGCACATCCGACGCGATCTTTCAGAACATCAACCTGGTCGAGCAGGCGGAGCCGGACCTGGTCGTCGTTTTTGGAGCAGACCACGTTTATCGCATGGACATCGGCCAAATGATCCAGTTTCACGAGCAAAAGGAGGCAGTCGGCACGGTCGCCGCATTGCCGATCCGGGTCCATCAGGCCGCGGAGTTCGGAACCATGGAAATCACCCCGGACTGGCGGATCGTCGCTTTTCATGAAAAGGTGCCCGACCCACCCGAGATTCCAGGTTGCCCCGGTTGGACGCTGGCCTCCATGGGGAACTACATTTTCAACACTGGTGTATTGGTGCGCGAGCTGCACGACGACGCCGAGCGGGCCGACAGCAACCACGATTTCGGGCACAACATCCTGCCCGGCATGATTCACCGCTTCCCGGTCTATGCCTACGACTTCCTGACCAACAAGATTCCCGGCGAGCCGGCGCAAAACCGCGGCTACTGGCGCGACGTGGGAACGATAGAGGCCTACTACGACGCCAACATGGACCTGCGCTCCGTCTCGCCGCTGCTGAACTTGTTTAACCGCCATTGGCCCCTGCGCACCGCTAATTACCCGGAGCCCCCGGCGAAATTCACTTTCGACGAAGACGGCCGCCGGGGCCAGGCTCTGGACTCCATCGTTTCGGAAGGCTGCATTATTTCCGGCGGCACGGTCCGTAATTCCGTTCTCGGCCGGCGCGTTTTTGTCCATTCCTATAGCCTGGTCGAGGACTCGATCATCCTGGACAATTGCGACATCGGCCGGCATGCCCGCATTCGCAAGGCCATCCTGGATAAGAATGTCCGCGTCGCCCCCGGCGCCGAAATCGGCTTTGACCTGGAGCAGGACGGCCGAAATTACCACGTTACCGAAAGCGGCATCGTCGTGGTGAGCGGGCAGCGCACCCCGGTAGAGATCGCCGCCGTTACCGTCTGAAATTCAGTCTTTGGGAAGATCGGAGGGCGAGCCGGATGGCAGGCGCGCCCTCGATGTTACCCGGCACGGCGCATGGACATGGGATCCGTGCCGGTCTTGAGACTAGCTCACTTCAAATGGGGCCGTGGCACAAGCGAAGAAATGCGCCGCCGTACATTTTCGTAAATTCTTGGGCCGGGGATTGAGACGGCGCTCGCGATCTGCTAGGCTTATCACCGGAACGAGGGACGTTTGTGTGTTGATGGACCTCGACAAAGCGCCGGGCGGATTGACCTCCTGGAAGGAAATCGCGCAATTCCTAGGCGTTGCCGAACGGACGGCTCAAAAATGGGAACGGGAGCTGGGGCTCCCCGTGAAGCGCCTGCCGGGCCCCAGGGGACGGGTTTCGGCAAACCAAACAGAATTGGAGCAGTGGAAAGCGGCAACCCGCCAGAGACCCCATTGGTATTCGAACCTGACTTTTCTCCGGTTTTATGGGGCGTTGGCAACCGTTTTGCTCCTGGCCCTGCTGGGATTTGTGCTCCAAAACCAACTGGCGACTCAGCGCCCCGGCCCTCCGGAAGCCTTTCGCATTGACTGGAAAACACTTATCACCACGGATCGGGGCGGAAAGGAAGTCTGGCGGAAGACTTTCCCGGAGCCGATCCATCCCTTGCGTTACTCGCCGACATTCCCGCCAAGGAACCGGCCGGTTTGGTTTGGCCATTTGGACCACGACAAGAGGGTCGACACGCTGCTGTTGTACGATCCCGGCATCTGCTCGAAGCTGAGTTCGGAATTGCTTTGCATTTCCGACCGCGGCGAAGAGAAATGGAGGTTTGTGCCCGGCCGGACCGTGTCCGGCTCGAACCGATCTTTTCCACCTCCGTATCACATAGAGCGCTTCGCGGTCGAGCCTTTCGGCGTCAACGGCGAACTGCGCGTGCTCGTAGTTGCCCACCACCTGGTCTCCTACCCGAGCCAGTTTGCGCTGTTAAATGAACGGGGCGCAGTGCTGGCGGAATATTGGCACCCCGGGCACTTGAATGTCGCGGAGGCCGCCGACCGCAAGGGCGACGGAGCAACCGAGATCTTCCTGGGAGGCTACAACGAACCTACTCGGCGGCCACCCTGGTGGTGCTCGATCCGAGCCAGGCCGGCGGCGCCTCGGTCGAGGAGCGTCCCGAGTACCAGATCCAAGGCTGCGGACCGGCTCGGGAGAAGGCGCGGATCCTATTCCCGCGCTCGTGCATCAATCAAAAACTCGAGAAATTCAACCGGGTAAGCGCCTTGACGGTGGCGGACGGATTCATCCGCGTCGAAACGGGCGAGCGAGACAGCGACGGCCGGGCGCTCGTGATTTACAAGCTCGACCGGAATCTGCGCGTCGTCGACGTCGGGTTCTCCGACCGGCTTCGCAACCTCCACCGGGAGTTGCAATCGGCCGGACGCCTCGATCATGCGCTCTCCGACCGGGAAATCGAGGAAATGCGAAATCTGCGCTTCCTGCCAGGGGGCGGAGAGAAGCAGGTCAGCGTCATCCCGGCCCGCCGTCGCCAACCGGGGCCGCCCGGTCCGGCGAATCCCCTGTAAAACGACCTCTTTTCGCTGCGAGGTTGCCAGCCCCGCTGTGCAGAATCGAGTGAAAATCGCCCCATTTTCTCCTATTTACTGTCAGTTAGCGCATCATCTCACGGAAGACGGCGTAGAGGTTGGATTTCAGCTCAATGCCGAGGCCGGGAACGTCGGCGAGGCGGATGCGTCCGTTTTGCAGCCGCGAGTGGTCGGCGAAGCCGCCGAAGGGCTGGAAGACGCCGGGGTAGGATTCGTTGCCGCCGAGACCCAGGCCGGCGGCGATGTGCAGGGCGAACTGATGGCCGCCGTGGGGGACGCAGCGGCGCCAGGACCAGCCCGCGGCGCGAAGTATCTCCAGGATACTTAGATACTCCACCAGGCCGTAACTGAGGGCTGGATCCATCTGAAGGAAGGCGGTCTCGCGGTCCAGGCCGCCATAGCGGATGAGGTTGCGGGAATCCTGCATCGAAAATAGGTTCTCCCCGGTGGCGATCGGGGTGGTCGAAACGGCGGCCACTTCCTTCAGCAGTTCGTAATCGAGTGGATCGCCGGGCTCCTCGTACCACTTCAGCTCGTAGGGGGCCAGAGCTTCAGAATAGCGCAACGCCGTTTCCAGGTCGAAGCGGCCGTTGGCGTCCACGGCCAGGCGGCTGCCGGAACCAACCACCTGCAGAACCGCCTCCATGCGGCGGAGATCTTCCGTGAGCGGCGCGCCGCCCACTTTCATCTTCACAGCTTCGTATCCCAGATCGAGATAGCCGCGCATCTCGTCTTGCAGGCCGGTGAGCCCGCGAGCCGAGTAGTAGCCGCCGGCGGCGTAAACGTAGACGTCGGAATCCGCCTGGGCGCCGCGGTAGCGCTCGGCCAGGACGCGGTAGAGCGGCTTTTCCTCGATCTTCGCAACGACGTCCCACAAGGCCATGTCGATGGCGGCGACGGCCGCCGAGCGCTCTCCATGGCCGCCGGGCTTTTCGTTGCGCATCATGACTTGCCAGGCTTGGAAGGGGTGAAGTTAGCGCCGGCTTCATCGAGCAGCTCGGTCTCCGAGGCTTTCAGCAGCCGGGGGATCATCCGCTCGCGCAGGATGCCGCTCTGCGTGTAGCGGCCGTTGGAAGTGAAGCCGAAGCCGGCTACCGGTTTGCCGTCGCGGATCACATCGGTGAGCACGGCCACGGCCGACACGGTCATTTCAGCGAAGCTGATGAACGCGTTGCTCATCTCCGAGCGTATGGAAACGGTCTGATCGTGGATGGCTTTAATCTTCATTGGTAAGGCGGCACATGGCCCATCGCTCGAGCGGAAGTATTCGGCCAGCGCGCGAATCGTTTCCAGAGCGGCCGGCGCCCCCTGCTCCGTCGCCCCGAACGGCTCTGGTCCGGCTCACCCTTGGAATCATACCTCGCGTGAGGAGCGCTGATCGAGATACTGGTGCCACGCCAGCAGCAGCACGACGCCGATGAGAATCAGGGCGACACAAAGACCGGCCCAGAGGCCGGGCGCGCCCCAATGTCGGGCGAAGCAGAGGAAATAGCCCAGTGGCAGACCGATGATCCAGTAGCCCAAGAGATGGCAGACCATCGGGGTCCGGGTGTCGCCGGCGCCTCGCAGGGCGCCGGTGGCTACGGTCTGAAGACCGTCAAAGAGCTGGAAGAAGGCCGCGATCACGAGCAAGGACGCGCCGGCGCGAATCACGGCAGGATCGGGAGTGAACAGTCGCGCTACGTAACGGGGGACCACCAGGAAGGCGAGCGCCGGGCAGAGCATGAACGCGGCGCCCAGCGCGAGAGCGGCCCAGCCGGAGCGGCCCGCGCCGCGCAGATCGCCGCGGCCGAGGGCTTGGCCAACACGGACGGCGGCAGCCGAGCTGATGCCGAGCGGAACCATGTAAGTGAAGCTGGCGGCGTTCATGGCGATCTGATGGCCAGCCAGCGAGACAGGGTCTAACTTTGCGATCAACGCAGTAGCGGTGGCGAAGACACCTACTTCCACGCTCAACTGGCCGGCGGCAGGAAGCCCGAGGCTCACCAGGCGGCGAATGCGGGCCAAGTTTGGCTGGAAGGGCGTTTCGAGCAGGCCGGTTCGGTAGCGGCGGTCGTGATAGAGAATCGCGCCGAGCAGCACCGCAGCCATGTAAACGCGGGAAAGGCAGGTGGCCCACCCGGAGCCGGCAACGCCGAGGGCGGGGGCGCCGAAACGCCCGTAGATCAGGATCCAGTTGCCGGCCAGGTTGACCAGGTTGGCCGTGACCAGGGCGAACGTGATCGGCCGCACGATGTTCATCCCTTGCAGATAGCGGCGAAAAGCGAAGTAGAGCAGCAGGGGCCAGGTGCTCCAGATGATGGCGTGCAGATAGGCAATGGCTTGGCCCAGCACGGCGGGATCGATGCCGAAGGAGCCGAGCAGCGGCGAGCCGAGCCATAAGAAGCCCATCAGCAAGGGCGCCACGCCGACCGTCAGGTACACCGCGTTAAGCAGCGACCGATGGCAATCGGCGACGTCGCCGGCGCCGAAGGCTCGGGAAACCAGTGTGTCCAGGCCGAGCAGCAGACCGCTGCCGAAAATGCCGACCGTGTAGAAGAGCACGCCGCCGAGGCTGACGGCGCCCATGGCCGCGGCGCTATCGGGCAACCGGCCGACCATCATGGTATCTGCGATGCCCATACTCATCCAGCCGAGCTCGGCGAGGACCAGCGGAACGGAGAGGCGGAGCATAGGGCCGAGCTCGCGGCGGAGGTCAGAAAATGGTTCGGACACTTCCAACCAGTCTAGTACCGTTCCAACTCGACTTGCGTGGTGTATGATTCTGGCATGGACCGACAAACGGCGCTGACACCGGAGCTCATTTTTCAGACACTCAATGCCTATCAACTGACGGCCGCCCTGAAGGGCGCCATCGAGCTGGATGTTTTTACGGGAATCGGCGAAGGGGTACGCACCGCCCACGCGCTGGCCGAGCGCTGCCAGGCTTCGGATCGGGGGATGCGCATCTTGTGTGACTTCCTGGTTGTGGCCGGATTGCTGACCAAGGACGGTGATCAGTACGGCCTAGGCCCCCACGCCGCGGCCTTTCTGGACCGTCGTTCCCCGGCGTACCTCGGCACGATGGTCCAGTTCCTTGGCGCGCCGGAGTTGAGGGACGCATTCCAGGACCTCGCAGCGGTGGTCCGAAGAGGCGGCACGATGATGGGCGCGGACGGAACCGTGGCTCGGGAGAATCCGCTCTGGGTCACCTTTGCCCGCAGCATGGCTCCGATGATGACGCCGGCCGCCGAAGAGATCGCTGCTTTGATCGATGCCGGCGCCGGCCACAAGTGGAGAGTGCTCGACATCGCGGCCGGTCATGGCGTGTTCGGCATCACCATCGCTAGGCGGAACCCGAACGCAGAGATCGTGGCCTTGGACTGGGCGAGGGTGCTGGCGGTAGCTCAGGAAAATGCGCAGGCGGCCGGGGTAGCGTCGCGCTTTCATACCTTGCCCGGCAGCGCTTTCGAGGCGGACTATGGCGGCGGCTTTGATATCGTCCTGCTGACGAATTTCCTGCACCACTTCGATATTCCGACCTGCGAGGGCTTGTTGCATAAAGTTTACCAGGCGCTCAAGGACGGCGGCCGCGCCGTAACAATGGAGTTCGTCCCGAATGACGACCGGGTCTCGCCCCCAGCGGCGGCCGCGTTCAGCTTGATCATGCTGGCCACAACGCCGTCGGGCGACGCCTACCCCTTCTCCCAGTACGAGCAGATGTTCCAGCGGGCGGGCTTTGCGCGGAGCGAGATCCGCTCGCTCGAGCGCTCGCCGCAGAGCGTGATCATCAGCCGCAAGTAGGCGTCGGTCCATACATTCCGAGCCATCACCTACACCGGCGGGTGGGGGGTTTCTGAGCCCAAACTGTAAGGGTGTAAAGGCGATTCGTCACCCAGGCTCAGACCGGTGGGGCCGTACCGGCTTGGCGGCGGGAGTCCCTTCGCCCCCGCGCGGCGGCTGCTCCTTCCAGGATGGCGGAAAGGCGCACCAGACTTTGGCCTCGCGGGTTGACCCGGCGGGCCAGGCTTACCAACTGCATCGCCCAGCGGTTGATAAGAACTGGTGAAAAGGAAGGGTTCAGGTGGAAAGCGAAGCTGTGAGGGGCTGGCTTGTAGCCGAACCGGAGCTGATGTTCGTGCAGGTAATCAGTTCCTCCCAGCCCGGTGGGGCCGTAGGAGACGGCGTCGACCTCCGGATCCTCGGAGGCGGCTTGCGTCAGGCAGAAAGTGAGCGCGTGGTTGGGACAGTTCTGCCGATCACCCGGGCGCCATATCTGATCGAGAATGTAGAGCCAGCCATCCTCCTGATAGCTGATGGCGTAAGCGGCCAGGCGGCCCTCCACGAAAGAGCCGAGGACGACGGCGCCTGGCGTGAGAAGGATGGCATCTACCAGGCGCCTCCAGCGGCGGGGATCGCTGAACTCCGGGTCGAGGCGGCCCCGATGTTCCATAATTTCGAGATTTAAGAGCAGGCCCTGGGCGAGGAGTTCGGATTCGTCCACCCGCCGGATTTCGCATCGCTCCAGGCCCTGGCGCACGCGGGCCCGCTGCTTGGGATGCACTGAGGAAAGCGTGTATGGCTGCCCGCGGCGGTAAACACACAGCCCGCCCGGCAGACCGGGCCAGGTGAGCGAGGGGAAACTGGCGCCCAGGCCCTCTGCGCGGCTCAGCATCTCGGTGAGCTCGGCTGGATCGGGATCGAGGAGCGCGTGATAAGGGAGGCTGATGTAGAAGCCTTTCCCGATGCCTTGCCACAGTGCGCCCGCGGCTTCGACGATCTGGCCGCCGCGCAGCTCCAGGAACCGGGCGAGGCCTTCTCCGCGGGTGCGGGGTTGGGCTGGCATGGTCAGGCGACTGCTCCCTGCCGGCTGCCGCCCGGACTGTCCAGGGCCGGCACGGGCTCGTGCTCGGGATCGGGTGCGGGGAACAAGCGAAAGCAGACGTCGAGGATCCGCTGGATCATGGTGCGCTCGTCGAGGTGCCGGTAGACGCGGCGGTTGACGGCCTCCACCCGGTGGAGCAGGATCTCCCTGGCGGAGGCCGCCGTGTCGATGATGTCGAGGATCTTAATCGGCCGCTGCATACCGCCGCTGGGTATTGGGTGCGCTTCTTCCCCGCCGGCGCTCCATGCGGTCGGCGACCTGGGCCATGGTAAGGATCTCGATGTCGCCGGCTTCGCGGGCGCGCACCAACTGCTCGACCATGCCTTCGAAGATCGAAAACGCCCGGGAACCCTCGGCCAGGGTTTCGGGATGGAGACAGAGGTGAAAGATGCCGCGGCGGCTGGCGGCGGCGTCGATGCCGCGGCGAACCCGCTCCAGGCGGGCTGGTGGGGGGACCACGCGCAATCGCCCTTCACTCATCGGATAGAGGACGAGCGAGGCCGGGATGTTCCAAAGACCGGGCCAGGTTTCTTCGGGCCAGACGGGCGGCGGCGTGAATCGGCTCAGCTCCTCGACCATACGCGCAGCCGCCGTCGGAAGACCGCCCCCCAGTTGCTCGGACGGGGTCGGGCCGCGGCCGCGATAACAGCGGATGCCGGCTTGGGGCAGCAAGCTCAGGCGAGCCTCCTTGTTGCGGGGAAACACAAAGGAGCGAGGCCGGATGGAAATCTCTTCCAGGGCGTGGACGCCCGCTGACAATTCCTGCTGGAGCGTTTCGCGAGAGGCGCGCGGGTCGTTCCAGATCATATGGGTCAGGCCGCCATGGAGTCCGACGTCCTGGGTGGGACGGGCGTCCCGAATCCGCCGGACGAAGCTGCGATGGTACCAAAGCGGAGCCGTCGCCTGGTTGCCGGCGGGAACCGACCGGATCCAGTAGGGCGGCAGGCCTTGCATACGGGGGTCGGCCGAGCCGGCGCACTCGCCCAGCGCGAGGCCGCCCACGACCGCCCAGGTCGCGCTGAGATCCGCCTGGCATAGGCAAGCGAGCAAACCGTCGGCGACCGCTGTTGCGTTGGGGAACTTTTCGTGAAACCGCTTTTCATCCAGCCGGTCGAAGTGCCCCCAGAGGCACTCGGTATCGATCGAAATCACCGCTACGCCGCGTTCGAACATTTTGCCGGAATGGCTGGTGGAAATGGGCAAGGTTTCTGGCCTCCTGTTTGGTCTATGCCACTTGGGACCTGTCGGCGTGGAACGCTTCCAGGAAACAATCGATGACTACCTCGGCATGGCGCCGGCCCATCCTGGGGTGGATGGGAAGGCAGAGGTTGCGCGCCAGCACATCCTCCGCAACGGGGCACTGGCCGGGCGAATAGTCGAATAGCCGGCGAAACACCGGCTGCAGGTGCAGCGGCGGAAAGTAGGACCAATGCACCGGCACGCCGCGCTTCTTCATGCGCTCCTGCATCCGCTCCCGTGACGCGCCGGGAGGCAGATTCAGCAGGAATTTCCAGTAGGAGTGTACGACGCCGGCGGGGTGCGCCTGGATCTCCACTTCGGAAGCTTCGGCGGCCAGGCGATGGCGGTAGTAGTCGGCCACCAGGTTGCGAAGCCGGACGAATTTGTCGAGGTTGCGATACTGCACCACGCCCAGCAGCGCCGAGATCTCCGGGAAGCGGTTGTTGCGGCCCACGCGATCGTAAAGCTCGACGGGCGAGTCCATTTCCCGGCCGCGGTTCTGCAGGGAGCGGGCGACGGCGGCGATGCGCTCATCGTTGGTGACGACGGCGCCGCCTTCGCCGGTGGTGAGGATCTTGGTGGGGTGATAGCTGAAGCAGCCGGCG
Organism: Terriglobia bacterium; assembly: GCA_041477005.1. Lineage (GTDB taxonomy): Bacteria > Acidobacteriota > Terriglobia > Bryobacterales > JACQDG01 > JBGOUJ01. Next base: position 14,803 of record JBGOUJ010000017.1, on the reverse strand, counting down.
ACGCCGATGGAGCCGGAAGGACGGCCGTTCCAGCTCGCCCCGTGGGCATGGGCGCAATCTTCGATCAGCAGCAGGCCTCGCTTCGCGCACTCCGAAAGGATGACGGGCAGGTCCGGGGTGATGAGGCCGCCCATGTGGACCAGGATCAGGCCGCGGGTGCGGGCCGTGGTCTTGCGGGCGATTTCGTCCGGATCGAGGCAATGTGTCTTGGGCCGGATGTCGCAGACCACGGGGCGCCCGCCGGCCAGGTGCACGGCCATGCCGGTGGCGGCGAAGGTCTGGGCGGGCACCAGGAAACCGTCACCCGGCTCGATGGCCAGCGCGGAGAGCGTCGACTCCAGCGCCGCCGTGCAGGAAGGGAAGGCGACCGCATAACGAGTGCCGGCCGAAGCGGCCGCCGCCACCTCGAATTCCGCGGTCCAGCGGCCGTTGCTCAGCGAACCCCGCAAAATGCGTGGGATCTCCGCCTGCACGCGAGCGACGTCGGCGTCTTCGAACCACGGCCCGAGCAGCGACGCCAGGTTTTCTTCCGTCTGTTTTTGGGCCGAGGGGCGGCTGTCGAGCTCCCGCTCGCCGATCCCGTGAGCAATGAAATTCGATGTCATCGATGCATACCTCATTCACGCTCGAAGGCCGCCGCCGGAGCCTGCACACCATCGAGGGCCGCGGCTGCTAACAACTCCGCCGGCGCCCAGGCGTAGCTGGAAGGAGCGTCAAATTTTCGGGGGGGGAACTTCGCGGGGGGCCGCCGGCCGTGCCCAAAAGGGCGGCGATCCCCAAACAATTACTCCACGGTCAGGCGGCTCTCTTTTCCAGAGGCGGAGTCAACTGTCTCTCCGGAGCGCTGGATACTCGACGCTGCTACAAAGCGTGAGCGACCTGTGCGGGAGGGAGGCCGGATACGGCGGCTACCGAGCAGAGAGGCAATTCCACCATAGCTTCCGATTGCAGCAGGTCGAGCAGGATGCAGATGCGCTCGGCGCTGTCCAGGTAGCGCACGAACAAGCCGGTATGACCGCTGAACGGACCGTCCACGATACGGATCGGATCGTAGGGCCGCAGTTGGCTCCATTCGGACTCGATCGTGATGTAGCCGCGGCCCTGTTCCCGCTGCCGCAGCTCGTGGATCACCTGCGGGTCCAGGCGCGCCGGCTGGCCGTCGAATCGGACCAGCGAGCTGAAATCGTGTACCCCGCGGAGGTGAAACAGGTGCCCGCTTCCCGGATCGAGGCGCGCGAACATGTAGCCGGGGAAAAGTGACTCAATTTGCCGCTGTCCCTTGCGCAAGTACCCTTTCGGAACCTTGACCATCGGGAGATAGGTCTCGATGCCGGAGCATTGGAGTTGAGCCTGTACGTGGCTTTCTTTGAATCGCTTTGTCTTCAGTACATACCAAGAGGGACCGAGATTTGTCATGATTCTTCCGTTATTAATTCCGGGTTAGCTGCCGCTCTGCAGATGCCAGGGTCTCTTTAAACAGCACGCCCGGCGTCTCCGCTGGACGGCTCAAAGTATCTCCGCACGGCGCCCTGCTCCGGCCGAAGGCGGCTCCGGGGCCGACTCATGCGCCGGGCTGGCTGCAGGGGACTCGGGCACGGGCGGCGTCACGGCCGTTTCGTCAAGCTCGGAAGCCGCCAGCGGCGTGCTCTCCCCGGCGATCCCGGGGCGCGGAAAGCTCCGCCGGTTCGCCCCGGCCCTCGGAGACCGAAAAGGCCTTCTCTCTTCTCCCACGCCCTCGGCGCCGTCTCGTTCCGACTGCCGGGGCTTCCATGTGTTCTTGGTCTTTCGGCTCAGCTTCTCCAGCTCTTCCAGCAGCTCGCCCAGGTTCCAGAGGATTTCGACGAGCTGGCCGGGGAGGTTGCCCTGGGCGGCGGGCGGCTCAGTGTGGCCGTTGCTGTCGTTGCCGTTGCCGGAGGAGCGGCGCGCGATGGGGTCTTGTTTCGACTCTATGACCTTCACGTCCCGCGAGGCTTGCTCGACCAGCTCTTCGTCTATCATTTGGCGGCCGAGCACCCAACCCAAGGCCATCGCGTTGTAGCAAATCGTGTTGATGCTGCGAGGCACTCCCCCGGAACACTGGGCGATAAGCGACACCGCTTCGGGAGTAAACAACCGCTCCGTCCTCCCCGCAACGCCAAGGCGATGGTTCAAGTAGGCCTCGACCTCAGTTGCGTCTAGTGGCAGAATGCGGCCGTAGACGCCGATCCGCTGGCCGAGCTGCTCCAGCTCCGGCGCTTGCAGCTTTTGCAACAGCGCCGGCTGGCCGGCCAGAACGATCTGCACCAGCTTGGTTTGGGTCGTTTCGAGGTTGGAGAACATGCGGATGTCCTCGAGCGTGGTGCTGCTGAGGTTTTGGGCCTCGTCAAACACCAGAACGATCTTGCGGCCGCGCTCGGATCGCCTCTGCAGATCGGCTTGGAGCCGGCGCCAGTTCGGAAAATAGGCGCTGCCGTCGGGCTCGACCGAAAGGGCGGTCATGACGGCCTGCAGCAAGTCGTTCTTGTCGTCGAAGGAGCAGAACAGGAAGGCCGTGTCCGCCCAGTCCTCGATCTTCCCGAGCAGGTAGCGGAGCAGGGTCGTCTTGCCCATACCCGGCGGAGCGATCATCACGGTGAAGCCGCGGCTGTTGACGATGCCGTGGTAGAGCGAGGACATGGCTTCCCGGTGCTCGCGGCCGAAGTACAGAAACTTCGGGTCTGGGGTGACCCCAAACGCCTCTTCGTTCAGCGCGAAATGTTGTATGAACATGCCAGTTTGCTCGTCGAACCGGTCGCCAGCACGAAGCCATCGGACTGAACTGTTACAGTTCGGTCAAATTCCGGCGTAAGCCGGAGCGCCACATTCATGCCCTGCGGCAGGTCCAACTGGGGCCGCCAAGGGCGCCGCGGCCGGCAGCCAAAGCAGTCCGGCGGCCGGCAGGATTGAGATCGCAGCCGCGAGCCTAACTAGAGAGCGTCTTCGAATCCAATACTGCCATCTCGATTTCACGATCACTAGCCTTGACGAGTAAAGCAACTATAACTTTTACATGGTGTTCACGATAAAACCAATGTTACGGATGTACCTCTCGATTGGGTACCGCCAGAGGGCTTCGAAACAGGCCCCGCGATCTACCTTTGGTGGCGAGCTTTGGTCCTGGACTTTAAGGCCTTCGCCTTGGTACCCGAGACCAGTACCATGGTTCCCGCCGCCCGCAATCTTCCACGACCAGTGGAAGTCGGCGGGGTGGCTCGACCGAGACCAAGTCAGCCGGGGCGGGCGGTTCGAGTCAGACCCGAGTTCGCAACGTGGATAGCGGCGCCTGTCGCCGGCGCCCGCGGATCCATGAGCTGGGTCCGGATACCGTCCCGACGGGCGCAACGTCATTGTTCCAATGGACTAATCGAAAAAATCGCCGGTGTTCCGGAATTGCGTGTCGAGAATCTTGCCGATGATACCGGCGCGGGTAGAGGCGCCCATCTTAACCATAATCAGCCGCAAAAAGGCCTTGACGGTGTTCGGGCTGATGTTCATGCGCTTGCCGATCTCTTTGTTGGTAAGACCCTGCATGAGGAATTCCAGGACCTCCCGTTCGCGCGCCGTGAGCTGAAACCGCCCGGCGATCTCCGAGCCGTCGAACGAGCCGCGGCCCTTGCGCTCAATTAGAATGGCGATGCCGGCGGCCGGGAACACATCCGCGCCGTTCGAATTCAAAGCAAAGGCCCGGCACACGTAACGTCTCTTTCCGGAGCTGAATTCGGTGACAAACGCCGGCCCCGAAGGATCCAGGTGAGCCATAAGGACCGACTGCATCTTCTCGGTAAGAAAATTATCTATCGAGCCGATCTGACTCGGATTTTGCGGATAGGCCAGGATCCGGATGGCTTCGGTGTTGGCATAAACCGGCTTCAGGGAGGACTCTGTGAGAATGAATCCTGGCGTTGACCGCTTCAAAATGCTTAACCTCCGGAGGCTCGCAAGGACCGATCTTCTCTCCGACCCTTGTGGCTGGGCGGGGGGCCTACGAGCTCAGAGCATAGCACACTAGATCCCGGTAGCCGAGTCAAGCGGGAAAGGGCCGATCCTCGGCATTATCCACAAATATAACTGGCCTATTATCATGCTGTTGGGCGCCATCACTGTGAAAGGATTGTTGATAAACCGATGTCGAGCGGGGATGTTTGCGGTAATCCAAGTTTGTGGAAAAAGTGTGGATAAGGTGTGAATCACACTCCAAAAACTTGTGGTACAATCGGCTCACTCTCGCTTCGAAAGAGCACAAGCCAACTCTGATAATACTAAAGCATGGCGTCTTCGGGTGGGGACCCTGCCAGCCCTGGAGAGGTAGGACTTCAGATGCCCTTCGAGCGAAAAGTAACAGCAAAAATTGAGCCTTGACAAGCATTCAGGGGCCGGCTTTAAATACCCTGGGGTATTCGGGGCTGAGACAAGACAGCAGGAGAAAAAAGGGGGACGATGAGCCTCGAAGCCATTGTGTCGGACTCGAACTCGGGGGGTGATGTTGGAGCCGACCCGGGGTCAGGGGCGGGTGAGGAACAGGCGGCTTTCTGGGGGCCGTTTGACGGAGCCATCAGCGCGGGGTCCGGCCTGTCCGACGATCCCGAGTTGCTCGCTCGAGCTGCCGGCAACCTGGCGAAGGGACTCTCCGATATTCTGACCGACGCGATCCGGAAGCTGGAGATGCACCTTGGCAAAAGGGTCCTGGTGCTGCAGCAGTCGGTGGAGCGCCAGCAAGAAGGCTTCTCTGCCGCGATTGAGGGGCTGGCGGAGATCAAGGAGAGGCTCGCGACTACGATCGGCGAGCTTGGCTCGGCGGCGCTCGTGAGCCCGGAGCGGTACGAGCAAATGGCCGTGGAGATCACTTCCCTTCACCAATCCAGCGCTCGTCACGAATCCACGACGCAGGATCTGTCTTGTTCGGTCTCGGAGCGTCTGGATGCCGTATTGGGCCGTCTGGACATCCAACAGCAGGAGCTGGCCTCCCTGAAGCTGCCGGTCTCGGAGATAGAGGATCGGGTAGATGCTCTGCTCCAGCGGCTGGACGGACAGACGGAAGCTGTTCATGCCGTCTGCCAGGCGCAGGCCCGGTGGGAGGAAGCCCTGGGCCACGTGATCGAGATCCTGACAAGAGCCCGGACGGCGTCGGCGCCAGTTGGGGCGTGCACATCTTTCACTAATTAGCCGGGCGGGAACCGGAAGAGACGGGCGCGAGTTGGTGGATCGAGCGGCCGTTCCCCGCGCACTTATCCGAGCGACAGCCTTTTCATCTTGTGGAGGAGGGCCCGGTAGCCCAGATTCAGAAGGGCTGCAGCCTGCTTGCGATTCCAGTGGGTGGCCTGCAGGGCGGCGAGGATGACGTCGCTCTCGACCTCGATCCTGGCTTTATCGAGGACGGAGGTCTGGTGATCGGCCACCGCGGGAGGCTCGGGTTTCGACGCCGGCGCACCCGGTAGGACCGCGCCCGGCCTCCAGCGCGCCGGGGGAAGGCTGGCGAGAAAATCCGATGCCTTGGCCGCTTTGGCCGGCTGGCCGCCTCGGGGAAGCACGGGCCCTCGCGCCAGCGGGGCCGGCTCTGCAATGGGGAATTCGGCCGGCCAGGCCAGAGGCGATGCGGCCTCATCTTCGATAGCCAGCTTCTTCATCTTGTAGCGAAGCGCCTGGTAATCCATGTTCAGCAACTTGGCCGCCCGCTTCCGGTTCCATTTGGTGGCGTTCAGAGCGGCTAAGATCACCTCGGTTTCCGCCTGCCTGCTGGCTTCCGCGATCTTCGTGGCGGCTGGCGGCGGATAGGGAGCCTGCGGCCCGGCCGGGTGGGGTTCGGCCGCAGCAGAAGCCGGCGCTGGGGCCGGCGCCTCCTTGCGGCGGGTCTTGAGCCGCAATTCCTCGGCCAGGGCGTCCGGGGCGCGGAAGACCAGGTAATTCCGCATGATGTTTTCGAGCTCCCGGATGTTGCCGGGCCAGTCGTGGGCGAGCAGCGCTTTCTTCAAGACGGATGTGATCTCGGGCGGGTTCGCTCCGGCCATGGCATGTTTCTTCAGGAAGAACCGGGCCAGCGGCATGATCTCGTCCTGACGCTCGCGAAGGGGCGGCACGTGAATGTTGATCACGTTCAGGCGATAGTACAGATCCTCGCGGAAGCGGTCTTCCTGCATCGCTTTCTCGAGGTCGCAGTGCGTAGCCGCGAGCACCCGGACGTTTACCCGCACCGTCTCCTTGCCTCCCAGCCGCTGAAATTCGTGGTCCTGCAGAACCTGGAGCAGCTTGGCCTGCAGCTTGAAATCCATGTCGCCGATCTCGTCCAGCAGAATCGTCCCGCCCTCGGCCAGCTCGAATTTGCCCGGCTTGCTCTTGAACGCGCCGGTGAAAGCGCCTTTCTCGTACCCAAACAATTCGCTTTCCAGCAGCTCCAGGGGCATGGCCGCGCAGTTCAGCTTCAGGAACGGCTTGGCGACGCGGGGAGACAGCGCGTGCAGTTCGCGGGCTAAAACCTCCTTGCCCACGCCGCTCTCGCCCTGGAACAGGACCGGCGCATCGGAGGCGGCGATTTTCTTCAAGGCGGCCTCGATCTCCTTCATCCGGGCGTTGCCGAGGAAGAACGGCTGTTCGCTGGAAGACCCCTCTGCCTGGTCTTCGGCGTCGGGCGCCCAGCCCGGGATCGATCGCAGGGCTCTTTCGATCGCCCGGCCGAGGTCGTCGTAACTCACCGGCTTGGCCAGAAAGTCGGTAGCGCCGCACTTGACCGCCTCCACCACGTTCAGCGGCGCCGACATGCCGGAAAACATGATAACCGGCAGCTCGCGGTCGATCTGACGTATCTCCCGAAGGGTTTCCAGTCCGTCCTTGCGGGGCATCATAAGGTCCAGTAGGACGAGTGATATGTCCTGGTCGGGCCGGGCGAGGCAGGTCAAGGCCTCCTCTCCATCCTCGGCGAACAGGACCGGATAACCCAGGCAGCGAAGAGCAGTATCGAGATAATTCCGCACTTCCGGTTCGTCTTCGGCTACCAGGATTGTCGGCGCCTTCCCATTCCGCATGGATTGTTGACCTCGGAGGAGTAACCGGTCCAATTACTGATGCATCCCGGCCAGGGCAGCGGCGGCCAAGGCTTTCTCGCGCGACTCCCTGCCGGGCGGCTCCAGGATGTTCGGTTCGCCCAAAGGAAGCACAAACGAGAAACAGGCGCCGCCGCCATCGGACTCGGCCCAAATCCGGCCCCGGTGAGCGGTAATGATCATCCTGCAGATTGCCAGCCCCAGGCCTCCGCTCGACCGGTCCCGGCCGCTGGAGTAAGACGTGTATTCTTCGAAGATGTTCTCCAGATGCTCCTGCGGGATGCCTGGCCCTGAATCCCGGATCACGACGCAAAATGCGTTCGCTTGCTGGGAGGAAACCCTGCGGCGCTCAACATTCGACCCCTTCTCGCCGATCCAGCGGCCGCGCCGTTCCCAAAAAATAGGGTGACCCAGCACTTCGATCGCTCCGTTCTTGGGAGTGAATTTACAGGCGTTCTCCAGAAGATTCACCAACACCTGCTCCATCTGCGCCGGCTCGAAATACAAGCGCTCTGCGGGAGGCTCCAGATCCACGCTGATGTCGATGTTCTTCTCTTCCGCGAACGGCGCGATCTCGTGGACGGCTTGATGAATGCAGGCTTCGAAGTCGGCCTGCTGGACATCGAGCGCCGCCTTCACCTGGGCGCCCACGCCTAATTGGAACATTCCGGCCGCCAGGCGCGAGAGCCGCTTGATGCTGCGCTGCATTCGCCCGAGCACTTCGGTCTGGCGCGCGTTCAGCGGGCCGAGCTGCTGCCCGATCAGCAGGCCGCAGTAGCCGTCTACCGCTGTCAACGGAGTGCGGAAGTCATGGACCGCGCGCGTCAGGAAGTTCGTGCGGTCTTGGATGTACTCTTGCAGCTTCAGGTTGGCATGGAGCAGGCACTGCAACAGTTCGTTTCTATCCGCGCGCAGCGAATCCGTCCGGGTGATGTACTGCTGGGCCCGGTGAGCCCCGTAGCGGGCCACGGCGTGTTCCAGAAATGCCTGCAGGGCCGTGGTGTTGACGGGCTTGAGCAGAGTGGCCACGGCCGCCATGGGGAACCGGTCCCGGAGGCAGCCTAGCTGCGAACGCTCGACCAGGAAAATGTTTCTTTGCTCCTCGTGAAGCTGAAGCCGGCTGGGAGTGGGCAGCTCCGGGTTGAAATCCCAGATGTACAGGTCAGCGGGGGGAGGGTCGTCAGCCGGAGCAACTGTTTTGAAATCCCACTCCTTGTCCGCAAAAGCGGACAGGGTCTCGTGGCAGAGCTTAGACAACTGCTCGTCACTTGAAATCAAACGGATCTTCATACCCGGTTGCCGACTTTCCCCACAGCTCGACTATTCCCGCTGGCCGCGCTTGAGGCCGGGTCGACGGCACGCATATTACTTTGTGGAGCAAGTGGCGTTGTCGACGAAGTCATTCTTATACTTTTTACAACGTTTATTGCAAGAAAATCAATACGTCCTCTCCCCGGGTGGCGTAGATGAAATGTCTTACGACCGGTTATGGCGCTGACCCTAAGTTCGAACACAGCAGCTTCACTTAGGTCGTGTAAGGCCGCAATCAGCCGCTGGCCTGCAAATGGAGAGAGCCTTCAACAGTTTAGCCTTGATTTTCCCGAATTTTTCCTCACGAAAGCGTGGCAGGATGTCGAGGGCGAACGGTTGATACTTGAAGCGGTAAGTAGGATATGGCCCGCGCCGGGGATTCTTGTTTTGTGGCTGTTAAAGTGCAATAATATATACTCCCTCTGTTTTGGACTTGGAGCTGGAGTGCTGGAAGGGACCGCCGGAGGCCGGGGGCCTTCCCCGGGGGAAGTGACGTCACATTGTGCTCCAGACGAGAGGGGCCGAACAGTTGAGTGTCGGTGATCGCCGTAGGCGAGGCCGGGTAGTTTTGCACTGGTCCTTACGATTGGCCCGAGCAGAAGACGGTCGTGCTCTCGAAAGCAGGACCGAGAACTTGAGCAGCGAAGGCTTCTACTGCGTTTCAGAGGAACAGTTTACGCCGGGTGACCATCTGGAGTGCACGCTGCTGCTTCCCGGACTGGCATTAGGCCCGCGGGGCGCGGCTCTTTGTCTCCGCTGCCAGGTGCAAGTGGTCCGCGTGGATACCGTAGGTCCGGACCGCCGATTCGGCCTGGGCTGCGCGATTCAAGACTATTCTGTGGCTGAGGATGCGCTTCCAGCGCACCCCACCGCGAATGGACCTTGATTTGCTGCAACATCTTGTTGTGTTGAACAAGAGAGTTGTGTATCCCCTGGGAATTACAGCGCTGGCAATGCTGGCGTTGGCCTTGCCGTTGCGCTTGCCAGCGCAAAATCGGCGCTCCGAATCGCCCGGCGGTGGTGTTCTGGCGGCGGCCGATATGGGCCACGCCGCGACCGCGGTTCGCCCCGACAAGGCGGGCCCGCCGTCGTTGTCAGAAGGATCAGGGGCTCCGGCGGGATATCGAATTGGGCCCGGCGACGTTCTGCAGATCAGTGTGTGGAAGGAGCCCGAAGCCTCGGCGCCGCAGGTGGTTGTGCGCTCGGACGGGAAGGTTTCCCTGCCCATCATCCGGGAGGCGCAGGCGGCCGGCCTGACTCCGGCGGAGCTCGAAAAGACACTTACGGAGAGGTTCGCTCGCTTCATCAACCAGCCGGAAGTGGCGGTGCTGGTGCGCGAGATCAACAGCGAGAAGGTGTACGTGGTGGGTGCGGTGAGAAAAGAGGGGCCGGTACGGCTGCAGTCCAGTAATACCACGGTCCTGCAGGCGCTGGCGGAAGCCGGCGGGCTGACCGATTACGCCAAAAGGAAGAAGATCTACGTGCTGCGGAGCGAGAACAACAAGGAGACCCGCCTGTCTTTCAACTACGAAGCGGTGATCAAGGGCGAGCAGACGGGGCAGAACATCCTCGTTCGACCTGGCGATACCATCGTGGTCCCGCAGTAGATGTGCAGGCCTGCTGCATCCCCGCCTGGCCTTTCCATGGACCTTGCATTGTTTACCAACTTCTGAGCACTATTTGAGAAAACTCGGCGCTTCCGATGGCTTGCTCGGCTGCCGGGAGCGGCTGCGAGGGGATTCGGGAAACTTCTGGAACGAGTGGTGCTCCGCGTGCTGCTAACAAAAACTTGTTGACGCGTAGGGGTTGCCGAGAGGGAAGGGGGTTGACCGCAACATGCCGGGATTCTCCAGTTGGGGCCAAGCTTTTTGGAGCAGAGCTTTCCGGCGCAGGAGTCGAGCCTGGGCCTGGTGCGCGATGGGAGCACTCTCGATCGTCGCCGGGCAGGCGCAACTGTCCAGCAGCGCTTATCGCGCCCTGGGCCAGCCCGACCTTCGGGAAAACGGCGTGAACATGGTGCAGGGCTCGGAGCTGTTCGGTCCGGGCGGGGTGGCTCTGGACGCGAGCGGCGGCCAGTTGCACCTCTATGTCGCCGACACAGGGAATCACCGGGTGCTGGCCTGGCAGGACGCCCGCAGCATGCAGAACGGAGCGCCGGCCACGCTGGTGCTCGGCCAGCCGGACTTCCAGCACGTCAGCCCGCTGGGGATCGGCGTGAAGGGACTGACTTTTCCGTTGAGTGTGGCCGTGGACCCTGCGACCGGCAATCTTTATGTCGCCGACTTTGGTAACAGCCGGGTGGTGCGTTTCACCAAGCCCTTCGCCAATCCCACGCGGGTCGAGCCGGATGCCGTGTATGGCCAGCCGAACTTCAACAACGGCAGGGCCAACACGGGCGGCATCAGCGACCACTCGATGAGCGGGCCCCGCGCTGTGGCGTTCGACAGCCTGGGGAACTTGTGGGTGGTCGATGCGAGCAACCACCGTGTGCTGCGGTTTCCGGCGGCGGTTCTGGATGCGACCAACCCGTCCGCCGATCTTGTGATCGGACAAAAGGGCTTCACCACCGGCGGCGCCAATCAATCGAGCAATGCGGTCAGCGCCTCGGGCTTCGACACGCCGGCGGGGCTGGCCCTCGATCAGCAGAACAATCTTTACGTTTCGGACTTCAAGAACGCCCGGATCCTGCGATTCGCCGCTCCTCTCGCCACGGGAGAAGCGGCCACACTGGTGCTGGGGCAGTCGCAGTTCACCACCAAGACCGCTCCGCCACAGGCTTCCGCCTCGACGCTGGGCGGTCCGCAAGGTCTGACGGTGGACGGCGCCGGCAGCCTCTACGCGGCCGTGCCGGGCGACAACCGAATTCTGATCTTCGCCGCCGCCGCCGGCCTGGCATCGGGTGCGCCGGCGACGGGCGTGCTGGGTCAGCAGAGCTTCACTACGACGCAGGCCAATATCGGCGTGTTCCCGCGAGCTTCCGCCAGCACCCTCTCGGGCGCCACCGACGTGAAGGTGGATGGGAACGGAAACGTCTTTGCGGTCGACGCGGGGAACAATCGCGTCCTCTCGGTTCCCGCCAACTCCAAATCAGCGGCCGTCGTTTGGGGCCAGCCCAACCTCAACGCCAACGGCGTGAATGAGATCAAGCCCGGCAGCATCAGCGCGCCCTCTAAGATGGCCATCGACTACTCGCAAAGCCCGTTCGCGCTGTACGTTTCCGACACCAACAATCATCGGGTCCTGATTTGGCGCGACGCTGTGCATTTTTCCACCGGGGCGCCGGCGGATCTGGCGATCGGGCAGCCCGACCTGGTCACCGCTCTTCCCAACGTGGACAGCAACGGCTCGGCGGCGCCGACGAAGACTTCTCTATGGGCGCCCGTGGGTGTCGTATTGGATTCGAGCGGGAGCCTCTACGTGGCGGACTCGGGGAACAATCGCGTTCTGCGCTTCCCGAGGCCGGTGAGCCAGAGCGGGCGCATCACGCCGGATGCCGTGTTCGGCCAGGCCAGCTTCAACAGCTCCGACTCGGCGGCCGTCTCGGCTTCTTCGCTAAAGGCCCCCACTGGGTTGGCGCTTGGTCAGAACGGAAATCTGTTCATCGCCGATTGGGGTAACAACCGGGTCCTCGAATTCCCGAGCGGCGCCCCGTCGGGAGCGGCGGCAGTGCGCGTGTACGGACAGACCAATTTCACGACCGGGGCGGCGCCCAAGACCCCGTCGGCACAGAGCCTCGCCGCCCCGGAAGGGCTTTGCGTGGACGCCGCTTACAATCTGTACGTCGCCGATCTTGGAAGCAATCGCGTGGTGTTGTATTCCGACACCAAGGATGCGCCGGCGAGCGGCATCAGCGCCTCGATTGTCATCGGACAGGACGGCTTCAACCTGGCGGTTGCAGGCGGCGCCAATCACCTGAAGGGGCCGTTTGACGTGGCCCTCGATCCCGGGGGACAGATCTGGGTCTCCGATACCGGGAACAATCGGGTAGTGCGGTTTCCGTCGCTGATCCAACTGCCGATTGCCGGCGCCGTCGCCACCGCTGTGGTGGGACAGCCCAACCTCACCGGAGGCGCGCCGAACTTCAACAGCACGGACGGCCTGGCGACGCCCGAGGGCCTTTTCGCCCCGGCCGGCATTCTCTTCGACCGCCGAGGCACTCTCTACGTGGGGGACACGGGGAACAACCGCATGGTGCACTTCTTGAGACCGGCGGCGGTCGTCAATGCGGCCCATTTCCTGGCCGGAGTGGCGGTGGCTCCGGGCGGTTTGGTGTCGTTGTTCGGGGCTGGCCTTTCCGACGATTCGGGTGGAGCTTCTGCTTTGCCGCTTCCCAAGTCTCTGGCGAGCCGGGAGGTCGTCGTCAACGACCAGATCCCGGCCGCGCTGCTCTACTTATCGCCGGCGCAAATCAATCTGGAGCTTCCCTCCACCTCGCCGCTGGGCCTGCAAAGAATCGCGGTACGGGTAGCCGACACGCAGGAATTGGTGGCCGGCGGTTCGGTGCTGGTGGCGACTTCCTCGCCCGGTTTCTTCACCCTGAATCAGGACGGCAAGGGGCAAGGCGCCATCTTGAATCAGGACGGACGCCCGAATGGGCCGTCCACTCCGGCGGCCAAGGGTAGCGTGGTGCAGTTGTTTGGAACCGGGCAAGGACCGGTGAACCCGACTCCGGACGACGGAGCGGCCGCGCCGTCGAGCCCGTTGGCCGCGACGGTGGCGACGCCCACTTCCGACGGGGCTGCCTGCCTGAACAACCAGCCGTCGGTCTGCGTGGCCGTCGGCAGCACCTTGGGTGAAATCCAGTTTTCGGGGCTGGCGCCGGGCTTTGTTGGACTTTGGCAGATCAACGTTAAGATCCCGCAGAACGCGCTCTCCGGCAGCGCCGTTCCGGTCCGCGCTGTCATCAACGGCACGCCCAGCAACACCATCGTCGTGGCGATTCAGTAATAAAAAGGAAACAATGAGGACCCAAAAGACACGGAGCCGGCTTCAGCAGTGGACCCTGGTTTTGGTGGCGGCGGTCGCAGCGGCGACCGCCGGATGCTCCGCCATTTCCGGCGCCAAGGAGGCCAGGTACCTGGATAGCGGCAAGAAGTACCAGGAAAAGAAGGATTACGCGCGCGCTATCCTGCAATTCAGGAACGCCATCAAGTCGTCTCCCCAGGATCCGGAACCCTACTACCAGCTTGGCTTGGCTTATCTCGCCACTTACGACACCTCGGCGGCTATCGCCTACTTGCTGAAAGCCACGGAGCTCGATCCCAAACATGTAGGAGCGCAGTTGAAGCTCGCCCAAATGATGGCCGTCAACCACGACGCGGGGGTCGTGCGGGACGCGGAGAAGCGAGCCCAGGCTGTGCTGGCCCTCTCTCCCGGCAACGCGGATGCCCTGGCCACGCTCGCACTGACGGAAATCCGGCTGGGAAAACCGGCGAGCGCCGACCAGCATCTTCAACAGGCCCTCCAGGGACTGCCCCAGCATTTGAAATCGTCGATGACCCTGGCCATGCTCCGCGTTTCGCAGAAGGACTGGAATGGCGCGGAGAAAGCTTTGCAGGAAGCGGTGGCCCGCGCGCCCAAATCCGCGGAGGCGCTTGTGGCCTTAGGAAGGCTCTACCTGCTCATGGAGAAGCCAGCCGACGCCGAGAGGCAATTCCGGCTCGCCCTGGCGCTCGACCCGAAGAACGCTTCGGCCCTCACGGATCTGGCGACGATGCAAGTGCGGGCCGGGCAGAAGGAGCAGGCCGAGCAAACCTACAAGCGGATCTCCGAGTCGGGGGAAAAGCAAGACCGGTTCCACTATGCGAGGTTTCTGTTCCAGGAAGGGAAACGCGATGCGGCCATCGCCGAGTTTGAGAGGCTGGCGAAAGCCGACCCCAAGGACCGGGCGGCCCGCACCTATTTGGTGGCGGTCTACGCCAAAGTCGGGAGGCTCGCCGATGCGGAAAAAGTGCTGACAGCCGCATTGCAGCGAAACTCCAAGGACGCGGAGGCGCTGCTGCAGCGCAGCGAGCTTTACTTGGGTTCGGCGCGGTTGGTCGCAGCTCAGGCTGACGCCACCGAGAGCCTGCGGCAGCGGCCCGATTCGGCGGAAGCCCACTACGTGTTGGCGAAAATTTACCAGGCGCGAGGGGCCTCGCTCACCCGGCGGCAGGAACTCGGCGAAGCGCTGCGGCTGAATCCCAAGTTGTTGGCCGCGCGTCTGGAGCTCTCCCAGGCCCTCATAGCCGACAAGAGCGCCAAAGGGGCTCTGGATTTAATGAACCAGACTCCCGCCGAACAGAAGCAGATCATCCCCGCCGTTGTGGAGCGGAACTGGGCACTGCTGGCGATGGGCGACCAGGCGGAATTGCGCAAGGGAATCGATCAAGGCCTGGCGATGGCGCGGGCGCCGGATCTTCTCTTGCAAGACGCGCTGCTGAAGCTGAGCCAGGGAAGTT
>JBGOUJ010000016.1:0-30959 GCA_041477005.1 Terriglobia bacterium | reverse complement strand
CGAGCGCGGCGACCCGGCGCCCGAGTGCGAGGAGTGCGGCGGGCTGCTGAAGCCGGCGACCATCTCCTTCGGCCAGGCGATGCCGGAGCGCGAGCTGGCTCGGGCGATGCGGCTCTCGCAAAGCTGCGAGGTCTTCCTGGCTGTGGGATCGTCATTGGTAGTACAACCGGCGGCCTCGCTGCCGCTCCTCGCCAAGCAGTCCGGCGCCCGGCTGATCATCCTCAACCGCACGCCGACGCCGCTCGACGAGCTGGCCGACCTGGTCGTGCGCGAGGAGATCGGGAAGGCCTTGCCGGCGCTTTGCCCTTTGTGATCCCGGGAACATTGCAGCTACCCAGACCCGAATTCACCGCAGAGCCGCAGAGGCGCGGAGAAAACCCAAATTGTTTTTTCTCTGTGCTCCCTGTGGTTCTGTGCCTAAAATATACCCCGTGCGCATTCCGCGTGATCGCCGCGAGCGTGCGATCTTCGAGAGGCTGCCATGAAAATCACCGCCATTCGCGCCCATCCGGTACGGGCGGCCCTGCGCGAGCCGTTCGCCTTTTCGCAATGGACCTTCTACCATCGGGAGACGACTCTGGTTTCGGTCTCGACCGACGAGGGTCTCACCGGCTGGGGCGAAGCTTACGGCCCAGCGCTTCCGAGCGCCTCCGTGGTGCGGGATTTCTTTGCGCCGCAGGTCGTGGGCCGCGATCCTCGCGACACCGAGGCGCTCTGGCATTTTCTGTTCGCCCGCAGCCTGGATTACGGCCAGAAGGGGACCATGATCGCCGCCATCAGCGCCCTCGACATGGCCTTCTGGGACATCAAGGCCCGCGCCGCCGGCGTGCCACTCTATCGACTGCTAGGCGGCGCCGAAACGGAATCGATTCCCTGTTACGCCACCGGCTTCTATTTCGGCAGCGACCGCCGGCTGGAAGACAGGTTTGCAAAAGAGGCCGAAGGCTACCTGGCCGATGGTTTCGCCGCCATGAAGATGAAGGTGGGGCTCGGGGTCGAGCGCGACGCTGTGCTGGTGGGCGGCGTCCGCCGCACGATCGGCGCCGGCGTGCGCCTGATGATCGATGCCAACCACGCCTACACGCCGGCTGACGCCATCGCCCTGGGCCGCTTGGTGGAGGAGCATCGCCTCGGCTGGTTCGAGGAGCCGGTTTCACCGCTCGACCTGGATGGCTACCTGGAAGTGAAGAGCCGCATCGCGATTCCGCTCGCCGGCGGCGAGGCCGAGTACACGCGCTTCGGCTTCGAGCCGCTGCTGCGCCGCCGCGCCGTGGACTACGCCCAGCCCGACCTGTGCGCTTGCGGCGGCATCAGCGAGGGGCTGAAGATTGCCACGCTCGCCTCCCTCTACGGCATCCACGTGACGCCGCACGCCTGGGGATCGGCGGTCGGCCTCGCCGCCGCTCTGCACTTCTACGCCGCCCTGCCCGGCCCGCCCGCCTCACTGCGGCCGGCCGAGAAGCTCCTGGAGTGCGACCGGACCGAGAATCCGCTGCGCACCGAGATCGTGGCTGAGCCCATCCGGTTCCAGGGCGGACGACTCTACCTGCCGCAGACGCCAGGACTGGGGATCGAGGTCCGGGGAGACAAGCTGCAAGACTTCCAGCTTGGATAACTGCGAGCCTTAGCCCGTGGCAAAATCTGCGGATGGCAAATTTGCACTCCGTAAGTCGTTGATCCTGCGAGCCGACCTTGGCGCAAATTTGCGCCAAGCTACATTTTGCCCCGGGCTGTTAGTTTAGTTTTAGTGCGTTCCTCGGCGGCTTCGATTGGTTCACCCGTTCTAAGCTTGCACGATCACACCCTCCGCCTCCAGCCGGTCGAGTGTGGCTTCGTCCAGGCACAGCAGCGAGTGTAGAATCGCGCGAGTGTGCTGGCCGAGCAGCGGCGCGGCAAAGCGCACGCGGCCGGGCGTCTCGGACATCTTGATCGGCGCGCCGGTGACAGGCATTGGTCCGGCGGCCGGATGGTTCACCGCGGGGAACATTTCTCGCGCCGCGGCCTGCGGATCGGCGCAGACCTCGTCGAGGGTCTGCACCGGAGCGCAGGGAACACCGGCCCGGTCGAGCCGCTCTTGCCACTCGCCGGCGCTCGCCCGGCGGAAGATTTCTTCGAGCATCGGCTCGAGCACGCCGCGGTTGTGGACGCGCTGGGCGTTGGACGAATAGCGCGGGTCGTGCGTCAGCTCGGGCTGCCCGATGGCTTGGCAGAAGGCGGCCCAGAGCTTGTCGCTGGCCACCGCTACGGCGACATCGCGATCGGCGGTGGCGAACGTCCGGTAGGGGACAATCGACTTGAAGGCCGTCCCCATCGGTCCCGGCACCACGCCCGCACCCAGGTAGGTGGCGAAGTTCGATACCATCGCCGAGATCATCGAGTCGAGCATCGAGACGTCGAGGAACTGTCCCACGCCGCTGCGCTCGCGGGCGTGCAGGGCCGTGAGGATCCCGATGGCCGCGAACATTCCCGCGGTGATGTCGGCCACGGAGTGGCCGCAGCGCACCGTCTCGCCGTCCCTGACGCCGGTCACACTGATCAGGCCGCTCGAAGCCTGCACGATCAGGTCCATCGCCGGCAGATCCCGCGAGGGGCCATTTTGGCCGTAGCCGGAAATGGAGCAGTAGATCAGCCGCGAATTGCGGGCGCGGGCCTGCTCGTACCCCAGTCCCAGGCGCTCCATGCTCCCCGGGCGGAAGTTCTCGAGGAACACATCCACCTTCTCCATAAGCCGCCGGCACAGCTCGACGCCTTCCGGCCTTTTCAGATCGATCGACAGTCCCAGCTTGTTCGCGTGCAGCCCCAGGAAGAACGACGCTTCGTTGCCGGCAAAGGGCGGGCCCCAGCCGCGGCCGATGTCGCCCCCGCCGGGCGGCTCCAGCTTGTAGATGCGCGCGCCGTAGTGGGCGAGGACCAGGGTGCAGTACGGGCCAGCCAAGGCGTGAGAAAGGTCGAGGACCTTGAGGTCGTCCAGTGGGTAGCGCATGCGCCTGACCCTTGATGGTAGCCCAGGTCGGGGAATTGAGAAATTGAGAAAGGGAGAAATTGAGAAATGAAGGCCCGCGGTGAGCCGGCGTCTTCCTTTCTCAATCGGTCAATTCCTCTCTTTCCGGGTTCTCCTAACGTGGAAACCAGTTGCTTGCGCGGTGAGAGGGAGCGGCGTCCCTCACGCCGGGGGCGGGCGGGGGCAGAGGGGTAACTGGCGCCCACTTGCAGGCCCAAAGGGCGTCCCGGCTCGGCGCGTGAGATAAACTGGAAAACATGCGACGGGTTTTTTTCTTTCTGCTTCTGCTGCTGGCCGGCGGGACGGCGCTGGCGCAGAGCCAAGGCATTATCACTACCTTTGCGGGCGCCGGCACGCCGGGCTTCAGCGGCGACAATGGGCCGGCCGTCCAGGCACAATTCAACTTCCTGATCGGTGATTTCGAGTTCGAGGAATACGCGCACATCGCCTTCGATACGGCCGGCAATCTCTACGTGCCCGACCAGGCTAATGACCGGGTGCGGAAGATCTCGCCCGGCGGCACGATCACGACGTTCGCGGGCAATGGCATTACCGGCTTCAGCGGCAGCGGCGTGCCGGCCACGCAGGCGTCGCTGTTCTCGCCCAAGGCCGTGGCCGTGGACGCCGCCGGCAGCGTTTATATCGTCGACCAGGACAACAGCCGTGTGCGCAAGGTTACGCCCGATGGCCTGATAACGACAATCGCGGGCAACGGCATCGACGACTTCACCGGGAACGGGGGGCCGGCGACGCAAGCGGCCCTGAACGCTCCCGGCGGCATCGCTGTCGACGCCGCCGGCAACATCTACATATCCGACACTTTCAACAGCCTGGTGCGCAAGGTTTCGCCTGGCGGCATCATCACGACCTATGCGGGCGACGGCGACTTCGATTTCGTCGGCGACGGCGGCCGGGCCGTGTTCGCGGCGCTGGATTTTCCCGCCGGATTGGCGGTGGATGCGGCGGGCAACCTTTACATCGCCGACCAGAATAACGGCCGCGTTCGCAAGGTGTCCCCCGACGGCATTATCACCACCGTGGCCGGCAACGGCGGGACGGGCTTCGGCGGCGACGGCGGCCCGGCGACGCAGGCCAACATCGACTTTCCGGCCGATGTAGCCTTCGACGCCGCCGGCAACCTCTATATCGCCGACCAGGACAACCATCGGATCCGGAAGGTGGATCTCAACGGCATTATCACTACTGTGGCCGGCAACGGCGTGAATGGGTACGGCGGCGACGGTGGATCGCCTCTGAATGCCTCGCTCAGCCACCCCAGCGGCCTGGCCTTCGACAAACAAGGCAACCTCTATATCACCGACCACTACAACTATCGGATCCGAAAGGTGACTTTCAATCCGCCGTCGGTATCCGCCGCGCCCACGGCTCTGGCGTTCGCGGCGACGGCCGGCGGAGCCGCCCCGGCGCCGCAGACGGTCGCGCTCTCCAACCCCGGCGGCAGCTCGCTCGGCTTTGCGATCGCCGGCAATCAGCCGTGGCTGACCGCCTCGCCCGCCGCCGGCACGCTGGCGGCCGGCGGCTCGGCCACGATCAGCGTCGCGGTAAGCATCGCCAGCCTGACCGCCGGCGATTACAGCGGCGCCCTCACCATCACGGCGCCCGGCGCGGCGGGCAGCCCGCGGACGGTGCGGGTCAGCCTGACGGTGCGGCCAACGGCGGCGCCAACGCCCACATTCCCGGCGGCCGGCGTGACGCATGCGGCGAGTTTCCTCGCGGGCCCGGTGGCTCCGGGCGAGATCGTCTCGATTTTCGGGACCAACCTTGGCCCGGCCAGCGCCCTGGGCGCGGCCCTCGATCCGGCCACCGGACGGCTGTCGACGGCGCGCGGCGGTGTGACCGTTCTGTTCAACGATGTCCCGGGGCCGCTGTTTTTCGTGCGGCAGGATCAGATCAATGTCGAGGTCCCGTACGAGATGGCCGGCCAGACCTCGGTCCGTATTGTCGTGACCTATCTGGGCGTCGCGAGCGCTCCGGTCACGGCGCCGGTGACGGCCGCCGCGCCGGGCATTTTCGCGGCCTCGCTGGGGGCGGGGCCGGCGGCGCTGTTGAACCAGGACTCTACGGTGAATACAACCGCAAATCCCGCCGCCCGCGGCAGCATCGTGCAGCTCTATCTCACCGGGCAGGGGCTGACCAACCCGCCGGCGGTGACGGGCCAGTTGCCGCAGGCTCCTCTGCCGGCGCCCGAGCTGGCGGTAACGGTCAGGATCGGCGGCCGAGTCGCGCAGACCACCTTCGCCGGGCTCGCCCCGGGCCTCGCCGGCCTGCTCCAGATCAACGCCGTCGTGCCGGCAGACCTCACGCCCGGCGATAACGTCTCGCTCGAAGTGGACATCGGCTCGGCGGTTAGCCAGGCCGGCGTGACGATGTCGGTTCGCTGATTTCTCAGCGCAGCAGGCCAAGGGCGGCGGCGGTCATGGCTTCGACGCCCGTCCGGATGGTCGGCTCCGGCTCGGGCCAGAAGAGCGCGGAGTGGAGCGAGGGCAGCGGCACGCCGCCCGGTTTTTCCGCTTCGGCCCAGCGGCGCGCGTCGATCGTGCCGAGGCGGAACATGAAAATCGGAATCTCAGGCCGCACTTTTCCGAACAAGCCGAAATCTTCGGATCCCATTTCAGGTTCGCGCTCGACCACGCGCTCGGCGCCCAGGGCCTCGCGAATAGCCGCCACGGCGCGCCTGGTCAGCTCGGGGCTGTTGTAGGTGGCGGGAGACTGCTCGTCTTCGCGCAGCTTGATGATCGGCTCGCGGTCGGGCGGGACGCCCGCGGCGCGGGCCAGCCCCCTGGTGATCCGCTCGATAGCGGCCAGCACATGCCGGCGAGTGTCTTCGGAGTAGGTGCGGACGGTGAGCTGCAAGTCCACCTGGTCCGGAATCACGTTGCGCTTGGCGCCGCCATGGATCGAGCCGACCGTGACCACCGCCGGGTCGATCGGCCGGACCTCGCGGCTGACGATCGTTTGCAGGGCCAGGATCACCTGGGCGGCGAGCACGATCGGGTCATGGGTCTTGTGAGGGTAAGCGCCGTGGCCCCCGACGCCGCGGATCGTGATGTCCACCGCATCGACCGCCGCCAGGATGAAACCTTCCCGATAGCCGACCCAGCCGGATTGCAGGTTGCCGTCGACGTGCAGGGCCAGGCAGTAATCGGGCCGCGGGAAACGCGCGTACAAGCCGTCGGCGACCATCCGCGCGGCGCCGCCGACGGTTTCTTCGGCCGGCTGGCCGACCATCAGCAGGGTCCCGCGCCAGCGGTCCTTAAGCTTGGCCAGGGCGCGGGCGGCGCCGACGAAAGCGGTCATGTGCATGTCGTGCCCGCAGGCGTGCATCACGCCGACCTCGCGGCCGGCGGCGTCGCGGGCGCGGACCCGGCTGGCATAGGGCATGCCGGTCGCCTCCTCCACCGGCAGAGCATCCAGGTCGGTGCGGATCAGCACGGTGGGCCCGTCGCCCGTCCGCAGCACGCCCACCACTCCGTAGCCGCCGACGTTGGCCGTTACGGTGAAGCCGGCGGCGGCCAGCTCCTTGGCGATGCGAGCGCTGGTGGCCTGCTCCTGCTGGGAAAGCTCGGGATGCGTGTGCAGGTAGCGGTAGAGATCGGCCAGGTAAGGGACATCCCGATCGGCGAGCTCGCGGATGGCGGGCCGCAAGGAGGCCACATCGGCGGCGAAGCACGGCGACAGCAACAGAAGCAGCAACAGCAGAATCATGCGTTTCTATGTGTGGACAGGCGGAACTCCCTGTCCCACGCTACTATAGCTCGTATGCCGCATGTTCGGGATCTGTTTGATTTGTCGGGGCGCGTGGCGCTGGTCACCGGTGGATCGCGGGGCTTGGGCCGCGAGATGGCGGAGGGACTGGCCGAGGCGGGAGCGTCGGTGATGATCGTGGCGCGGCGAGAGCAGTGGCTGGCGCCGGCAGTGGCGGAAATGAAGGCGGCGGGGCACGCCTGCGAGGGCATGCTCTGCGATGTCTCCGATCCCGACCAGGTAGACGCGGTGATCGCTCGCGTGCTCGAAGTCTTCGGCGGGCTTCATATTCTCGTGAACAACGCCGGCGTCACCTGGGGCGCGCCCATCGAGGAAATGCCGCTCGAGAAATGGCGGATGGTGCTCGAAGTCAATCTGACCGGCGCTTTTCTGTTCGCCCAGCGAGCCGGGCAGGTGATGCTCGCTCACGGCGGAGGCGCCATCATCAACGTGGCGTCGGTGGCGGGATTGCTGGGGATGGCCGAGTACGGCCCCAGCACGATCGGCTATGTGGCGAGCAAGGGAGGCCTGATCGCCATGACCCGTGAGCTGGCCGCGCGCTGGAGCCGCCGCAACATCCGGGTGAACGCCATAGCGCCGGGCTACTTTCCCTCGCGAATGACCGAAAAAGTGCTGCCGCTGATCCAGCAACGCGTGGAACAGGACACGCCGCTGGGGCGCGTGGGACGCGCGGGCGAGTTGAAGGGGCTGGCCGTATTCCTGGCGTCGGCGGCCTCAGCCTACATCACCGGCCAGACGATCGTGGTCGACGGCGGGGCCTCGATCGTGTAGACAGGCAAGCGGAAGGCTTACCCCACCTGCTGTGGCTGCTACGCCCCGACAATCCGAGGCCATTGAAAGCTGGAACGGCGGCGACGTGTGCGTGGTGGCGGGGCCGGGGTCGGGCAAGACGCGGGTGCTGGTGGAACGGTTCCGGTGGCTGGTCCAGCGAAAGGGAATCCAGGCCCGCCGCATCCTGGCCATCACATTTACGGAGAAGGCGGCGGCCAATATGCGCCGGCGGCTGGTGGAGTCGTTTCCGGCCGCGAGCGCCGAGCGAAAGGACGTCGAGCGGGCCTACATCTCGACGATACATGCCTTCTGCGCCCGGCTGCTCCGGGAAAATGCCATCGAGGCCGCGGTGGACCCGGAGTTCCGCGTTCTCGACGAGTGGGAAGCGGATTTCGATTTGCGGCACGGCATCGAGGAGACGCTGGAACGGGAATACGCCGCGCACCCGGAGCGCGTCCGCGAGTTTCTGCGGCGCTTCGGTCCGAGCGACGTGCCGGAGAGCTTGTTCGGCCTTTACCAGGCACTGCGCGCGGCCGACGTGTCGGTGGTCGAGGCCGGCCGGATTCCGCGGCCGGGTTCCTCGCAGCAATGCTGGCAGCGACTGCTCGCCGCCTACGACCGGCTGGCTTCGCTGCCGTCGCCCGCTTGGAATGCCGGCCAGGCGCAGGCGCTCCACGAAGCGCTCCGCTGGAGGGCGCGAGCGACCGCGCTGCCGGCGCTGTTCGTGGGGCCGGAGCACTTGAGCGCGCTGCGGCAAATCTCGATCAACTTGAACCACTTCAAGCGAGGCAGCGAGCAGGTCGAGCTGCTGCGGGAGATTCGGGAGAATCTCGTGCCGTCCTGCCGGGCAGCCGTCCTGCTCGAAGAAAATGCCGAAGCCCGGCAGTGGCTGATCGAGAGGCTGGTCGAGGCCGACAGTCGATATCGCGAGAGCAAGCGGCAGGCCGGAGCGCTGGATTACGCCGATCTCGAGGAAGGCGCTATCCGGCTGCTCGAAAAGACCGGCCACCGGGCCGTTGCGAGCTTCGATTACCTCCTGATGGACGAGTTTCAGGACACCAATCCGCTGCAGGCGAAGCTGGCCGGCCTGCTGCGCAGCCCGGGCAACTTCTTCGCCGTCGGCGACATCAACCAATCGATTTATGGTTTTCGGCACGCGGACCCGCAGGTATTTCGCGACTACCGTGAAACCACGCGCGAGCGCGGCGGCCACGTGGTCGAGTTGTTCGAGAATTTCCGCAGCCGGCCGGAAGTTTTGCGGGCGATCCAGGCGATCATCGCCGGGGCCCAGGGCGTCGAGGCGCAGGAACTCAAGGCGGAGCGGGAGTTTCCCCCACGCGAGGGGCCGTTTCTGGAAGTCTTCGCCGTTCACGCCGGCGATTCCGATGAAGCGTTGCGGTGGGAAGCGGGTCACGTTGCGGCGCGGATCGGGCAGCTTTGCGGCGCGCTGGAGATCGAGGCGGAGCCGTCGGCGAGGCCGGCTCGCTACGGGGATTTCGCCATCCTGCTGCGCACTACGGCCCAGGTGCGGGTCTTCGAGCGGGTGCTGCGCCGGCGCGGCATCCCCTGTCAGGTCACCGAGGGGCGAGGCTTTTACGAGACGCGCGAGATCAACGACCTGCTCTCCTTCCTGCGCGTGCTGATCAACCCCTGCGACGAGATCAGCCTGGCGGCTGTGCTGCGCTCGCCTCTGGCCGGGGTGAGCGACGAGACGCTGCTGCGGCTCAAGCTGGCGCTCGGATCGCAAGCCGATGGTTCGCTGATCGACGCGCTGGGACTCACGGCCGGACTCCCCGAGGATGAAGCGCTGAAGCTGGACCGGTTCCGCTCCCTGCTCGACCGCTATCGCCGCTCGCGCGACTATGCGCCCCTCGACCGGTTGCTGGCCCGCCTGCTCTCCGAGACCGGCTACGAAGCGTGGCTGCTCGAGCAGCCGGGAGCCGAGCTCGCCCCGGGGGGCGCCCCCTCCCATATGGCGGCGAACGTGCGCAAGCTGCTGGCCCTGGCCCGGCGCTTTCATGCCTCCGGGCTGACGGGCATTCAGGGATTCGTCGAGCGGGTGGAAGCGCTGCGGCGCGACGAGGTGCGGGAAGCGGAGGCCGAGCCGCCGGAGCAGACCGCCGACGCGGTCCAACTGATGACCGTGCATGCCGCCAAGGGCCTGGAGTTTCCGGTGGTGATTCTGCCGGCGATCAACCGCGGGACCCGGCGGGACCAGGATCCGGTCACCTTCGCGCCGAACATCGGCGTGGGAATGCGCTGGCGCGATCCGGCGACGGGCAAGCTGGAGGCGGACGCGGTGGCACGGAAAATCGCCGACGAGCGCGGCGCCAGCAACCGGGAAGAGACCCACAGGCTCTTCTACGTCGCCATGACCCGGGCGCAGGAGCGGCTGATCCTGAGCGCGTCATTCGGGACGCAGGTGAGCGCCGGGCAGTGGGCGTCGCCAGTGGGCAAGAACCTGGACATCGACTGGAAGCAAATCGACAACGAGGCGCGAGCGGTCGTGCTGAGAGGCATTCCGCTGCGCCTGTTCCAGACCAACCAGGCGCCGGCGCTGCCGGCCGCGCCGCCGGTCGAAGCGGCGGAGGCGCCGGAGACCACCTGGATCGAGCGGCTGCCGGCCGAAGAGCAGGGCGACACAGCCGTAGCGGCGAGCGCCGTCACCCTGTTTGCGGCCTGCCCGCGGAGATACTACCTCTCCCGCTACTTGGGATTTGATTTTCCGAGCCGCGACCGTAAGGGAGCGGTTACCGACCAAGAGGATCCTCCCCCCGAGCCCGATGAAATGGACTCCACCGAATTTGGCCGCCACGTCCACGCGTTGCTGGCCGGAGCCGTTGCGCGCCCGGATGCCGCACCCGAAGCGCTGCGCCTGGTCGAAAACTTCGAGTCGAGCCCCTGGGGCCGGCGTGCCGCTGTCGCTGCGCGCATCGAGCGGGAGCAGGACTTCCTGCTTGCCTTGGACGGCCGGCTGCTCCGCGGCCAGATCGATCTGTGGTTTGAGGAAGGCGGCGAGATCGTCCTGGTGGACTACAAGACCGACGATGTGAAGGCCGGTGAGGTCGCCGCGCGAGCCGCCGAGCACGAGCTGCAACTGCGTCTTTACGGGCTGGCGATCGAGCGCATCGCCGGCGCCCGGCCGCACCGGGCCCTCCTTTATTTCCTGCGCCCGAACGTGGCGGTCGACGTCGCGGTCGGTCCGCCGGCGCTGGCCGACGCGGCGGCCAAGGTTGAGGAGTTGTTCCAGGCGCAATCAGCCCTCAGCTTCCCGCTTCGAGTGGGAGAGCACTGCTTCCGATGCCCGCATTTTCGCGGCATCTGCCCGGCGCAATATCCGGTCTCACAGCCAAGGGTGAGGGCTGTGGCATCGGAATAGTCCGGCATCGTCACGGACTGCGCCATCCTGGACCCTAGTAGAATAGAGGCACAGTGCGGAAGCCGTTGCTTGCCATCGCGGTCCTGCTGGGCGCGAGCCTGCCGCTTGCGGCGGCCGACTTCTTTCCTCTCGATCGCGTCAAGCCGGGGATGAAGGCCGTGGGCCGGACGGTGTTTGCCGGCGAGAAGATCGAGGAGTTCCAGGTCGAGATCCTGGGCGTGCTGGAGAACGTGGGGCCGCGGCAGTCGATCATTCTGGCGCGGCTGGCTGGCGGGCCGCTGGCGAAGACGGGCGTGCTGGCGGGCATGAGCGGCAGCCCGGTCTACATCGACGGAAAGCTGCTGGGGGCGCTGGCGCTGGGCTTTCCGTTTGCCACCGAGCCGATTGCGGGCATCCGGCCGATCGCCGAGATGGTCGAGACGTTCGAGCAGCGCGCGGAGCCTCCGCCACCGGCGTTGCGGGCGGCGCTCAGGATGGTTGAGACCGCGGCCGGGCCGGGCATCGAGCGCTGGATTCCGGAAGCCGCGCCCCGGCTGCTGCCGCGGCTGGAACGAACGCTGCCGCTCCAGCCGCGGCTCGTCGAGATTGCGACGCCGCTGCATTTCGGCGGCTTCACGGCGCGGGCGCTCGAAGCCTTCGGGCCGGCGCTGCGGGAGTTGGGGCTGGAACCCCTGCAAGGAGCGGGCGGGTCGGCGAGCACCGCTTCTGACCTGCTAGGCGATCCAAAGACGCTCCAGCCGGGATCGATGATCAGCGTGGGGCTGATCCGCGGCGACCTCAACGCCAACGCCGACGGCGCGGTGACCTACATCGACGGCAAAAGGCTCTACGCGTTCGGCCACCGTTTCCTCTCCTCCGGACCCACCGAGCTGCCCTTCCTGAAGGCCTCGGTAATCGCCTTGCTCCCCAACCTGGCCAGCTCCTTCAAGATCTCCACCGCCGGCGAGCTGATGGGGACCATCCGGCAGGACCGCACGACCGGGATCTACGGGGAAGTCGGGGCGCGGCCGCACATGATCCCCGTGGATCTGACCCTGTACTCCAGCCGCAGCGGCAATCACCGCTACCGCATGGAGATCGTGAACGATCAGTTTCTTTCGCCGTTCCTGCTGCAGATGGCGGTCTTCACAGGTATTGATGCGACGGAGAGGTCGCTCGGGCCCTCGACCTTCCAGGTGCGGGGCGCGATCCAGTTCCGCGGCGGCGAGCCGGCGGTGCGACTCGATAACATCTACGCGGGAGACACTGGTATTGCCATGAATGTAGCCCTGGGGGCGGCCCTGCCGATGGCCTACGTGATGCAGAGCGGGTTCCAGGCTCTCCGCGTGGACCGGGTTCAGCTCGACATCCGGTCGCTCGACGAGAAAAAGCAGTTGCGGCTGGAGCGGGTCTGGGCGTCGAAGCGCGAGGTCAAGACGGGCGAGTCGATCGAGCTGGCGGCGGTTTTGCGGGGCGAAAACGGCCAGGAGACGATCAAGAGGAGATCCTTTCAGATTCCCTCCGGCATCGCGCCCGGCCCGCTGAGCATCACATTTGCCGACGGGAACTGGATGAATCTGCTCGACCTGCAGGCGCTGGGGGCCGGGGGCGGGGCGCGCGAGGCCACCAGCGGCGCGCAGCTTGTTCGCGCCATCAACCAGCTCCGTCGCAATAGCAATCTTTACGTGCGCGTGTGGCGCTCCGACCGAGGCTTCCAGCTTCAGGGCGAGCAACTGCCCTCGCCCCCCGCGGCGCTTCGGAATGTCTTAGCGGCGGCGCCGTCCGGTGGAGGAGGAATCAGCAATACGTGGGTTTCGATGGTTTCGGAGATGGAGATGGACGGGCTCGGGACGGCGGTTTCGGGGGTGGAGACCATACGCGTTATGGTGAAGGAGTAAGGCAAGCGGCAAGGAATGAAGACCAAGGCAAGCGGAAAAGAATGAAAGGCAAGTCAAAAGGCAAAGTGCAAAAGGCAAAAGGCAAAAATCAAGGTGAGCGAACTGCCGTCCGCAACCATTTTTTTAAGAAAATGCCCCCTTCCTTGATTTTTGCCTTTTGCCTTTTGCACTTTGCCTTTTGCATTGGTTTTCCTGTTTTCGCAGCGGGAACCGCCGTCTGGGAGATGAGCACCTACAAGGACTTCATCGCCGGAACCTTCACGAATGTCTCCCTGAGCCGGGAGGGAAGGCTGGCGGTCGGGCCCGAGCTGAAGACGGTGTTTGCCTCCGAGCAGCCGCTGGTGTGGGCGATGGCCCGCGACGCCGGAGGCGTCGTCTACCTGGGCAGCGGGCACCGGGGGCGCGTTTACCGCGTGGACCGCGATGGGAAGAGCGCTCTGCTCTGGACGGCGGCCGAGCCCGAAGTCTTTGCCCTGGCGGTGGGGCCGGATGGCAATCTCTATGCCGGGACCTCGCCGGACGGAAAGGTTTATAAGATCAACGGGGCGGGGCAGGCGAGCGAGTTCTTCCATCCGCAGACCAAGTACATCTGGTCGCTGGCGTTCGGACCGGACGGCGCCCTCTTTGTCGGGACCGGCGACCGGGGCAAGATTTTTCGCGTGGATCGATCGGGGAAGGGTGAGCTGTATTTTGATTCCAAGCAGGGCCACGTGACCAGCCTCGCCCTCGATCCGAAGGGCGCGCTGCTCGCGGGCACCGACCCGAACGGGATCCTCTATCGCATCACGGCCAAAGACAAGGCCTTCGTGCTCTACGATTCGCCGCTGGCGGAAATCCGGGCCATCCAGGTTGCGGCGGACGGGACCATATACGCCGCGGCCATGGGCGGCGCGGCCTCACGCATGACGCAGGCGACTGCGGCGGCTGGCGCTGGGGGCGAGATGCTGGTGAGCCCGGTGGTGCAATCCGTGACAGTGATCGCCGATTCGCGGCAAGGGGGAGCGCCTTTGCCCAAGCCGCAGCCGGAAGGGCCAAAGCCGCAAGCGGCGATGACGGCTCCGGCAGTTGCGGCCCCGTCACCAACGGTCAGCGTGGCCGGGGTGCAGAAGTCGGCGCTGCTGCGCATCGCGGCGGACAACACGGTCGAGACGTTGTGGAGCTCGACCGAGGAAAACGTCTACGCGCTGCTACCGCAGCCGGGCGGGCTGCTGTTTTCAACCGACGATCACGGCCGTATTTACCGGCTGGAGTCCGGCCGCCAGGTGACGCTGGTGGCGCAGACCAACGAAGAAGAGACGACGCTGCTGGCATCGGGCGGCGCGCCAGCGGGCGCCCCAGAGGGCGCAGCCGGCGGCATCCTCGCCGGCACCAGCAACCTCGGGAAGCTCTACCGGCTGGGCGAGTTGCCGGCGGCCGCGGGGAGCTATGAGGCGCCGGTGCGCGACGCCGGTACCGTGGCGCGTTGGGGCAAGCTGAGCTGCAAAGCCCAGGTCCCGCCGGGCGCGAGCATTGAGTTCTTCACCCGCTCGGGCAACTCCTCGCGGCCGGACCAGACATGGAGCGAGTGGTCGCCGCCGCTGCGCAACCGGGAAGGCTCGCCGGTCGAGAGCCCCAACGCGCGCTACATTCAGTGGCGCGCCGAGTTGCACAGCGCCCAGGGGCGGACGCCGGTGGTCGAAAGCGTCGCGCTCGCCTACCTGCCGCAGAACTCGCTGCCGGTGATCAAGAGCATCACCGTGGTTCCAACCCAGGCCCCGGCGGGCAAGAGCCAGGCGCCGGCCGCGGCCTCGCCGTCCGCTTCCTCGACGGCCGACTTCAGCATCACGGTGACCGACACCGGCGCGGCGAGCGTCACCACCAACCCCGGCACGCCGACCGCGACCCTGAGCCGCACGGCGGGCCAGTCGCAAGTCACGTCGATTTCCTGGCAGGCCGAGGATGCCGATGGCGACAAGCTGGTGGCGCAGGTCTATTTCCGCGGCGAGGGTGAGAACGAGTGGAAGCTCATCAAGGATAACGTGAGCGAGAGCTATGTCACACTGGACGCCGACGCTCTGGCCGACGGGGTGTATCAGGTGAAGGTGGTTGTCTCCGACTCACCGTCGAATCCGCAGGCCACCGCCCGGGAGGCGGAGCTGATCAGCTCGCCGTTCCTGATCGACAACACGCCGCCCATCGTGCGCCACACCGGCGCGCAGCGCTCGGGCGACCGGGCGGTGGTAAAGTTCGAGGCGGCAGACGCGGCCTCCATGCTGCGCCGCGCCGAATACTCCCTCGACGCCGGCCCCTGGGCGCCGGTGTATTCCGACGACGGCATCCTGGATTCCAAGGCGGAAAGCTTCAGCATCACGCTCGACAAGCTGAAGCCCGGCGAACATCTCGTCACCCTGCGCGTGCTCGACAGCGCGGGGAACGCGGGGCTGGGCAAGGCGGTGGTGCGGTAGGCAGCGGGCCGGTTTCGGTCAGGAAAAGAAACGGCACTTACTCGTGCGGCATCGGTTCCGTCATTTCGGCGCGGCCAAGAGCAGAAGCAGGTTGAAGGTGCGCTGAGACCTACCTGAGGCGATCGTCCAGGAGAGCATTCAACTCGCCCTCGAGTTCCGTCACGCGAGGGCTGTTCCGCTGCTCCGGATCGGCACGCAGTCGCTGCAGTTCTGAAAACAGGCGATCACGCTTGGCGAGGTCATACGACGGGGACGGAAGCGGAGGGGGTGTAGACAACTCCGCTCCTAGCGAATACGTCTGGCCGAGCGGCTTGAGCGATCTCTGCACCTTGGCGGGTACAACCCGGCGTAAGAAGTTCAGTAGCTGCCGCGCCACTTCGTCTCCTAGGAACCGGCGGAAATCTCCGGGCGCAGCCTGAATCATCGACAACAAGGCTTCGGGTGAGTCGGCGCCGAGCGACCTGAGTTGCGCCCGGTGCTGATCCGAGACCGGAAGGTGGTCGATGTACCCGGCCAATGGATCCCCCTAACCAATAGAGTACGCCTCCGCGCCGAATCGCGCAATGTACGCGTACGGTATGGTTCCATAGCCCGGGGAAAGCGACGCCGAGGTACGTGCCGCGTGTCGTGGGCGAGCCATCGTTGCTTTTGCAATCCCAGTAAAGGAACTGCTCGGAAAAGTCCTGCTGCGACCCCTGGCTGAACAGCGACTGCTCGTAAGCCGCCGCAGACGCGAAAGCGACGCAGGTGCCGCGTTGGCGCTGGTTCCGTATGGGCGGCATTTGGTGGACGAGGTTGGCACATCCGGAAGGAGGCTCCGCGACGATGGTGAAGGTCGGCGCTACTGTCAACCGCGGCACCACGTCGAGGTCCACTCCGAGGGAGTATTCGGCGTTGAGAATTTCATTCAAAGCCTCAGACGGCATAGCTTCGATTGAGACTTGGATACTGGACAGGAGTTCGTCGACCCCCTGCTTCAGGTAGGCCTGCAGCTCGGGACCAGCCACCTGCGCGGCAGCGTGCAATTATTCGAGTGTCGTAAAGCCCAGGGCGTGGAGTTTCGCACGGTGAGTTTTCAGTTCAGCGATGTTCGCGATGAGGGTGGGCACGTAAAGTCCTCCTTCGAAAAAGCTGGATCAGCGCCAGCGCCGGATCGAAAAGGGCAAAAGCATCTCCGGGTATGGAGAACTTATCGCCGGCTGCTAATTTGGAAAGAACCGCCTGATTATATTCAAGGTTGCAAGAAATGGCTACAGAATTTTTGGACTTTTGGGAATTTGGCCACAAGAATTCGTTAAATCCTGCAGGAGGGTCCCGAAGCCGTTGGGCGCCGCTGGGCCGGTGGATCGCAGGAGAGCGCACTGTTCTCCGGAACTGCAGAATGGGCCAACAATCTGGGCCGAGTGGGCCGCCTGGTTGTCCACGCGCCAGCCGAGCGGCAGCTCGCCGGGCTTGCCTGCTTTGAAGCCTGGATTCGGCAGAGGAGATTGGGCGAACGAAATGGCGTCAAATAGAGCCGTGGTCCCGAGTATTCCCCACCAGACGACCATAGATCTGGTTCATTCTATCGGAAGGGGGCGGCGTGCAGGTCAGAAATCAACGGCGCCTCACACCTCGGCGGGGCGCCGCTCACGTTGCGGGGCGCTGCTCAGGTCGCCGTCCGCGCTCAGCGCCGCAGGCCGGCGCGCACGATTGCGCCCTCGCGATAATCCGCTTCGATGTTTCCGGACATCTTGTTGTTCACCGCCCGCACTTCTCCGGCGCCGTCCGCCTTGAAAATGCCGATCCGCTGTGTGCCGCCAGTGGCGCGCGTTTCGGCGATCTGGTTATCCTCGATCACAAGGTCGCCGGCGTGCGGCGCGACATAGAAGCCGTAGCCTTCCTGCTTGTTGCCGTTGTCGAGCACTCGATTCTTGCGGAACGTGTTGCGGTGCCCGCTGTTCTTGGCGGTCTCCTGGCGGAAGTACACGCCGCTCGATCCGCTTCGCGCAATGGTGTTGTTGAGGAACTCATTGTCCGTGTCTTTGTGGCCGATGGAGACACCGTATTGGCCGTTGTCCTCGATGACGTTGTCCTCGAAGTGCCCGTGCCGGACGCGCCAGCAAAGGAACAGACCGATTCTGCCGTTATCGTGCATGCGGCAATTCTTCACCAGCGCCCGCGCGCTTCCGGTGCCTGGATGGACGCCATAGTTCGAATTCCCGTAGGATTCGCTGTTGAGGACCTGCACGCCGTCCGTGATCTGAAAAGAGATGCCGTCTCCGTTGTAATTGCGGGCGGTGCAATTGCGGACCGTTACGTTGCGCACCCGGTACATATAAATGGCGCCGCCCCGGCAGCCGTCGATAAAGCCGTTTTCGGCGCGATTGCCGTCCACGGTAATGTCCTCGAGGACCACGTTCTCGGCATCCATGACGCAGAGAATGGGAAAGATGTTGCGCACCCTCGCGTGTAGCCGCTCCTGATCGTAGTCGCGCACGGTCATCGGGTCGAGGATGATATACGGCGGCTTGACGGCCGTCACGCTGGTCACGCTGATGTCCCAGCCGTCCTTCAGGGTGTCGTCCACGATCGAAACACCCATGCCGGGCCGGAACTTTTCCGGTTCTGCAACCGCGAGCAGTCTTTCGCCGTAGTCGCCGTCCTCGATCAGGGCGCTTTCAATGCCGCGACTCTTCTTCAAAATGGTCTGGCCTGCGACGCCCCGCACCGTCACCCCGGAGGGAACGAAGAGACTGTTCTGCATCTCGTAGGTTCCAGCCCCGATGCGCAGGGTGTCGCCGGGCCGGAGCAGGCTCGCGGCTTGCTGCAGAGCGGCGCTGTCGTTACCCACCACGTCGGCCTTCCCGGACTGCGCCACCGAAATGATTCGCGGGCTGACCGCCGAAACGCTGGCGCCTCGCCGGCCGCAGGAAACGGTCGGCGCGAGCAGCATGGCGCCGATCAAAACCACCAGGGGTAATCGTGAGCAGGTAAACATTGGAATGACTCCTTCCACATTGCTGGCGCCCGGCATGGTCCGGACGTGGCTCGCAACGTCAGCGCCGGCGTGACCTTGCCTGGCGACTGCGGAATCCACGGTAGCACATTATCATCGTGGGCGGCTCAGGCCGGCGCCTGGGTCGCCTGGGGCGCCTCGCATCCCTGAGCCATCGGTGCGCCGTTAGGGGGTGCACACCTTGTCCCGGAAGTCATCGCGAGCCAAGGCACGAAAATCTTTGACGTTGAACGTGTAGAGCCGGTCGGATTTGGCCTTTTGCGCACAGCGCAAGTGAATCCAATCGTAGATCCGACCACCGATCTGACCTTGGGCGGCGCACTGTCGTACCAGGTCTTTGTACTCTGCTGCGGAGAGGGCGACGATTTCCATGTCCGGCAGTATCGAGGCTTCCAGGATTTGCCACGCCTCACCGGGATAGATCGCAGGAATGAACGGCGTGCGCGTCAACACGGCGTAAACTTCGGCGAGGCCGTGCGCGCTAATGCACCCTGTGTGCCCTTCAGATACCATGCCATCCAACGCCTGAATGGCGGGAGCATGGTGGGGGTGTCTCTGCACCGAGGCGGCAACCAGTACGGAGGTGTCAAAGTAGAACTTCACAGCCCGGCGAGTTTTCGCATTCGCTCCTCACGGTCATCCGCAATCGCGTTGAGGGCGTCGAAGCCCCGCGGCAGCCTGCCCGTATGGACAAGAAAGCGTCCGGCTCGCACTAACGACGGGCGTTTGGAGACCGGCTTGAGGACAACACCCTGGGCGGTTTCGTGCATCTCCAGATCCGTACCGGCCCTCAGGCCGAGCCGGTCACGGACAGGCTTGGGCAGCACAATACGTCCGGCCTTGTCGATTTTCAGTGTCATACCATTTTACGATGGCACATACCATTTGATTTGGCAAGTCGCAGGTTTCGATTTTGAGTCCAGGATGCCGTGGTCGGCATCCTAACTCCTAACCGGATCGGACCTACGTAATCACCGTAAACACCGCGTTTGAAGACAGCTTTCAGCGGTCAGCCATCAGCAATCCGTAGCCAGGGCCTCGGGGGTGCTGATGGTTGATGAATGACGGCTTCCTGCGATTGCGGAGCAGGAGCGGTGTTGGTAAGCTCTCTTACAGTTAGCGAGGAGCCGGAAAATGTCCCTTTCGAGCCAATCTCGATTCAGCCGCAGGAAGCTTATCGAGCGGGCGGCGGTGTTGGCGGGGATCTTCAAAATGACCGAGCCGGGCGCCGGCGCGCAAACCAGCGGTCGGCAGGGGCTCAACCGGAACTCGGCGCCGAGCCAGCTCAAAATCACCGACATGCGGTCGGTCCTGGTGGCGTCGAACTACGATTATCCGATCATCCGCATCGACACGAACCAGGGCGTCTATGGCCTCGGCGAGGCGCGCGACGCCGGCCGCGAAGGCGCCGCGCTGGTGTTGAAGCCGCACCTGGTCGGCCAGAACCCGCTTTCCATCGAGCCGATCCTGGACCGGCTGCGCATTTTCGCCAACCACCAGCGCATGGGCGGCGGTTACAGCGCCGTGGATATGGCGCTGCATGATATCGCCGGGAAGGTCTACGGAGTGCCGGCCTGGCGGTTGCTGGGGTCCAAGTACCGCGACCGGATCCGCATCTACTGCGATACCACAGAGAGCAGAGACCCCAAGATCTACGCCGAGCGCTTTAAGGAGCGGAAGGCGCAGGGCTTCACCTTCTTTAAGATGGACCTCGGGACCAACCTGGTGGCCGGCCGGCCCGGCGCCGTCAACGACCGCCGGGTGGCGACCGAGAAGGGCCTGGAGTACATGTGCGAGTACATTCAGGCGCTGCGTGATGCGATCGGCTGGGAAGCGCCGCTGGCGGCGGACCACTTCGGGATGCTCACCCTCAACGACAGCATCCGTTACGCGCGGGCTTTCGAAAAATACCTCCTGGCCTGGGCCGAGGACATGATTCAGATCGGCCACCTGGGGCCGGGCGGCGACGCGCCGAAGGACTGGCGCGCTTACAAGGAGCTGAAGGAAGCCACGACCACGCCGATCGCCACGGGCGAGAGCCTGTTCGGACTGGAGGAAGGCTTCAAGGACCTCATCGACAACCGCGCCATTGACATCATCCATCCGGACCCGTTGACGGCGGGCGGGATTCGCGAAACCAAGCGCATCGCCGACTACGCGACCATGCACGGCGTGCAGACGGCGATCCACTTTGCGGGTTCGCCGGTGGGCTGCCTGGCGGGCGTCCACATGGCCGCCACGCTGAAGGACATGCTGGCGATGGAGAACCACGCGGTCGATATTCCGTGGTGGGGCGACCTGGTGACCGGACCCTCCAAGCCGATCGTCGACCGCGGCTTCATCACCGTGCCGGACACGCCGGGGCTGGGCGTGGAACTCAACGAGGCGGCGGTCAAAGAGCACATCCGCAAGGGCGGGTACTTTGAGCCGACGCCGCAGTATGATGACTACATTCTTGACCGGTTCCGGATCGGCGGGCCGTATCCGCATCTGGACGAAAACGGTAAACTGGTGAACACCCGATAGCTATAGGAGGATCGAGATGCAATCGACGAGCCGTCGCAGTTTTGTGAAGGGCGCGGCGCTGGGCGCGGGGCTGGCCGGCGCCCCGGCCGTCCGTTCGGCCTGGGCGCAGGGCGGGCCGAACCAGCAAGTCAACCTCGCGGTGGTCGGCTTCCACGGCCGCGGCCGGGACCATTACCGCGCTTTCGCCCGGATCCCCGGCGTCCGCATTGCCTATTTATGCGACATTGATGAGCGGTTGTTCCCGGGCGCCGTGGCCGAGATCGAGAAGATCGCCGGGTACAAACCGGCCACCTTCGTCGATGTGCGCAAGCTGCTCGAGAAGAAAGACCTGGACGCCATCTCGATCGCCACGCCGGACCACTGGCACGCGCTCATGACCATCTGGGCCTGCCAGGCCGGGAAGGACGTATACGTCGAGAAGCCCGTCTGTCATAACCTGCGCGAGGGCCGGAAGATGGTGGAAGCCTCGCGCAAGTACAACCGGATGGTCCAGGCGGGGCTGAACCGGCGGAGCGAGCGGCGGAACCTGGCGGGCGTGCGGTTCGTGCAGGAGGCCAAGTTCGGGCCCGCCTACCGCGCCAAGGCCGTCGTTTACCGCGGGCGCACCAGCATCGGCCGCGTGCAGGAGTCGTCCATTCCGAGCGGCGTGAACTGGGATCTGTTCCTGGGCCCCGCGCCGTACACCGCCTTCAATCTGAACCGCTTCCACTACGCCTGGCATTACTCCTGGGATACTGCGACTACCGAGGTCGGCAACAACGGGGTCCACGCCATCGACGTGGTGCGCTGGGGGCTGGCCAAGAACGTCCACCCGGTGAAGGTGACCTGCGCCGGCGGCCTGTTTGCGGATCAGTCCGACCAGCAGACGCCGAATGTCCAGAACGCCACCTACGAGTACGCGGACGGCACGCTGGTCGATCTGGAGGTAACGACGCTGCCGAGCCCGTCCTTTGGCGGCGTCCAGATGGGCGAGTTCTTTTACACGCCCCAGGGCTATGTCACCTCCGCCGGCCGGTGGAGCACCGTTCTCGGCGAGTTTACCCCGGGGACCGCCGCGGATGCGCCTTCGGGCGTATCGAATCGCGCCAACAACCTGAGTTTTCCGAAGATCGAATACAAGCCGGGCCCGCCGATTCCCGACGTCGAGGGGCCGGAAGTAAGCCACTTCCAGAACTTCATCGACTGCGTGCGGTCGCGAAAACGGGAAAACCTGCACTGCGAGATCCTGGAAGGACACATGTCGACCTCGCTGTGCCACTTGGCGAACATCGCGTTCCGGACGGGCCGGAAGCTCACCTTCGACCCGGCCACCGAGACGTTCCCCGGCGACGCGGAGGCGAACGGCTACCTCACGCGCAAGTACCGCGAGCCTTACGTGGTGCCGGACCAGGTTTGAGTCGCCGATACGCGTTCGGCCGCGCCACGCTTGGGGGCGTGCGGCCCGGGAGCGCTAAGGGCGCTCTTCCTGGAGAGAGACGGCGGAGTGGGCTTTTTGTTCCCTCAGAGCAGGTCGAGGGCGGCTTGCAGCTCGGATTTGGCGTGGAGGTCGCCCAGGCGTCCGGTGACCTCGATTCCCTGGCGGTAGATCTCGCGGGCTTCGTCCACGCGGCCTAGCTTTTCCAGCGTCTGGCCGCCGTGGTAGTAGGCGGCGGCATAGTTGGGGTTCGAGCGCAGCAGCTCGCGGAAATGTTCCAGAGCCTTTTCGGCCTGGCCCTCTTTGAGATACTCCTGCGCCAGACCGTAGCGGACGAAGGAATCGCCAGGGTTGGCGGCGACGAAGTCCTGCAGGGTTTCGAGACGCGACTTTTCCATCTTGCAACCGGCTCGCGGAAGTCACTACTATAGCAGGCGGAGCGGACCGTGGCCTGTCCTTACTTCTATCCCACTGAGAGGTTCCTGCAGCGCTTGTGGCCGCACCCGGCGCGCCTGCCGTTGGGCGATGGGTTTGCGGGCCTGTGCCACGCCGATCCCGCAAACCGATTTCGGCCGGGAGACGAGACGTTGCAGCAATACTGCAACCTGGGGTACGCCCGGCGGAGCTGCGCCTGCTTTCCGGACAACGGCGGCCCGGACGCGGTGCGGTTCACGGTCTCGGGCGACCAGAACGGTATCGTCCAGATCTACTACGTGCTCGAAAGGGATCACCGGCCGTGCGAGCATGGCCCGCTCGAGTACGACGCCGAACGAGGGGCCTTCACCGCGCCGCCGGTGAGCCCGCAGCTCGAGCGGCAAGCCGCGGTCTACGTGGAAGGCTACCTGCGCCGGAAGCTGCGGTGGCGGGGGTCCCTGTGAGCGCGAAGCGGGTCGCGCCCAAGACCGTTCGGGAGTCGCGGTCCGAGCTGACCGAGCTCGCCTTGCCCAACGACGCCAACGGCCTCGGGCACCTGCTCGGCGGCAAGCTGATGCACCTGATGGATATCGCCGGGTCGCTCGCCGCGGCGCGGCATGCGCGGGCCTATGTGGTGACCGCCTCGTTCGACCACATGAATTTTCTGGCGCCGATCCGCATCGGGCAACTGGTGCTGCTCTATTCCTCGGTGAACCGCACGTTTCGGACGTCGATGGAGGTTGGTGTCAAAGCGTACGTCGAGGACCTGCCCACCGGCGAGCGGAAACACGTCAGCTCGGCCTACCTGACGTTTGTCGCGCTCGATGGAAAGCGCCGGCCGACTCCAGTGCCGCCGGTCGTGCCGGAAACCGACGATGAGAAGCGGCGCTTCGAGCAAGCAGGCCGCCGGCGCGCCTACCGATTGGGCCTGCTGGGCAAAGACGCTTAGCCTTAACCGACCGAAGGATTTCGCGCAAAGACGCCAAGAACGCAAAGCGAACAAAGAAGTTTTTCTTGGCGTGCTTGGCATCTTGGCGCGACAGGCATTCTTCGCGCCCGGACACGGCCGCCACTCGGTACTGCGCCGCGATTAGGTCGCCGGCTGCGGGGCTGGCTCGCCGTTTTTGTCGCTTTCCTTGTACAGGTATTTGATGCTGGTTTTGTAGACCAGCAGGTTGGGACCGCCGGGCCGGTTAACCTTGATGCAGCCGCGATCGTACCACTCGATGACGCCGTGCAGCTCCTCGCCGTCATTGAGGACCACTACCATCGGCGTGCGCGCCTGCATCTGCTTGACGTAGTAAAAGTTCTCCGCGTTGGTCTGCTCGGGAGGGATGGGGCGCTTCTGTGGCTTGCGCTGGGTGTTCTGCTGTTCCTTGAACTCCGTCAGTGAGGGGCGGATCAGTTTCCGATTCGCGGAATCCACGGTGGTTCGCTTGTTGCCTATCAGATCATTGCGTGTTGGCGGCGCGTATGAATTTGGGTTGCGGCTATCCAAATCGCCCTCCTGGTCCTTGACTTAACTGGGCAACCATCTCCGACACCGGTAAGGAAGAAGAACAAGCCTTCAGGCACGGCCGATCCCAGGGCCTGCTATACCGAAAGGGTAGCTCGTGTTCCGTGATCCGGACAGCTCAAAAGCTGGTTGGTTTATCCAACTGAATTATTGATAACACAGATTTCGGGTGGAGCGCAACCACCAAGTTGAGCGAGGTCCATCCATTTCTCACACACCCGTTGGGCGTGCGGCCGGACGCAGCTCCACCGCAATGGCCTCCAAGGCGATCTGCTTTTGGATGTTCCGGCGAGCCAGGCTATCGAGCTCGTCGGCGCGCGCGAGGGCGCTCTGGAGCCAGTCGAAATCCACCCGGGAAGCCAGCGCGGCCAGCTCCGCCCCAATGTCCGGATTGACCAGCGGCGCCCCGCCGTGCAGCAGGCGCAACAGGTCGGCGAGCAGGTCGTAGAGGGCGTCCAGCAGCAGCTCGAGCTTCTCCTGCTTGCTGCGGGCGAGGGCCTCGGTGTGGCGGAGCAGCTCGCCGAAAGGCTCGCCGGCGGCGGTGCGGAGCAGGGCGAGCATGGCTTGGCGGCGCTTTTCGTAGGTGGCGACATCGATGGCCAGGGCGCGGCCCGGGCTTCCTCGAGACCAAGCTCGGAGCTTGGCCCGATCCGCCGAGGCGATCTCGCCCCGCGAGGCCAGGAACCGGTCCATCTCTTCGGCGCCGAGCGGGGCGAAGTAGAAGGGAATCGAGCGCGAGCGGATCGTAGGCAGCAGATCGAACGCGTTCTCGGCGGTCAGGATCAAGGTCAGGTAGGGCGGCGGCTCCTCGAGCGTCTTGAGCAGCGAGTTGGCGGCGGGCAAGTCGATGCGGTCGGCGTGATCCACCAGGAACAGCCGCCGGCGGCCTTCGGCCGGGCCGAACTGGGCATGCTCCTTGAGCCGCCGCCCCTGCTCGATCGAGACCTGGGCGAGCGGGCCGTCCGGAGGGAAGGTGAGGAAGTCGGGATGGGAGCCGACCACGAGCGGGTTTTCGCGCCGCCGGTCCGAGGAGAGCCGGGCGCGCTCCTCGAACAGCTCTTGATGTTCGGGCCGCGACAGATCGCTTTCGAGAACACGCCGGCAGGCGGGGCATCGGCCGCAAGGATCGGGCGCGGCGTGGCGGCACAGGAACGCCGCCGCGATCAAGCGCGCCAGCGTCGCCTTGCCCACGCCCTCCGGCCCGGCGAACAGCAGCGTCTGGGGCAGGCGGTCGGCGGCCAGCATCTGGCGGACGGCCGTCACAATCGGAGCGTTGCCTAGGAAAGATTCAAACATTTTTTGCCAGCGCTTGCTCGGGCGGTGAGGACCGGGCGCCCAGGAAGCCCTCGGCCAATTCCCAGATTGCGGCGAGCCAGATCTTGCGGCCGGCCCGCGTGACGCCCGGCTCCTGCGCGCAGACGACGGTGTGGCCTTCGGCCGGCAGGCGCCCGGCCAGCCGCGTCAACTGGGTGGTCTTGCCGCCGCCATCCACGCCTTCAAATGTCAGGAACGCCCCGGGATAAGCGGGCACCGCACCAGTATAGAATAAACATGTGATCGCTGAAGCGCTGGCTCGGGTGGAGGACCGCATCGCGCAGGCCGCGCGGCGGGCGGGGCGGCGTCGCGAGGAGATCACGCTGATCGGCGTGTCCAAGGTGATGCCGGCGGCGGCGATCGAGCAAGCTTACCAGGCCGGGCTGCGCCACTTCGGGGAAAACTACGTCCAGGAGTTTGAGGCCAAGAGTAAGGAGCTGGGGCGGCTCGATGGCGCCGTGTTCCACATGATCGGGCACGTGCAGAGCAACAAGGCCCACTTGGCGGCCGGGCTGTTCGACGTGATCCAGACGGTGGACACCGCGCGGCTCGCCCGGCGGCTGAACGAGGCCGGCAAGCCGCTCCGCGTGCTGCTCGAGGTGAAGCTTTCGCCGGAGGAGACCAAGACCGGCGTGGAGGAGGCGGAGCTGCCCGCGCTGATCGAGACGGTGCGCGGCTGCGAGCGGCTCGATCTGCGGGGTCTGATGGTGATGCCGCCCTGGCCGAAGAACCCGGAAGACTCGCGGCCGTATTTTCGCCGGCTGCGCGAGCTGGCCGAGCGGCACGGCTTGCCGGAACTCTCCATGGGCATGAGCGGGGACTTCGAAGTGGCGATCGAGGAGGGGTCCACAATGATTCGAGTGGGCACAGCGATCTTTGGCTCACGAAAACGTGCCGGATAAGCCCCTTGCCCGTCCGGCGCCGGACAAGCCGGGGTCCCCTCCCGCCAGGCTGGCGTTTGTTTCGCCGATGCCGCCGGCGCGGACGGGCGTGGCGGACTACTCCGCCGGCCTGGTCGCGGCGTTGCGGAAATGCGCTCGGGTGGATGTGGTCGGCCGGCCGCGGCCGGGCTACGACAACGCGATCTACCAGGTTGGCAATAACCCTCTGCACCTGGCCGCTTACCGCGCGGCTTTGGCGCAGCCGGGCATCGCGGTTCTCCACGACGCCGTGCTCCATCACTTGCTGCTCGGCACGCTGGAGGAGCAGGGCTACGTCGAAGAGTTTGTCTACAACTACGGCGAGTGGATGCGCGATGTGGCGGGGGAGATGTGGCGGTCGCGGTCACGGTCGGCTGCAGACGAGCGCTATTTTTCGTATCCTCTGCTGCGGCGCGTGGTCGAGAGCAGCCGGGCGGTGGTGGTGCATAACCCGGCGGCGAGGCGGATGGTCGAGGAAGCCGTGCCAGGAGCGCGCGTGGTCCAGGTTCCGCACTACTTCGTGCCGCCCCGGCTTTCTGGCGACGGCCTCCGGACACGGGACCGGTCGGGCATCACCTCCGATGAGATCGTGGTCGCGGTTTTCGGCTACTTGCGCGAATCGAAGCGCATCGGCTCGGTGTTGAAGGCCATGCCCGCGCTGCGGCGGGCGAGGCTGCTGCTGGTGGGCGAATTCGTCTCCCCGGAGTTCGAGCGCGCGCTCG
Source organism: Terriglobia bacterium (assembly GCA_041477005.1). Taxonomy (GTDB): domain Bacteria; phylum Acidobacteriota; class Terriglobia; order Bryobacterales; family JACQDG01; genus JBGOUJ01. The sequence goes on along the minus strand of JBGOUJ010000016.1, from coordinate 3,877 downwards.
AGCCGGAGCTTGGGGCGAGCAACGTGGTCCGGCTGGGATACGTGCCGGAGGCCGACTTCTGGCGGCTGGCCGAGATCACCGACATTTGCGTGAACCTGCGCTGGCCGGGCGCGGGAGAGACTTCGGGGATCGCGATCAGGATGATGGGGATCGGCAAGCCGGTGCTGGTCACGGCGGGCGAGGAGACGTCGTCGTTTCCCGAGCTGGCGGTGGTCCGTATCGACGCGGGCGAGGCGGAGGTCGAGATGCTGGCGCACTATCTGCGAGCGCTGGGCGACAATCGGGAGATGAGGCAGGAAATCGGCGGCCGCGCGGCCGGCTACATCGCCGAACACCACACGCTCGAGAAGGCGGCGAAGATGTATCTGGATTTGGCGCGAGAGACGGGAGAGCTATGTCGCTCGTCTTAGCAGTGCTGAGCGTGGCCCTGATTCTGCTCATCCTGGCTGACGCTTTCGAGACAACGGTGCTGCCCCGGCGAGTCAACCGGCGCTGGCGTCTGGTGCGGGTGTTCTACCGGTCCAGTTGGAGGCCCTGGGCCGGAGTGGCGCGACGGATGCGACCCGGGCGGCGGCGGGAAACGTTTCTCAGCCTGTTCGGTCCGCTTTCCTTGCTCGTGCTGCTGAGCCTGTGGGCGGCAGGCCTGATCGCCGGGTTTGCCCTGCTGCACTTTTCCCTCGGTTCGGTTATACACACAACGGATGGGCCGGCGAGCCTCTCGACTTACTTCTACATGAGCGGCACGACCTTCTTCACGCTGGGCTACGGCGACGTGACCCCCAGCGGCCGGCTGGGGCGGTTTCTCGCCGTAGCCGAGTCAGGCCTGGGCTTCGGTTTTCTTGCCATCGTGATCGGCTACCTGCCGGTCCTTTATCAGGCTTTCTCACGGCGGGAGACCAACATCTCGCTGCTCGATGCTCGCGGCGGCTCACCGCCCAGCGCGGCGCAGATCCTGCTCCGGATGGCGGGGTCCGGCGACCGGGGCGTGCTGGACCGATTCCTCGAAGAGTGGGAGCGCTGGGCGGCCGAGCTGCTCGAAAACCACCTTTCCTTTCCGATGTTGAGCTACTACCGGTCGCAACACGACAACCAGTCCTGGCTGGCGGCGGTAACAACCATCCTGGATACTTGCGCGCTGTTGATCGCGGGGGTGAAGGAGTCCTGCCCTTACCAGGCTCGCCTGACCTTCGCGATGGCCCGGCATGCGGTCGTGGATCTGGCCCTGGTGTTCAACATGCCGCCGCGGGCGCCGGAGCCGGATCGTCTCCCTCCGGCCCGAATGCTGCGCCTGCGGGAGACCCTTCGCCAAGCCGGGGTCGCGATGCGGGATGGAGAGGAGATGGAAGAGCAGCTTGCAAAACTGCGGGGCATGTACGAGCCGTTCGTCAACGTGCTGGCGGCGCACCTTCTGTTCCACCTTCCGCCGATCCTGCCCGAGACCGAGACAGTGGACAACTGGCAGACCAGCGCCTGGATGCGCCGCGTCGAAAGCATCGGCCAGCTCGGCGTCCCGGATCCTCGAGACGAACACTTCGACTAGAAGGGCTTTTTCCGGCGCGGAAGGAAAGCACTGCAAGGCAAAGGGCAAAAATCAAGGTGCGCGGACTCCGTCCGCGGGCCATGTTTCTTTTAAAAATGCCCCCTTCCTCGATTTTTGCCTTTTGCCTTTTGCACTTAGCCTTGGGGTGCTTGGCTCAGGCGGCGCGCGCGTCAGTAAGCCGCCGCCAATGCTGGTGGCTTCTTCCTGCGGTCGAGGGAGCGAAGTTGCGTGGCTCGCGAGGCGTCAGTAAGCCGCCGCCACTGCTGGTAGCTTCTTCCTGCGGTCGAGGGAGCGAAGCGCTTCGCTGGTGTGCTCGTACCGGCCTTGGCTGTTCCAGAACATCCAGCCGCTGGCCCCCACGTCTCGGGCGGCCTGGGCCTGCGCCCGAATCGGCTCGGCCGGAAGCGCGCCGGCGGTGAGCGGCGGCTCGGTGAAGTTCTGGAGCCAGGGGCGCAACCGCGGGCGGGCGCCGCCCAGGCGGCGGGCCGCCGCTTCGAGGTTCCCGGCAATCAGCCGGTAGGGGTTGAGCAGAGGCGAGGGACCGTGGCCGGGCCGGTGGAAGCTCGAAGGGTAGAGCATTGGTGAAACATAGTCGAGGGCCGAGGCGAACTCCTCCAGCCGCTGGCCGATCGCCCCGATCTGGGTGCTGGAACAGACCGAGCCGAACATACTGGCGTTGAGGTAAACGTTATAGGTAGAAACAGCAGAAGCGGTGTCGCGGAGGAACCCGGTGACGACCTCCAGGCGCCGGCGCTCTTCCCGGGCGTTCAGCCCTTCCTGGCTGGCCGCCTCGGCCGGGAAGCGGATGAAGTCGAACAGGATCTCGTCGAAGCCGGCGGCGGCGGCTGCCTTCGCGACCTGGAGATTGTATTCCCGGACCTCGGCGGCGGCCGGATTGACCCAGGCCACCCCTACCGCATCGCGGACGACGCGCTTCGTGACCAGACCGCGCAGCGCCAGGTCGGGCTTGACGGTGGCGGTCAGATCATCTTTGAAGACGGCCTGCAGGCAGATGGTGTAAATGCCCGCGGCCTTCCAGCGGGCGATGTCCTTCTGCGGATTGGTGAGGGGCGCGCCGTCGAGAGCGCCGCTGCGGCGGGCCAGTGGATGGTCGACGGGCAAAGCCAAATAGCCTTTATCGCTCTTGACGCCCAGGACCACCGCATTCGAGCCGGTTCCGCGCACCAGCGCGAGCAGATCCTTGAAATCGGAGCGGGCCAGGGTTTCGCGGCTGAGGTAGAGAGCGCGGACTTCGATCGGCTCCAGGCGAACGACGACCTTCGAGTCGATTGACGAGACCGCGGCCTGGCGGTATCCGGGGGCCTTCACAAAGATCGGCGTTTGACGGGCCCCGCGCTCGAAGTGGAAGCTGCCTTCGGCGTCGGTCGCGACGGGCGCGCCCCCGTACGACACCCGGGCGCCGGTGATCGGAAGGCCGGTCGCGCTGTCTTCGACGCGCCCGGAGAGGGAGAGGGAGACCGGCGCGGGCGCCGGCGGATTCCCGATCTTCTCAGTCCTGATGGCGGCCAGCGGCGCGCGCCATACGGCAGCGCCCGTCAGGCCGCACAACAGCAGCGCCGCCAGGGCCGCCATGTGCCAGCGCACTCGCGGAGCGGCCGCTACCGTGGCGGGCCCGAACGCGGGAAGAGGAATGGCCGGAGCGATGGGTGCAAAGAGCGCGCGGGGCTTGGGGGGGGGCGCCAGCAGACCCGTGAGGGCGCCGAGGAGCTCGATGTTGCGCGCCGTGGTATCCAACAGCAGAGCTGTGATGGATTCGCTCTGGACGGAGAGCCGGCGGTCTACGCGGGCGAAGTTTGCCGCCAGACGCTCGGCCGCGCGGGCGTCGAGCGGTTCAGGGTACGCGATGTCGGCCACAGAGTGTCGGTGCGGCTAAAGCAAGATTCTCGCTCAGAACGCCGGGCTTGTCACCAGACAAATTGCAATTCCACACTTTTGAAACCATGGTACTGGATCTTCTAGGAAAGGGGGTTCTAGTACGGATCAGAGCTTGCGATAGGCCTCGTCGAGGATTTCGACGACGTGAAGAACGCGCTGGCCGCGGCCGAACATCTCGACGCCGGCGCGGAGCTGGAGCAGACAGCCAGGGTTGGCGGTGACGATGGTATCGGCGCCGGTGGCGGCGGCCATCTGCATTTTTTTCTCGAGCAGGCTCATGGACAGGTCGTTGTGCTCGACGTTGTAAACGCCGGCCGAGCCGCAGCAGAGGTCGGAGAGAGGCAGCTCGCGGAACTGCAGGCCGGGCACGGCCTCCAGCAGCCGGCGGGGCTGCAGGCGGACGCGCTGGCCGTGGGCGAGGTGACAGGAGTCCTGGTAGGT